>NZ_JBGCCK010000001.1:0-482687 GCF_041262525.1 Streptacidiphilus sp. MAP12-20
GAGATCGTTGACCGATCGTCAGGAAGCTATGTCAGCTGACAGGTGTCAAGCATCAACTGAAGCCGCAGTGTCAAGCATCAACCGAAGTAGGACAAAATCGGCAGATGAAATGCGTGACTACTTCGCCTACGAGGCCAAGGATCTGACGCCGTGGGTCGCGAAGCACCTCGGGCGCATAGGCAACGCGATGTACCTGGAGAGCAGGTTGGAGCTCGTCGGGACGGAGCAGAAGATCGCTGGCTACAGGATCGATGTTCTGGCCAAGACCAAGGTCGATGGAGCCGACCGCTTCGTTGTGATCGAGAACCAGCTTGAGCGCTCTGACGCGGATCACCTCGGGCGGCTCATCACGTGCGCCGCGGAGATCAACGCGAGTCATGCCATCTGGGTGGGCGTGGACTTCCGCGCGGATCACCTACGGGTGATGGAGTCGCTGGCTGGCTCGATGGGCTGCCAGTTCGTCGCGCTCCAACTCGATGCCGCAATCACCAAGCAGGGCAGCGCCTACATCGATTTTGTTCTCCCGAGCACGTATGAGTACCCCGAAGACCATCTGCGAGCCGTGCTGCAGGACGCCACTCGCTGGGCACAGCGGAACTACCTGACGCTCATCCGCCTCAAGCGCGTCCGCGAGCTGTATTCCGGCGCGGATTACACGCGCTATCGCCGGCAGGTGGAGGAGATGGGCCTCTGGTCTGCCTGGACGGACCAACTGGCCGACAAATTCCTTGAGGAGGCACCCACATCGCGACGCACCGGTCCGGTCGTTCCGGCAAATGCGGAAGCAGAGGGAGCACCGAAATCCTGACCTGGGCAGGGGAGTTCCGTCCTGTCCGGACGGCGTAGATGGTGACGCCTGCGCGTCTCACAGTGCGACCTCAGTAGTTGGTATCTGTTGGCCCCGGCTGGCGGTCGGGTAGCCGGGTGCAGCCTGGTCGGCCCCAGACGCGTGGTGCAGCGGGTGATCACGCTTCAAAGCCGTTCATGCATCCCGTCGGCGGTGGCGTTCTGCAAGCGCCGCAGGGGGACTTCGGCGGGTTGTTCTCGCTGATCAGAGCCAAGATGCTCAGCTGGGCTGGGCTTCGACCAGACCCAGCTGCCTACTGCCGCGAGCGCGGTGGCCCCTCCCGTCCTGGCCCACGTCTGCGTGACCGACGGCTACCGTCGCTACCGGCTGAGATTCCAATGCGAAATCGGAGAATTTCACTTTGAAATTCGCCGGGCTTCGCGTTGAAATCTCTCCTGCGCTCGGCTCCGATCTCTGTGTCAGCGGGTGCGGCGTCGGTGGTCGGTGTCGATCGGGCGCGGCTGGCCAGGTGCGACTCCGGTGCCGGGTGTGATGGGGGTTCGACGGGTGGCGCTGCGGTGGGTGGCGGCGTTGGTGCGGCGGTTGATCTGGTCGGCGGTGTGGTTGCGCAGGCGCCACAGGAGGACTTCGGCGGGGTGGTCGGCGGTGGCGAGTTCGCGTTGTCCGGTCAGGTCGGCGAGAGCGCGGCGAGCGGGGGTGCCGGCGGATTCGGCTTGGGCGAGTGTGGTCGCCAGGGCGGGCCAGGCGGGGTCGGTGAGGATCCGCTGGGCGTGCTCGGGCACGACCGTCCGCACGACGACGGCGAGCCGGTCGGCCTCCTCTCGATTGGGGGTGCGGTCGGTGAGCTGCGCGAGTCGGGGCTGGGCGGCCTGCTGTTGGGCGCTCCGGAGGTGGGCGAGGGCCTGGTGGGCGGCTGCGGCTTGCTGCTCGTGGCCGCGCTGGGTGTGCCACTCCCCCAGGGCGATGAGCAGGAAAACCGCGGAGACAAGTGCGGCGGTGACGAAGTCGCCGTCCTTGCTTCCGGGCACGGTCAGCAGCGCCCTTCCGGCCTGGCGCAGTGCGTCGGCGGCCCGGTGCTCGGCGCGGATCGCTGACCGGTTGGCGCGGCCGAACGTTGCTGCTGCGGCGCGCAGTTCGGCGCGGAGCTGGCGCGGTGCCGCGGCGGCGGTGTTGTGGAGCAGTTCGGCGAACGCCGCCGCCTGCGCCTGGACCTGGGCGTCCATCTCCGCGCTCGCCGATCCGTCCGTGGCCTGAGCGACGAGTGCGAACGCGGTGCGCAGCTCGGTGTCGGCACGCTGCCAGGTGCTGCCCGCATCGGCCTGACGGTCGACGCGGACGACCGACACCGTCTGCACGCTGTCCTCCTCGGCGGGGGTGAAGCGTTCGCGGAGCCGGATCACGGACAGGTCGGGTGCGAGTTCGGAGCCGCCGTAAAAGATCAGCTCCCCCTTGCTGTTGGTGTCGCCGGGCGCGGCGAGACTGTAGCCGGTGACCTCTCCGGTCACGGGTCCGAGGCGTGGCCGGACGTTCACGCCGAGGGCGGTGAGGACCGCGAAGAACTCGGCCTCGTCCCGCGCGGCGGCTGCGGCGGCGTAGGCGTGCTCGCGCAGCCAGACCCGCGCGGTGTTCTTGCGGCCCTGGCGCTCGGCCTTGGCGCGCTCGGCGCTGGTCGGAGTCTTGGGCGCGGTGCCGTCGCCGGACTTGAGCCGCCGCAGCCCGAGTTCGGCCTCGATGCGACGGCATTCCTCCTGGGCGCGGCGGCCGTCGCCCTTGTTGCGGGGTCGGCGGCCGTCCTCGCGGACGCTGGTGGCCATGATGTGGATGTGGTCCTCGGCGTGGCGGACGGCGATCCAGCGGCAGGCGGCGTCGTCGCCGTGTTCGGCGATGCCGGTGGCGTGCACGATGCGGCGGGCGACCTCGGCCCACTCGGCGTCGGTGAGGTAGCGGTCGCCGGGGGCGGTGCGGACGGGGCAGTGCCACACGTGCTGCGGCACCTTCTTGCCCAGGCGCTGCTCGCGCAGCCGCACGGGCTGGTCGAGGTAGTCGGCCAACTCGGTGAGCGCGGCCTGGTGCTGGTCGAGCGGAACGCGGCCGGGATCGATCAGGCCTGGCATGGCGAAGGCGGCGACGATGTGCGGGTCGGTGTGCTCGTCGCGGCGGCCGGGGCCGAAGAGGTAGGAGAGCAGGCCGCGGGAGCGGTCGCCGGTGGAGACGTCAGGCACCACGGCGGCCACCTCCGTCCAGGACCTGCTCCAGGGCGCGGCGGGCCAGCACCGCGACCTGGTGCAGCTCGTCGAGGATCTCCTCGGCCCGGTCGGGCAGCACGCCGCTGTTGACGGCGCGCATGAGCTGGTTGAGGTTGTTCCCGATACGGCCGAACTCCCGGATCAGCTTCCCGAACAGGACCATCAGGTCCTGGGTGGCCTGCGGCGACGGCAGCGCGGGCACGCCCTCGGGACGCTGGTCGGGCAGGTAGGCGTGCGCGAACGCGAGGCCAGCGTCCATCAGGTACCCGGAAAGGGAGCGACCGGCCTCCTGGGCAGCGCGCTTGAGGAACACGCGTTCCGCTGGTTCAGCCGAGCATGTCAGCTGCACCGAGCGCGTGATACCGGAGCGCGGCCGGTACAGGACGTCACTCAGGTGCCGGCGACGTGCGGCGCCGGGCACGGAGTCGTCGTGAGCGGGTGCGGGGATGTCGTTCGCGGCGACGCCGCGGTGGACGAACTCGGCAGGAGTGACGGTCGGCGCGAAGCGCGCGTCGTCGTCGGGCTGGTCCTGGTGGTGGCCGCGCTCGGCCCCAACCCCCGCCTCTGCTCCGGTCGCGGCCCCGTGGGCCAGGGCGGGCACAAGCGCGAAGTCCGCATCGCCGTCAGGCGATGTGGACTTCGCCCCAGCTTGCTCCGCTGTCGAGGGGAGGCCGTCCCCGATGATGCTGCGGTCGAGCGTGGGCGGTTGCCCTGCGGCGAGGCTAGCGGCTGGCGGCGCTTCGGTCGTGCGGGACTTGCGGGAGAAGGGGTTGCGGCTCACGAGGGGCGGGGGCTCCAGTCGTTGCTCGGACGGGTGTGAGGTGGCGAGTGTGCGGAGATTCGACGGTTTGGCCTGGCCGGACTTCTCCGGTAGGGGGTCGGGAAGCGGGCGCTGCCCGGAACCGGTTCAGGTCCGGGCAGCGGCCCGTTGATGCGGGGTCAGTCGGCGGGGTGCTCGCGGGCTTCGGATCGCCGCCGCACCAGGGCCATTGCTTCGGTCAGCCGGTCGGTGCCAGCGCCGAGGCCAGCCGCGGCGAGGGCCTTTCGGGCGCTGTCGCGCGTCAGTCCGGAACCGTCGGGGTGCGCGGCGGCGATGACGTCGGCCAGCTCCGCGATCGAGGCCAGCGCGGGACGCCCGCCTGCCTTCGCGGCAGGGGCCGAACCCGAACCCTCCTCTGGGTCCTGGCCTTCGGGTTCCGGCTCGGTCTCGGTGTCGTCCTGGGCGACGCCCGGATCGTCGTCGCCGTCGTGCCCGGCCTCGGGCTCGGTTCCGTCGGACGACGGTGAAGGGGCGAACTCTGCCTCGGTGGAGGCGGCGAGAGCGAGGCTCGGCTGCTGGGGCGGTGCCGCCGGCATCGCTGCGGAGGCGGTGTACGGAACCTCGGCGGCCTGCTCGGGCACCGGTTGCGTACCGTCCTGAACCCCGGCCGGGGTCGCGGGCACCGGCGGCGTGGGGACGGGCTTGGTGAATGTGCCGCCGTAGCGGGTGATCAGGATGTGCAGGTGCGTCGCTCCGGCCAGGGCGAGCGGCGCGACCGAGGACAGGACCGTGACGGTGGTGTCGTCCAGGTGCAGGGTGACCGTGCCGGGACGGTTCAGGTCCAGGGCGTGCAGGCCGTTCGCCCAGATGCTCGCGGCGCTCGCCGCGATGAACAGCCCCCACGCGTACAGCCTTGCGGGCAGCGGAGCCTCGCGCAGGACCAGCAGGGCCCGCACCCCGTAGGCGATGAAGCCGTCGATGACCACGGGGAAGAGGTAGGTCAGGGTGGGGCGGACGTGAACGGCGGTGGCCATCTGCCGCAGCGCGTCGTAGGACAGGGCGCATCCGGCTACGCCGAGCAGCACGATCGCGCAGCGGTCCCACCAGGTGGCGCGGTGACCGCTGGCCGGAGCGGATGGGTGGGCGGGTATGGCGGGGGCGTCGGACATGGGTGTGGGTGTCCCCTTCAGGGGTGAGGTCTTGGTGGTGGTGTGCGGTGATCCGTCTTGGCCGTCTTGCCGTTGACGTCGCAGGTCAGGCCGGGTACGGCAGCGCCATGGCGTGGCGTCTTCGCGCCGTCCGGCGGCGCGTCTCGGCGTCCTGCCGGTCCCGTTGGACCGAGGTGGTGACGGTGCGCCTGACGGGCCGCGATGGGAGCGGGCCGTGCCCCCGCCGGCGTCCCGGGACGGATCGCTATCCGTCTTGGGACGCTCTGCCGTCTTGGCTACATGGCCGTTGACCTGCCGTTATACGGCTGGGACGGCAAGGACGGCACGAGACGCGGATGGCCAGGGCTGCCCGCAGCCGCCGTTCACTCGGGGAACAAGCGCTGCGTTCCACGAGAGAACACGGCGCGCGTTCCACCAGGGAACTCAGCCTGGGCGGCAGCACGGGCCGGGCAGGTGTGGCCTGGGCCCACCTCCAGCCGCTGTTCAGAAGCTGAACGGCTGGCTTGTTCAGAATCTGAACGGGCTCCTGTTCAGATTCTGAACGCCCTGTGGCTGATCGGGGTGAGACGCTCCCCCACCGGTTCGAATCACTAAAAATCGCGGCGATTATCGATTGAACGGGTCCGGATTTTCGTGATTGAAGCCAGCGGGGGCTGGCTCGGCGGCTCAGTCGGGCTGCGCGGCCCTGCTGACGTCACCGCTGGTGAGGGGGTGGACGGTGGGGCAGTAGCGCTTCCAGGCGTCGGTGAACTTGGTGCGCAGGTAGCCCTTGAGCTGGGTCTGGTCGGGCATGCGGACGTTGCCGGAGCGGATGCCGTACTCGCGCAGCATCCCGGCCAGGGCGCGCGGGTTCAGCCCGCCGCGCCCGGCCTCGGCCCAGGGGGCCTCGGGGTCGGAGTTGAGGCGGTAGAGCAGGGCGTCGGTGGACATGCTCTCCGGATCACCAGCGGCGGCGAAGGCGCGGCGGATGTCGGCGAGGATCCGGGCGTTGGACGGGTTGTCCTGTTCGGCCTGGGCCTCGGCGGCGACCATCCGCTGGCAGGCGGTGCGGGCGCGGTCGGGCCAGGTGCCGCCTGCGAGGTCGGCGACGATGACCAGGGGCTCCCAGGTGTCGGCGGCGCGGTCCTCGACCGGCATGACCGGCTCCAGGTGCAGGGCCTGGTCGGCGAC
Source organism: Streptacidiphilus sp. MAP12-20 (assembly GCF_041262525.1). Lineage (NCBI taxonomy): Bacteria > Bacillati > Actinomycetota > Actinomycetes > Kitasatosporales > Streptomycetaceae > Streptacidiphilus > Streptacidiphilus sp. MAP12-20. The sequence goes on from NZ_JBGCCK010000001.1 coordinate 6,154, forward strand.
CTTGGCGGCCCAGCGCGCGATACGGGCCCGCAGGGCGTGGAGGGCGGGGCTGTCGCGGCGGGTGCGGTAGGGGCTGACATGCTCGCCCTCGGCTCGGCGGCGCATCCGGATCACGACCGACCGGTCCATGATCGTGTCGGGGAGGTCCCCGATGCCGGCGAGCGCGGCCATGGCGAAGGTGGCGAAGGAGTGCGGGGCGTGCTCCTTGCCGACCACGCGCAGGACGGGCCTGCCGCGCTGGTGGCCGGCGTTGAGCAGGCCGCGCATCTCCTCGTTCTTCTCGGCGACCTTGGGGCTGCCGAAGATGGTGTCGGCCTCGTCGACCAGCAGGGTCGGCGGCTCGTCCGAGATGGAGCGGAAGATCGCCGCCGCCGTGGAGTTCACGGTGATGACGGGGTTGTGGACCGTCTCGGTGAGCAGGTCGAGCAGGCGGGACTTCCCGCAGCGCTTCGCGGGGCCGACCACCGCGAGGCGCGGGGCGTGCTGCCACACCGGCTGCAGGTGGGTCGCCGCGATCCACAGCACGGTCGCGTCCAGGGCCTGCCCGGTGGGCAGGACCACGAAGCGGGCCAGGGTGGTGCGCAACTCGTCGAGCAGCGCGGCGGCGTCAGCCTGTCCACAGGCTGGGGACGCGGTTGCGGGCTGGGGTGCCGCTTGGGGGGCGGGGGCGGTACTCTCGTTCATGGAGATCCTCACTCGGCGGCTCCGGGGGGCAACCCGGTTCCGCCGCAGACGACTGTCCTGGGATGGGCGGTGGCGAGGCATCCAGCAGCCCCCGGTGTTCGTAGCGCCGGGGGTTTTCGCGTTCCTCGGGGCGGGCACCTACACGTTCAACCTCTCTCCGACTCGTCTTCTGATGCCCTTGCAGCATGAGTATGCACGGACGCATGCCCGCTGTCAACCTCACCCCGCATGGCAGACTCAGCCGGATCCAGCATATTGCCTGGCCAGAACCACTGTGATCTGCGCCACATTCGGCCATATGCTCTTGCAGGTTGACCAGGCGATGCTGTTATAGTCTAGGAACTGTGGTCATGTAGACCCGTCCGCATGAGAGAGGAGGCAGAAGAAGTGGACGATGCCAAGCCCCAGCGCTGGGCCCCGCCGGAGGGCGAGGCCCTGGTCGCGCACAACCTGAAGGTCCTGCGCACGACGGCTCGCCTCTCCCAGGAGGACATGGCCGAGCGCATGCGCCGCCTCGGGTTCAAGATGCACCAGACTCAGATCGCCAAGATCGAGAACGGCACCCGGGGTATCAGCTTCGACGAGGCCCTCGGCCTCGCCAAGGCCCTGCACGTCCCCGCCGGCCACTTCATGCTCGAAGCCGTCGCCGGACCCGACGACCCGCACTGGGAGCTCCAGGAAGCGGGCTTCGACATCCAGAAGGCCGAGCAGGAGCATCAGGTCGCCCAGGACCTCGCCGACGCCGCCAAGGCCAGACTTGAGGCGGCCGAGGCCAGATACGACGAGATCGCCGAGCGCCTCGGCGTCGAGCCGGATCCCGGCGGCTTCACCTTCTACCCGGCGCCGAACTCGCCCGAGGACCCGCTCCGCAGCGAGCCCGGCACCGACGGGTAACGCCCAGTCGCGATCTTTCTAGGTATACGGCCGCTGTCGCCGTAGCCTGCCCGCTCACATCCGCCGACCGACCCCCGGTGCTACGAACCCCGAGGGCCACCAGCGCGGACGCCCCACCGAAGTCCACCGCCCATCCCGAACAGTCCAGCGGTCACGTTGCCCCCGTGACCGCCGAAAGGCGTCCCCTATGTCACAGCCCAACGGGCTTCAGCGCTACCTGAGCGTCTCGGAGGTCGCCGAGATCCTCGGCACCACCGAGCGCTTCCCCCGCCGCCTCATAGCCGAGCGGCGCATCGACTTCGTCAAGGCGGGGAAGTACGTTCGCATCCCCCAGAGCGCTCTCGACGCGTACATCGCCGCCAACACGGTCACGGCGATCCGCCGTTCCTCCGCTCGGTCGCGGAGGGCTGCCTGATGGCCAACAACAGCGGTCGCCGTCGGCGCTTCGGCTCTGTCCGGAAGCTGCCGTCAGGGCGGTTCCAGGCCCGCTACCTCGGCCCGGACGGGCTGGAGCGGACGGCTGACACCACGTTCCCGACCAAGACGGACGCCGACGCGTGGCTAGCCGAGGTCGAGACCGACATGCGCCGGGGAGACTGGCGCGACCCACTCGCGGGCGCGGTCAACTTCGGCACCTACGCGCAGACCTGGATCGCCGAGCGCGACCTCGCTCCGTTGACGAGGGAGTTGTACCGTCGCCTCCTGCGGCTCTACCTCCAGCCCGCCTTCGGCGACTGGGAGGTCAAGGAGATCACCGCACCCCGCGTCCGCGCATGGCGGGCGGAGCTCCTGGAGAGCGGTAAAGCAACGACGACGGCGAAGTGCTACCGCCTGCTCAAGGCGGTGCTGGAAACGGCGGTCGACGACGAGCTGATCCGTCGCAATCCCTGCCGCATCAAGGGCGCGGCAAAGGAACAGGCCGCCGAGCGGCCGGTCGCCACCATCGAGCAGGTACTCCACCTCGCTCACCTGATTGGGCCGCGCTGGCAGTTGATGGTGTTCATGGGCGCCTTCTTGTCGCTGCGCCCGGAGGAGCTGGCTGAGCTGCGCAGGTCGGACGTCGATCTTCTCGACGGCGTCGTCCGGATCCGGCGCGCAGCGCCCGAACTCTGTTCCGGACACCGTGTCGTGAAGGAGCCCAAGTCCAAGGCCGGCAAGCGCGCCATCGTCATCCCGGAGATGCTGCTGCCGGACTTCGAGCACCACCTCAAGCTCTACGTCGGCCAGGAGCCGGACAGCCTCCTGTTCCTCGGCGAGCGCGGTGCTCCCTTCCGTCGCTCCACCTTCGGGCGCAAATGGCGCAAGGCGCGGGACGCCGCCGGGATGCCCGGCTTTCGCTTCTACGACCTGCGCCACACGGGGAACACCCTCGCGGCGAACACGGGTGCCAGCCTCAAGGACCTGATGACCCGCATGGGGCACGCCTCCGTCAGCGCCGCGATGGTCTACCAGCACGCCACTGACGAGCAGCAGCGCAAGATCTCCAGGCAAATCAGCGCGGCCGTGGTCGACATCCGGACTCGCCGTCAGCAGCCGATCCACGAAGACGGTGGCGAGACTCGCGAGGCGTAGGTGCACCACAACAGCGGGGCAGGGCCTGGTGACAGGGCCTGCCCCGCTGGTCTTTCACCATGCCAGTGAGTCGGGCCAGATGGTGCCTCGATTCGCGGCAAGCCCGTGCGCTGGTCGATCGTCAGTCGACCGCGGCTCTCGCGAGCAACGCATCGAGCGTCGTGCGCAGTTCGGTCAGTTCGGCCGGGGTGGGATCGGTCGGTTCGTGCGGAACCAGCGCTGCGGGGTTGACCACGGGGACGGTGCCATCCGGACCCGGCGCAGCCGCGGCGCGGGCAAGCAGCGCGCCGTTGTCGGGCGGCGGGGTACCGAGGCCGTCGCTGAGCCGCCGCAGTGCGGAAGCGAGCGGGACTTGGGGGAAAGGGAAGTGAGCGGCGAGCACGTGGGCCTGATGGGTGTGGTCGTCGCCACGGAAGTCCAGGGTCCAGTTCTCCCAGCCCGGCAACGGCCAGTTGTGGATGCCTGCCACGGTCTGTACTGCCCAGAGCGAGACGGTGCGAGTCTGCGGCTCGAAGTGCACACCGCCATAGGGCATGTCCGTGAGCAGAGGAGTGGCCGGCGCATCAACGAGCAGGTCGATCAGACCGGGGCCGTCCGCGACGTGCTCGACAGTCTCCCTCCGGCTGCCCCAGGCGCCAACGCTTCCGTCGGGCAGACGCAGGGAGACCACGGACCAGGGCTCGGCGTCCTCGGTGTCCGAGTACCAGGAAGGCTCGAAGGTCTCGAACCAGCCTGGTGCACGCGTCAGTTCCCGGCCCAGGCCCAGGTGGTGGGTCAGATCACCCATGCCGTCGTGCGCGAAGCGGACGTCCCAGCCGGGCCATGTCCGGGCCAGTACCATGCGGGCGGCAAGGTGGTCGGCCCAGCTGTCAGCGAAGGCGAACCAGAGGAGGATCCGGCGGTCGTGGTCGACGAGGGCGGCTCCCTCGCACCACACGTCGTCGAGCCATGCGTCGATCTCCCGGTTGGCGCGGAAGCAGCGCGTCGCCGCGGCGGGCCCAGGCAGCAGATCGTCGACCACTCTATTGGCGGCCCAATGCGAGTAGTACCGCTGCCAGGCGCCGTCCTCGATCACCACATACTGCGCTCGTGCTCCCATGACTGGAGGCTAGTGCCGCTCCGCAAGAGTTCATGGAGGGGTGTCCGGGCCGGTCAGGCTCGTGCACCCGATTTTTGACTCTCAGGACGGTGGCGGCCACGGACCGGCCAAAAGCCTGCGGGCGTCGTCGACAATCCGCTGTTTGTAGACCTCACGTGGCATCCCCCAGTCCTCGCTCCAGTCGTCCCATTGAATCGTCCAGGCACGGAACGACCGAAGCGCCTCCGAGCAGCCGAGCCGGTCCCCGGCCTCGTTGATCAGCTTGCCACCCTCGATGGCGTCCATGCTGCCGTTGGAGATGAGTTCGAGCCACCACCGCAACAGGGTCCACCGGGCATCGCGGTCCGTGGACGGGAGCTGTGCGGTGAGGTCTAGTTCGTCCAGAGCCTGCGAGAACAGCCGCTGGGCCTCGCCCCCGTCCCGGAGGCTGTAGCTGGCCAGGTCGCGGAGTGCCGGGGAGTCGGCCCCGAGGGCGTAGGCGACAAGCGCCGCCTGAACGAGCGTGTCGGTATCGACGCCGCGGCCCACGCTCAGCTCGATCGCGAGCATCCGCAGATTTTCGACGGCCTCCTGGGCGGTCGCAGCGTAGGGGTCGTGCGGCGTCGTCGTGGTGTCCTCCGCGAGCCCGCCATCGTCGTCGTCAAGGAAGTAGGACCAGAAGGGCAGCGTCGTCCGCGTAGCCGCGAGGGAGCGGGACGGGCCGATGCCGAACTCGTGCCGCAGGTAGTCGGCGAGGTCGTTGCCGTAGTAGATGATGTCGGTCTGGTACACCGACAGCACCGGGTGACCGATCTCCCCCTTGATGCCGGGCAAGTACCGATGCGAGTAGACGGGCACCAACTGCGGCACCTCCCGGAGCCGGGCCGCCGCCAGTTGCAAGGCCTGCTGTCGGCTCTCGGGCTCAGTGCCCCAACCCGGGTACCAGAAGCCATGCTTGACATCGAACATCACGCCGTGCGTCGGCCAGTCCAACCGCCCGCGCAGTTCCTCGGGATCGGCGCCGCGCCAGTCCGGCCAGCTCTTGCCCAGCGGAAGACCCGCTTGCAGGAAGGTCCTGTGATCCGCCGCGAAGCGGAATCCAAATCGCGCCTCGACCGCGTCCAACTCCGCGTCGCTCAATCCAGGACCGACCTCCGCCGGCAGCGCGGCCAGCAGGGTGAGCGCCAGGTCCCTGGTCATCAGTTCGGACGATTCAGCAGTCACGATCCAGCAGCCTAACCAGGAAGGGCCCGCCCCGACTCAGCACCCAAGCAGGCACTCCCAAGTGGCGCAGGTCACAGAGGATGCGTCTCGCGATTTGAGACGGTTCGATGCCGATCGTCAATTCAGCACCTGGAAACGGCCCTATTCAGCCGAGCCCGAGGGGTTGCAAGCAGCCTTCTGGCACGAATCTGGCACGGGGATCTGGAAATGGTCTGGACAACAAACAATCCCCAGGCCTTTGACCTGGGGATTCATTGAAGAGCGGGCGACGAGAATCGAACTCGCGCTCTAAGCTTGGGAAGCTTATGTTCTACCATTAAACTACGCCCGCCTGACCAGCCGTCAGCAACGGCCGTTCCACCCTCACTCTACCCCATCAGCCACGCGACGTGCAGCGGTGGTGCGCGTGCGCGGCGTGGGCGTAACGTGACGCCTCGGATGGCGAGTCGGCGGCGAGCCTGTGGGCGTTATGTCCGGAAGATCCCCTAGGGTGGCAGGGCTGGCCTACGGCGTTGGGGAGAGGATGCAATGGAGCGCACAGTCGTCCGTTGTGCCGAAGGGCACCTGTTCAGCACCGCGAGCTTCCCACTGCAGAATCTGCGGTCCGCACGGATCGGCCCCGGCCGGCTGATGCGGTGCCCGCAGTGCGCGCGGCTGCGCAGTGCGGTGCCTGCGGACCTGGCGGTGCTTTCGACGGAGCAGATCACGCGGGCGTTGCGGCGGGAAGCCGCGGAGTTCCTGGCGTAGCGAATATCAGGAGTTGACGCGGACCCCCGTGCCGGATTGGGCGGGGGTCCGCTCATGCACGTAACCTCGACCCGTGCTGCTCTCAGACAAGGACATCCGGAACGAGATCGAGTCCGGTCGTGTGGTCATCGACCCCTACGACCAGGCCATGATCCAGCCGTCCAGTATCGACGTGCGTCTCGACCGGTTCTTCCGGGTCTTCGAGAACCACAAGTACCCCCACATCGACCCCGCAGTCGAGCAGCCCGACCTCACCCGGCTCGTGGAGCCGGACGGGGACGACCCGTTCATCCTGCACCCCGGTGAGTTCGCGCTCGCGTCCACCTACGAGGTCGTGTCCCTCCCCGACTACCTGGCGTCCCGCCTGGAGGGCAAGAGCTCGCTCGGCCGCCTCGGGCTGCTGACGCACTCGACGGCCGGGTTCATCGACCCCGGGTTCAGCGGGCACGTGACGCTGGAGCTGTCCAACGTCGCGACGCTGCCGATCAAGCTCTACCCCGGCATGAAGATCGGCCAGCTCTGCATGTTCCGGCTGAGCTCGCCGGCCGAGTTCCCCTACGGGTCCGAGAAGTACGGCTCCCGCTACCTCGGCCAGCGTGGCCCGACGCCGTCACGCTCCTACATGAACTTCCACCGGACGAAGATCTAGAAGGATCCAGAAGATCTGAGGCCCGGCCTCAGGCCCGCTTCGGCGTGGTCGTGACCGTCAGCTCGGTGCCGTCCTCGCTCAAGCGGAGCTCCGCCGTCAGCGCGGCGAGCTCGCCGAGGTGGTGCAGGTGGGTGCCGCCGCAGAAGATCGAGGCATGGCCTTCCGGGAGCGAGGCGTGCCATTCGCGGCGGGCGGTGAGCTCCGGGCTCGGGGCCTCGACGCGGACCGACGAGTCCGCCGCGACCCAGGCGGCGAGGCGGGCGTTGACGGCGTCGGTGACGGCCGCGAGCTCGTCCGCCAGGCCGTCCGCCGTAAAGCCCTTCTTCTTCAGGGACTTGCCGATCCGGTAGACGTCGTAGCTGGCGGCCGTGTCCATCCGCGAGGTGTCCATGGCCAGCGAGTCGAAGTCCGGGCTGCCGAGCGAGTCGCTGCGACCCGGGTCCTTGCGCCAGCGCGGCGCGAGCGCGGAGTTCAGGGCCAGCGCGAGCAGGTGGCAACCGGTGTGCGAGGCGCAGAGCGCGGCGCGGCGGTCGGCGTCAACGCGCAGCTCGACGTCCTCCCCCACCGCGACCGGCTCCGCCACGACGTGGACGACGAGCCAGGACCAGTCGGCGTCGCCGCGCCGCACGGGGATGTCCGCACCCAGCGAGAGCTCACCCTCGGGGCTCAGGCCGCCGGTGACGCAGTCGAGCACGGCCTGCCCGGCCAGCGTGCCGGTGTCGGCCGGCTGGTCCGGCCAGGTGTGGTCGAGCGGGTGGAAGGGCGTGCGCTCGACGACGACGCCGTGGCGGCCGTCCGGCAGTGGAACGCAGGCCACGACCGTCGACCGGCCCTCGACGTCCCCGGCGGGGAAGGTCACCTGGGTGGAGACGGCGGGGAGGGAGGGCGCGGTCATGGGATGCTCCAGACGGTCATGGGTTCGTGCTGGACCATTCAACCGCAAGCGGGCAGAGAAGCCGGAAAGCCGAGCTACGCGGGACCGGTCAGCCCAGGGTGGGCAGCTTGATCACGACGAGCAGCATGATCAGCTGCAGCGCCCCCGCCGTCGCCGCCTTGCCCCAGGGCAGGTCGTGCACCTGCCGCAGCATCGCGGTCAGGAGCCACGCGCACAGCGCCCAGGTCGCCCAGCCCAGCGCCTGGACGACGCCATTGCCCGGTGCCACGAAGAGCGCGAGCAGCAGCCGGGGCGCGTCCGTCAGCCAGGCGATCAGCATGGACAGCCCGACCGTCGGCGCGTAGGCGCCGTCCCCGCCGAGGCGGCGCGCCAGCGCCTGGGTGACCGACCCCAGCATCAGCCCCGCAAGGACGAAGCCCACCACGCTGCTCAGCACGATCGTCAGGGCGATGCCGAAGGTCGAGCTCAGGATCTGGTCGCTGGTGCTGCCGAAGGCGAAGGTGGCCAGCAGACCGTAGAGGGCGGAGACGGTCAGCGCCGGGCCCCAGACCTGGTGCGCGCGCATCTGCGCGAAGGTCCGGGTGGGGTGGCGGACCAGGCCGCGCAGCAGCTCACGCCAGTGCAGCCGGTCGGAGCCGACCTTCGGGTGGGGCTGGCCGGCCCGGTAGACGGTGACGTGCTCCCCGTCGAGCTCTCCCGCCGCGGGCATCTGTGGCAGGGTGAAGGAGCGGGTGTGGCCCCGCTCGTCGGCCGGGTCGACGGCCACCGCCGCGGGGGCGGACCCGCCCGAAGCCGCGGTCACGGCCTCCGCCTGCTGCCGACCGCTGCCGATCCTGATTCCTCGTAGACGCACAAGCTGACGGTACCCGGCCGCCGGGTACAGAAAAGATCAAGCGGGCAGCCGGGACAGAGCTGTGACGTGGCACAGCCCTGCGGACACTCAGCTGACCAGCCACGAGTGCGCGGTCTTCACCCCGGACTTGTCGTGAAGCGCCGCCGCGACCTGCGCCGGGGTCAGCGCGGCGGTCCAGATCTGCACGTGCGCGATCGCGCCGTCCCAGTTGTTGCCGAACTGGCCCTTGTAGGCCGCCCGGCCGATCTGCAGCGCACCGGGGTTGTGCCAGATTCCGGGCACCTTGGACGACTGGGCGAGCTTGCCGTTCACATAGAGGGAGATCGTCCTGCTCTTGGCGTCGTAGGTGCCGGTCAGGAACACCCAGGTGTTCAGCGCGGCGTCACCCTTGCCGTAGACCGGGTAGGACGTGTTGTCCGAATTCCCGGCAGCCGACTGGACCTTGAACACCCAGCCGTGATGGCCCGGCCAGTAGTCCCGGCCCAGGGCAAAGGCGTAGTAGCCGCCCTCTCCTTGACTGATCGCCATGACCGCGCCGTCGGCCCGCTTGTCGATGACCCAGGCCGATACGGTGAAGCTGCCGTCGGTGTTCACCACCGGTGCCGGGGCGGCCGCGTAGGCGTCGGGGGTGCCGTCCAGCCAGAGCACCTTGCTGCCGTTCCCCGGCCGCACCTGCGCGCCGGGCTGGTAGCTGAGCGAGACGTCGCCGTCGGCGTCCGCGAGGGCGCCGGCCGATGCGGCGGATGCCGAGGGGGAGGCCGACGCGGAGGTCGACGCGGAGGTCGAGACGGAGGCAGATGGGGAGCCGGACGGCTTGCCCGAGGCCGCAGCGGAAGCGGTCCCGCCGTCCATCGCGTGCACGCCGACGCCGCCGGCGACCGCTCCCAACACGAACGCGCCACCCACGGCGCCGACCAGGCGCCACTTGCCGCGCTTGCTGTCGCGCTGGTGCCGATCGGCGAGCGCGTTCCAGTCGGGCTCAGGGGCACGCGTGTACGCCGGCTGGTAGCCGCCGCCGTACCCGGGAGGCTGCGGCTGGGACTGCTGCGCGGGCAGCGTCGGCCAGTCGGCCCCCTGCGACTGCGATCGGTTGGCGTCGCCCGGTATCGGATCCCCGTATGTCATGCGCGCGATGCTATCGGGACCCGTCGAGCCCACGGCAGGCCGCCCGGAGCGCAAGACAGGGACGGCAAGACAGGGAGGGCAAGGCGGGGACGACGGAAGGAGATCAGCTCACCAGCCAGGCATGGGCCGGTGCGGGCACGCCAGGGGCCTTCGCGGTCGCGGCCACCTGCGCGGGCGAGAGAGCCACCGGCCAGACCCTGACATCCCTGATCGCGCCGATCCAGTCGTCCGTCCAACTGCTCTTGTAGCGGACCCGGCCGACCTGCAGCGCCCCGGCGTAGGGCCAGACGCCGTTGGTCCTGGTGGTCTGCGCGAGGCGTCCGTCGACGTAGAGCGAGATGTTCCTGCTCTTGGCGTCGTAGGTGCCGGTCAGCAAGGTCCAGGCCGCGCCGGGCGCGGCTGCGGCGCGGGCGTAGAGCGGCTGGGAGGGATTGCCGGGCTTGTTGGTCGGCGACTGGACCTTGAACATCCAGGAGAACTTTCCGGCCCGGAACTCCCGCCCCAGATCGAAGGCGTAGTAGTCGTGGTCGCCCTGGGTGACGGCCGCCCGGGTGTCGCTGAAGTCCTGGTTCAGCACCCAGGCGGAGACCGTGAAGCTGCCCTTCGTGTCGACCAGCGCGTTCGGCCCGGCGGCGAAGGCGTCGGCGGTGCCGGTCAACTGGAGTGCCCTCGCGCCCTGCACGTCGGTGACCTTCGCGCCGGAGCCGACGCTCAACGGGACCGAACCGGCAGCGTCGTCGAGCCGGGTGACGACCGGGGACGGGGGCGAGGAGGAGGGCGACGCCAACGCTGTGGGGGAGCCCGATGCGCGGCCGGAAGCGACGGCCACGGCTGCGCTCGGGCCGCCGTCCACCGCCTTGACCGCGACGCCGCCCGTGACTGTACCCAGGACGAAGGCGCCGCCGACGGCCGCAAGCAGCCGCCACTTCCCGCGCTTGCTGTCGCGCTCGTGCTGGTCGGCCAGCGCGTTCCAGTCGGGCTGCGGCACCGGCGGGCGCGGTGTGGCCGCAGATCCCGGGTACCCGTACCCCGGGCCCTGCGGCGGGACCTGAGCAGTCGGCTGCGTCGGCCACGACGGCCCGCCGAACGGCCCCTGCGCGGCCGACTGTTGCGCGGGCGGCTGCTGCGGGGGCGGCTGCGACGTCCGGTCGCCGTCTGCTGGTATCGGATCGCCGTATGTCATGCCCGCGATGCTAGCGAGCCCCCGGCCCGAGGTCGGCCGGGGACCCGGGAGACGACCGTTCCTCAGGCCACGAGCCAGGAGTGCGCGGCCGGGACGCCCTTCGGGCCGCCGTGCTTGTCGATCTCCAGGACCTGCGCCGGGGTCAGCGCCCGGTTCCACACCTGCACGTGGCCGATGACGCCGTTCCAGGCGTCGGTCCAGCCGGCGATGTCGGCCTCGCGGCCGAGCTGCAGGCCGCCGTGCCCGACGACCACGCGGGCCGCGGTCTGGATGCCGGCCAGCTTGCCGTCGACGTAGAGGGAGATGCGGTGGCGGCTCGGGTCCCAGACACCGGTCAAGAGCGCCCAGGTCTTGTCGACGTGGTACGAAGCCGGGGCGAACACGGAGACGACCGTGCCGGGCGCCGTGCTGACGGAGAAGTCCCAGAGCGGCGTCCGGGCGAAGTGCCCGGGGTTGAAGGCGCGGCCGAGGCTGAAGGAGGCGTTCGCCGTCCCGGCCCCCTGGCTGACCGCTGACTCGCTGCCGCCGCGGCCGTCCGCGTAGACCCAGGCCGAGACGGTGAAGGCGCCGCCCACGTTCACCGCAGGTGCGGCCGACTGGGCGTAGGTGCGCCCGTCGCCGTGAGTGGCGAGCACCCAGCCGCCGGGGATGTGCTTGATCGAACCGCTCGGGCCGGTGACGGCCAGCGGAAGGCGGCCGTTGGCATCGGCCAGCAGGCTCGGGTGGCCGGGAACGGTCGGCGAGCCGGTGTGCGGCGCGGCGACGGCTGACACCGGCGCCAGGGCCAGCGCGGCCGCAGCCGCCACCGGCGCCAACGCGCGCCGGAGCACGCGTGCGATCCCCCTCGTCCCCCTGGCCGTCCCACGCATGTCTTCGTTCATGTGATCGGTCATGGAACAAGATCCTAGTGAACGCTGACGGCCCGCCAGATCCAGGGATCCAACGGGCCGCCAAGAGATACACAGACGCTCAGACTCACAGACGCTCAGGACGAGACCGGCTCCGGCTCCGCCGCCGGGGCGGCGGGCGCGGCCGGGTCGGCCTTGACCGACTCCAGCAGCAGCTGGGCCACGTCCACGACGCGCAGCGACTCCTTGGCCGCGCCTTCGTTCTTCTTGCCGTTGACCGAGTCGGAGAGCATCACCAGGCAGAACGGGCAGGCGGTGGAGACGATGTCGGGGTTGAGCGACAGCGCCTCGTCCACGCGCTCGGTGTTGATGCGCTTGCCGATCCGCTCCTCCATCCACATCCGCGCACCGCCGGCGCCGCAGCAGAAGCCGCGCTCCTTGTGGCGGTGCATCTCCTGCTGACGCAGACCGGGGACCTTGTCCATGATCTCGCGCGGCGGGCTGTAGACCTTGTTGTGACGGCCCAGGTAGCAGGGGTCGTGGTAGGTGATCAGACCCTCGACCGGGTTCACCGGCAGCAGCTTGCCCTCGTCGATCAGGTGCTGCAGCAGCTGGGTGTGGTGGATGACCTCGAAGTGGCCGCCCAGCTGCGGGTACTCGTTCGCCAGGGTGTTGAAGCAGTGCGGGCAGGTGGCGACGATCCGCTTCACGGGTGCGTCCTCGAGCGCCGCGTTCAGCGTCTCGACGTTCTGCGCGCCGAGCATCTGGAAGAGGAACTCGTTGCCCAGGCGGCGCGGGGAGTCACCGGTGCAGGTCTCCTCCTTGCCGAGGATCGCGAACTTCACGCCCGCGGTGTGCAGCAGCTCGGCGAAGGCCTTGGTGGTCTTCTTGGCCCGGTCCTCGAGCGCGCCGGCGCAGCCGACCCAGTACAGGTACTCGACCTCGGTTGGGTTGATGTCCTCGCCGATGACGGGGACCTCGATGCCGGTCTCCTTCTTCAGCTCCTTGACCCAGTCCAGGCGTGCCTTGGTGGCCAGGCCCCACGGGTTGCCCTTGTTCTCCAGGTTCTTGAGCATCGTCCCGGCCTCGGTCGGGAAGTTGCTCTCGATCATCACCTGGTAGCGGCGCATGTCGACGATGTGGTCGATGTGCTCGATGTCCACCGGGCACTGCTCGACGCAGGCGCCGCAGGTGGTGCAGGACCAGAGCACGTCCGGGTCGATGACGCCGTTCTCTTCCGCCGTGCCGATCAGCGGGCGCTCGGCCTCGGCCGCGGCGGCGGCCGGGACGCCGGACTTGTCCTCACCCGCGAGCAGGTAGGGCGCCTTCTTGTAGGCGTGGTCGCGCAGCGACATGATCAGCAGTTTGGGCGAGAGCGGCTTGCCGGTGTTCCACGCGGGGCACTGCGACTGGCAGCGGCCGCACTCGGTGCAGGTGGAGAAGTCGAGGATGCCCTTCCAGGAGAACTCCTCGACCTGGGAGACGCCGAAGGCCGCGTCGTCGGCCGGGTCCTCGAAGTCGATCGGCTCGCCGCCGGAGTGCATCGGCAGCAGCGCGCCGAGCGCGACCTCGCCCTTGGGGTTGCGCTTGAACCAGATGTTGGCGAAGGCCAGGAAGCGGTGCCAGGCGACACCCATGTCGGTCTTCAACGAGACCGTGATCATCCAGATGAAGGAGGTCGCGATCTTGATCATCGCGGTCAGGTAGATCATGTTCGTCAGCGTCGACGCGGACGCGCCCGAGAACGCCTTCACCAGCGGGTACGAGACGAGGTAGGACACCTCGTAGTGGTTCACGCCGTTGAGCGCGCCCTCCAGGCCGCGCAGCGTCATGATCGCCAGGCCGATGATCAGGATGACGGCCTCGACGAAGTACGCCTGGCCGAAGTTGGAGCCCGCGAAGCGCGACTTCCGGCCGGCCTTGTTCGGCTTGCTCAGCTGGCGGATCACGATCAGCGTCAGGATGCCGAGCGTGGTCATCGTGCCGATGAACTCGACGAAGAGCCACCAGATCGTCCAGTTCCCGATGACCGGCAGCACCCAGTCGGCGTCGAAGAGCTGTCCGAAGGCGTTCACCAGGGTGAGCACCAGGCTGAAGAAGCCCACCGCGACGAACCAGTGCGCGACGCCGATGACGCCCCACTTGTTCATCCGGGTGTGACCGAGGAACTCCCGGGCGACGGTGATCGTCCGGTTCGTCGGGTCGTTGGTGCGCGCGCCGGCCGGCAGCTTCTGTCCGAGCCGGACGAAGCCGTAGATCTGCAGGATCGCGCGCACGAAGAGCGCCGCGCCGACCACGGCGAGGACCAGCGACACGATGATCGCGGCGATTTGCATGGGGCTCCACCTCATGACCTACGGGGCGACGTCTACTCAGCTCTACTCAGCAGTAACTTATCGCAGTTCATGCCGAGAGTATCGACTCCATGACCCAAACCACAGCCGAAGCACGGGTGACCTACGTCATCAGCCCCCTTGCGGCCTAAGGGCGACATAAAGTTGAGCGGCTCACACTCATGTCTGTTGACGCAAGAGGATTTCTGAGGCACGCTTGAGTCTGTTCAGCTCAACTTCCTCTCTTTGGAGGGTTCAACGATGGCTCGTGCGGTCGGAATCGACCTCGGTACGACGAACTCTGTCGTCAGCGTCCTCGAAGGCGGTGAGCCCACCGTCATCACCAACGCAGAGGGCGCCCGGACCACACCGTCCGTCGTCGCCTTCGCGAAGAACGGTGAGGTGCTGGTCGGCGAGGTCGCCAAGCGTCAGGCGGTCACCAACGTCGACCGGACCATTCGGTCCGTGAAGCGTCACATGGGCACCGACTGGAAGATCAACCTCGACGGCAAGGACTTCAACCCGCAGCAGATCTCTGCATTCATTCTGCAGAAGCTGAAGCGCGACGCCGAGGCCTACCTGGGCGAGAAGGTCACCGACGCGGTGATCACCGTCCCCGCCTACTTCAACGACTCCGAGCGTCAGGCGACGAAGGAGGCCGGTGAGATCGCGGGCCTCAACGTCCTGCGCATCGTCAACGAGCCGACCGCCGCCGCGCTGGCCTACGGCCTCGACAAGGACGACCAGACCATTCTGGTCTTCGACCTCGGCGGCGGCACCTTCGACGTCTCGCTGCTCGAGATCGGCGACGGCGTCGTCGAGGTGAAGGCCACCAACGGTGACAACCACCTCGGTGGTGACGACTGGGACCAGCGCGTCGTCGACCACCTGGTCAAGCAGTTCCAGAACGGCCACGGCGTCGACCTGTCCAAGGACAAGATGGCGCTGCAGCGTCTGCGCGAGGCGGCCGAGAAGGCCAAGATCGAGCTCTCCTCCTCCACGGAGACCACGATCAACCTCCCCTACATCACGGCCTCCGCCGAGGGCCCGCTGCACCTGGACGAGAAGCTCACCCGGGCCCAGTTCCAGCAGCTGACCGCGGACCTGCTGGAGCGCTGCAAGACCCCGTTCCACAACGTCATCAAGGACGCCGGCATCGCGCTGTCCGAGATCGACCACGTGGTCATGGTCGGTGGCTCCACCCGTATGCCCGCCGTGGCCGACGTCGTCCGCGAGCTGACCGGCGGCCGGGAGCCCAACAAGGGCGTCAACCCGGACGAGGTCGTCGCCATCGGCGCGTCCCTCCAGGCCGGCGTGCTCAAGGGCGAGGTCAAGGACGTCCTGCTGCTCGACGTCACCCCGCTGTCCCTCGGTATCGAGACCAAGGGCGGCATCATGACCAAGCTGATCGAGCGCAACACGACCATCCCGACCAAGCGCTCCGAGATCTTCACCACGGCCGAGGACAACCAGCCGTCCGTGCAGATCCAGGTCTACCAGGGCGAGCGCGAGATCGCGGCGTACAACAAGAAGCTCGGCATGTTCGAGCTGACCGGCCTGCCGCCGGCGCCGCGCGGCCTGCCGCAGATCGAGGTCACCTTCGACATCGACGCCAACGGCATCATGCACGTCTCCGCGAAGGACCTGGGGACGGGCAAGGAGCAGCGCATGGCCGTCACCGGCGGCTCGGCCCTCCCCAAGGACGACATCGCGCGGATGATGCGCGAGGCCGAGCAGTTCGCCGACGAGGACCACCGCCGCCGCGAGGCCGCGGAGACCCGCAACACGGCCGAGCAGCTGGTCTACACGACCGAGAAGTTCGTCAAGGACAACGAGGACAAGGTCCCCGGCGAGGTCAAGGACGAGGTCAACGCCGCTGTCGCGGAGCTCAAGGAGAAGCTGAAGGGCGAGGACACCGCGGCCATCCGCGAGTCGTCCGAGAAGCTCTCCACCGTCTCCCAGAAGCTGGGCCAGGCCCTGTACGCCAACGCCGGCGGCGACGCCGCGGCCGCGGCCGGCGCCCCCTCGGACGCGCCGCACGCGGACGCGCACGCCGAGGACGACGTGGTCGACGCCGAGATCGTCGACGACGAGAAGCGCGAGGGCGGTGCCAAGTGACGACGGAGGAGACGCAGGGCAACGCTGAGAAGCCCGGCGCCGCTTCCGGCAAGGCCGCGAAGGGACGCGGCGCGGCGGGCTCCAAGCCCGCCGCGGCCGCGGCCCCCGCGGAGGAGGCCGGTGCGGGCACCGAGTCCGCCGCCGAGCTGCGCAAGCAACTCACCGAGCGCACGGCCGACCTCCAGCGGCTCCAGGCCGAGTACCAGAACTACCGCAAGCGCGTCGAGCGCGACCGGGTGACGGTACGGGAGATCGCGGTCGCCGCGATCCTGGAGAACCTGCTCCCGGTGCTGGACGACATCGGCCGCGCCCGCGACCACGACGAGCTGACGGGCGGCTTCAAGTCGGTCGGCGAGTCGCTGGAGACGGTCGTCGCCAAGCTCGGCCTGCAGCAGTTCGGCAAGCAGGGCGACATCTTCGACCCGCAGCTGCACGAGGCGCTGATGCACAGCTACTCGGCGGATGTGGACGAGACGACCTGCGTGCAGATCCTGCAGCCCGGCTACAAGATCGGCGACCGGATCATCCGTCCGGCGCGGGTCGCCGTGGCCGAGCCGGAGCCGGGCGGCTCGGGCTCGGGTGACGGTGCGGCCGAGGAGGGCGCGGACGAGGACGCCTCGGCCGAGCAGAAGTCCGAGAAGACCGCCGCTTCCGCCAAGGGCGAGAGTGACGCGGACGAGTAGCAGGCCCGGGGTCGGCCGCCGGTCGGCAGGTGCCGACAGGGCGGCCGACCCCGGCCCTTATCTGTCGATGCGGTGAGGAGGAGAGCTTTTGAGCGGCAAGGACTACGTGGAGAAGGACTACTACAAGATCCTGGGCGTGCCCAAGGACGCCTCCACCGCTGAGATCAAGAAGGCCTACCGCAAGCTGGCCCGGGAGTTCCACCCGGACGCCAACAAGGGCGACAAGGCCGCCGAGGAGCGCTTCAAGGAGATCTCCGAGGCGAACGACGTCCTGTCCGACCCGAAGCGCCGCAAGGACTACGACGAGGCACGCGCGCTCTTCGCCAACGGCGGTTTCCGCACCGGCCAGGGCGGCGCGGGCGGCTTCAACTTCGACCTGGGCGACCTCTTCGGGGGTGGCGCGGGCGGTCAGGGCGGCACCTTCGGCGGCGGTGGCGGCGGTGGCGGGATCGGGGACGTCTTCGGCGGCCTCTTCGGCCGCGGCGGCCGTGGCACGACCACGCAGCCGCGACGCGGCGCGGACGTCGAGTCCGAGGTCACCCTCAGTTTCGTCGAGGCGGTCGAGGGCGCGACGGTCCCGATCCGGATGACCAGCCAGGCCGCCTGCAAGGCATGCGCGGGCACCGGCGCCAAGGCCGGGACCACCCCGCGGGTCTGCCCGACCTGCGTCGGCACCGGCCACGTCAGCCGGGGCCAGGGCAGCTTCGCGCTCAGCGAGCCCTGCCGCGACTGCAAGGGCCGCGGCCTGCTGGTCGACGACCCCTGCGAGGTCTGCCACGGCAGCGGCCGCGCCACCTCGGCGCGGACGATGCAGGTGCGCATCCCGGCGGGCGTCGGCGAGGAGCAGCGGATCCGGCTCAAGGGCAAGGGCGCGCAGGGCGAGCGCGGCGGGCAGCCGGGCGACCTCTATGTCACCGTGCATGTACAGCCGCACCCGGTATTCGGCCGGCGCGGCGACAACCTGACGGTGACGGTGCCGGTCTCGTTCCCCGAGGCGGCGCTCGGCGGCACGATCCGCGTCCCCACGCTGGGCGGGCCGGCGGTCTCCATGAAGATCCCGGCGGGCACGGCCAACGGCCGCACCATGCGGGCCCGCGGCAAGGGCGCGGTCCGCAAGGACGGCACCCGCGGCGATCTGCTGGTGACGGTCGAGGTGACGGTCCCCCCGGAGACGGAGGGCGACGCCAGGTCGGCCCTGGAGAAGTACCGCGAGGCGACGGCCGCGGAGGACCCGCGGGCGGCTCTGTTCAAGGCAGCGGAGGAGGCGTGAGATGCCCGGCGTGAACGACGGCAGTGTTGGACCTACCGGCAGTGTTGGCGGCGGCGCGGTACGCGGCGTGCGGGTGACCTATCAGCTGACGGAGTACTCACCCGTCTACGTCATCTCGGTCGCCGCGGAGCTCAGCGGGCTGCACCCGCAGACGCTGCGCCAGTACGACCGCCTCGGCCTGGTCTCCCCCGACCGCACAGCCGGTCGGGGGCGCCGCTACTCGGCGCGGGACATCGAGCAGCTCCGCGAGGTCCAGCGGCTCTCCCAGGAGGAGGGCATCAACCTCGCCGGGATCAAGCGCATCATCGAGCTGGAGAACCAGGTCGCCGCGCTCCAGGCGCGGGTGGCCGAGCTCCAGGGCGCGGCGGAGGCGGCCGCGGCAGCGGTGCACGCCTCGTACCGGCGGGATCTGGTGCCCTACCAGCAGAGCTCCGCACTGGTCGTCTGGCGCCCGAAAGGGCGGCACGACGGCGGACGCTGAGCCACCGGCAGCCGTTTCTAGCGGTGACATGCCAAGCAATTTGCTCCAGTTGAGGGGCCGTGTCCGGGGAGGCACGGCCCCTCAACTGTCGCTTGCCCCGGTCGCCGAGGAGGATCGGCCGGGGAGCTCAGGGGTTGGTGGCTGCGCCTATGGTGCCGTGCGCACCCTGCCAAATGGTGTCAGCCGAAGCCACACCGGAACAGAGAACTAGAGCTACGATCGCGACGCCTGTGGCGAGAGCCGCTCTCCACGACGAACGATGCGAAGTGCGCATGGAGCACTTCCTCTCACTAGATGACCGGGGGGGGTCGACAAAAGACAGAGTCAGGGGAGTGCGCCCCCGACCGGAGGGCAGCTATCCACCACAATGGGGTACGGATCCGACGCAAGTCAGTGTTCGATAGTGGCAACAAGTGACCAAGCCTGAAGTGGTCACAGGATAAAATCGGACAAGGTAGGCATATAGCCAATGACCGGCCCGCAGATGCCCGGAGCTCTGAGCAGCGACGCTGTCATCGTCTACCGACGAGCGCTCGCAGACGGCCGCTTCGACTCGAAGAGCGCCATGGATGCCACCGGGCTCGACTCCGAGAAGGTGGCCCGATGCCGTGACGAGCTCGTCGCCCACTGCCTTCTCCAGCCCGACGAGATCCACGACGAATGGCTCGTCACGGTCAACCCCGAGATCGCGGCGGCCAAACTGGCCCAACCGCTGGAGGAGGCGATCCGTTCCTACAGGAACGCCGTGGACGACGCCCGCGAGCGCCTGCTCCAACTGATGCCGGCCTACCTCGGGCGCACCATGTCCGGGACGGTCTCCGGAGGCCTCGAGATCCTCACGGATCCCGACGAGGTGCAGCTCATGATCAATCAGGCCGCTGCGAAGTGCCGCCGGGACGCCATGACCATGCAGCCGGGAGGAAAGCGCGACCCCGCGGCTCTGCAGCAGGCCCTACCGCTCGACCTGGGCATCGTCCAGCGGGGCGTCCGCTTTCGGATGATCTACCAGCACACCACGAGAACACAACTGGCCATGCGTTCCTACGTCAGCGCGATGGTGGAGGGTGGAGCGGAGATCCGGACCACCGACCAGCTCGCCGAGCGGATGTTCATCTTCGATCGTGAGCTCGCCTTCATTCCCAAGCGGAGCCAGCCCGGACAACCGCTCGGAGCCGTGGTCGTCCGCGAACCCGTACTCGTCTCCTTCCTCTGCGCTCTGTTCGACCAGTTCTGGATAAATTCGCAGCCGTTCGACACCGAGGGCCCCGGCTACCAGAACGTTTCCGGGGATCTGAAGCGTTCGCTGCTCGAACTCCTGGCTCAGGGGCTCAAGGACGAGGTCGTGGCTCGTCGCCTGGGCATGTCGGTGCGAACCTGTCGGCGTCATATCGCCTCGCTGATGCAGGATCTCGGTGCCGAGAGCCGCTTCGAGGCCGGCGTGAAGGCCACTCAGCTGGGACTCCTCAGTCGCGACCGTTCAGAGGGATAGCGCCCTCTCGTGCCACCGAGCGGCAGTTTGATGTCACAGGCAACTCCTGGACGCATGCCTGTTCCCCCCAGCACCATCGAGACATCCCCCCAAGGGTTGCCGGCGCCGGCACCTGTACCTCTGTTCGACCGATGCACGAGCCTCTCCGCAACGTACGGGAGCTGTCGTTGCACGGTCAACCATCTCGTTGGAGCTGATCGTGACCGAGCTGTCCGACGCCGAGATCGCGGCTGACGCACGCCGCACGATGCGCGTCTTTCTTGCCGCACCGTCGTTGCGCCTCACCGGCCCCGCGGACGGCGTCTTCAGCCTGGCCCTTCGCGGGCGCATCAACGCCCTGCGCGACGCCCTGCTGGAGTCCGGCGTCAGCGTCTTCAGCGCGCACCACGACGACGTCTGGGTGACCCGGGGCATCGGCACCGGGCTTCGCGCGCCGTCCGCGTTCCGCGCCATGCAGTCCGCCGACCTCGCCTTCGCCTACGTCGGCTCGCCGCTCTCGGCGGGGGTCGGCATGGAGCTGGGCTGGGCTTCGGCCCTACGCAAGCCCGTCGTGCTGCTGGTCGACAAGGCGGTCTCGCACAGTCCGATGATCACTACGCTGGAAGAGGTCTCCCCTGTGCTTCCGCTCGAGTTCGACACCCAGTGGTCCAACGCCCAGCTCCGACACACCATCATCACCGCGCTCGACTGGGCCGACACCTCGCTGACCTACCCCGAGTCGGCCTGACTGACCGTCAACAACGGTCAGTGCCCGCACCACCGATGAGGACCGCCATCATTCAGGCGGCGTTCATCCCGTAGTGGCGCCCATCACATCAGCCGCACATTCAATCGTCTCCCGCAAGCACTGGCCATCTCACAACCAGTCAGCAGGAGACCCACATGCGCTCCACGCGCACGCGTTCCCACAACGCCGCCCGCACCGCCCTCGCCGCCGCCGTCGTCTGCGCGACGCTCGCGGGCGGCAGCCTCGCGCTGACGCAGAGCGCGTACGCCGACCCGGGGGCGATAGCGGACAACCAACTGGTCGGCGTCGGCTCGGACACCACGCAGGACGTGATGAACGCCCTGTCCGGCGCGACCGTCAACGGCCAGAGCTACACCGGCAGCGCGGTCGCCGCGGACGGCAAGTCCCTCGCCTCCTACGACGCCGTCGAGCCGGGCACCGGCAGCACGAAGTCCACCATCCAGACCCGCACCGGCGGTGTCCACTTCCTGCGCCCGAACGGCTCGGGCAAGGGCCGCCTCGCGCTGTCCGACTCGCTGGCGGGCGGCAAGTACGCCGCGTCCGGCAACGCGGCCGACGGCACCGTGAACCTCTCCGGCCAGGTGGACTTCTCCCGCTCCTCCGGCGCGCCGAAGGTCGCCGGCACCGCGCTGACCTACATCCCGCTCGCGCGCGACGCGGTGGGCTTCATCGCCAAGAACGACGCGCTCCGCCAGCTGACCATCGAGCAGCTGAAGGAGATCTACACCGGCAACCTCACCACCCTCGACGGTGTGGCGATCCACCCCTACATCCCGCAGTCCGGCTCCGGCACCCGCGCCTTCTTCGAGAACGCGCTCGGCATCTCCGACGCGACGCTCGGCGCCAACGTGACGCCCACGCAGGAGAACCAGGCCGACGGTGCGATCACCCAGGACGGCGCCATCATGCCGTTCTCCGCCGCCAGCTGGACCGCCCAGCTCAACGGGGTGGCCCCGGACCACAGCAAGACCGCGCACACCGCCGGCGCCTTCATGGGCTCACTGGAGCTTCAGGCCGGTTCCGGTGTGTACGCCTCCCCGGTCACCACCGCGGCCGACGGCACCATCTCGCCGACCACCACGTACTACAACGACCCCTCCTTCGGCCGCGACGTCTACAACGTCGTGCCGAGCCGGGCCATCGACCCGACCAGCGTCTTCTTCAACAAGGCGATCTACGACGTCTTCGTCAGCGACTCGACCCGCACCGCGGCCATCGCCGCGCCGGCGGCCAAGGCCGTCATCGCCAAGTTCGGCTTCGTGAACGAGGCGTACGAGGGCTCGACCGACCCGATGGACCACGCGAAGATGGGTGGCCTCGAGGACTCCGGCCTGGACGCGTCCACCCCGGGCGCCACCACCGTCACCGCGAGCAGCACGGGCGTCGGTGCCCTCCACGTCGCCTGGACCGCTCCGGCGGGCGCGACCGCGACCGACTACCGTGTGCTGATCAGCAAGACCGGCAGCACCGTAGTCAGCTCGCAGGACGTCCCGGCCGGCACCACCAGCGTCGACCTGACCGGCCTGGCCGCGGGTTCGTACACCGCGATGGTGACCGCCGAGAACCTCAACGGCCCCGGCACCGCCGGTAGCGCGAACGCCACGGTCGGCGCGGCCCAGACCGCCGTCACCGTCACCGGCACCATCGCCGTCAAGGTCGTCTTCGGCACCTGGGCGCCGATCCACGTCATGGTCGCCCCGGTCGCCGGCCGCCCGGTCCCGACCGGCCAGGTCAAGCTCGACAACGGCGCCATGGCCGCGCTCGACGCCAAGGGCCAGGCCACCTTCTGGGTGCTGACCTCGCGTTACCCGGTCGGCGCCAAGACCTTCACGGTCACCTACGCGGGTGACAGCAACTCCGTGGCCGGTTCGGTCAAGGTGATGACGACGGTCGTCAAGGCGACCCCGTCGCTGTCCGTCTCAGGTCCGGTGAGCTTCAGCCACACCACGCGGGCGCGTTACGCGATCACCGTCGCCGCCCCGAACGCCGTCGCGAGCGGCTTCGTCCGGATCTACAACGGCAGGACCCAGGTCGGCTGGGCGTGGATGAGCAACGGCCACGCCACGATCACGATCGCCCCGCTCGCCCGCGGCCGCCACAGCCTGTGGGTCGCCTTCTATGGCAACGGCCAGCTCAACGCCGTCGGCCGCTGGGTGACCGTCACCGTCAGCTGATCAGCGCACCACAGCGGCGCCGGACCACGTCCGGCGCCGCCTCGCGCCGTCCGGCACATCCGACTTTGAGACCTCACAACTCCAGCAACGAAGGGGCGTAGGGACCTTGGCCCTCCCTGAAGCTTTGACCGGCGCGGGAGACGCGCCTCGTCCTGACGTCGGACCCAGACGGCTGTCCGTCGTCCCCGGCACCGGCGACCGGGTCTTCCGCGGTCTGCTGCGCGGCTCCGGCCTGAGCGTGCTGGCCATCATGGCCGCCGTCGGGCTCTTCCTGCTGCTGCGTGCGGTCCAGGCGCTCAAGGTGGCGGGCTGGTCCTTCGTCACCACCGAGCAGTGGCAGCCCGACGTGCACCACTTCGGCATCGCCGCCGTGCTCACCGGCACGCTGCTGATCGCCGCCGTGGCCGTCGTCGTCTCCGTTCCGCTGGCGCTCGGGACCGCGCTGTTCATCCAGGAGATCGCCCCGGCCCGGCTGCGCCGCACCCTGGTCGCCCTGGTGGACCTGATGGCCGCCGTGCCGTCCGTCGTCTACGGCCTGTGGGGGCTCTTCTTCCTCCAGGGCCAGGTCATCGGGCTCTCCCGGTGGCTGTCCACCTGGTTCGGCTGGATCCCCTTCCTGCACGTGGACGGCGCGCAGGCGGACCAGCCGCTGTCCACGCAGAGCGTCTACACCGCCTCGACCTTCGTCGCCGGGCTGGTGGTGGCACTGATGGTCGCGCCGATCCAGTGCTCGGTGATGCGCGAGGTGTTCAGCCGCGCGCCCGCCGGTGAGCGCGAGGGCGCCTACGCGTTGGGTTCCACCCGCTGGGGCATGATCCGTTCCGTGGTGCTGCCCTTCGGCACCGGCGGCATCATCGGCGGCACCATGCTGGGGCTGGGCCGGGCGCTGGGCGAGACCATCGCGGTCTACCTGATCATCTCCCCGGTCTTCCAGATCCAGACCCACATCCTGCAGAGCGGCGCCAACTCCGTCTCGTCGCTGATCGCGCTGCACTACGGCGACTCCTCCGACTTCGGGATGTCCGCGCTGATGGCGGCCGGCCTGGCGCTGTTCCTGCTGACCCTGGTGGTCAACTTCACCGCGTCGTCGATCGTGGCCCGCTCGCGGTCCGGCGCGCAGAGCGAGGGCTGAGGCGATGACCGTGATGCTCGACAAGCCGGACACCTGGGCGCCGCAGGAACCCGCGCCGCCGCAGCCTGCGACCACCGTGGTGGTCCGCGCCGCCACCGCAGACGCCGCCGCCTCAGCAGACGCCGCCGCCGAGCCGGTACGCCGCCGCCTCGGCGGTCGGGCGCGCCAGGAGGGCCTGGCGCTGGCCGGTGCGGCAGCGGCCGCGCCCAGCCTCACCTCGCTGCTCTTCGGGCAGCTCGCGCCCTTCTCCGGTGGCATCGGCTTCGCCGTCACCGGGTATGTCGTCTTTCTGGCCACCTACGCCCTGCTGGTCTGGCTGGAGGAGAGCGGCCCGGCGGTCCGCGACCGCCTCGCGACGGTAGCGCTGGCCTCCGCCGCGACGCTGCTCTTCGGCACGCTGGTGCTGGTGCTCGTCTTCACCGCGCTGAAGGGCTGGCACGCCCTGCCGCACTGGAACTTCTACAGCCAGGACATGCAGGCC
The DNA here is from genome assembly GCF_041262525.1 of Streptacidiphilus sp. MAP12-20. Lineage (NCBI taxonomy): Bacteria > Bacillati > Actinomycetota > Actinomycetes > Kitasatosporales > Streptomycetaceae > Streptacidiphilus > Streptacidiphilus sp. MAP12-20. The sequence goes on from NZ_JBGCCK010000001.1 coordinate 30,815, forward strand.
GCGGGACCGCTCGACCCGATCAGCGTCGGCGGCATCCTGCACGCGGTCGCCGGAACGCTGATCCAGATCTCGATCGCGCTGACCGTGACCGTTCCGCTCGGCATCACCTGCGCCGTCTACCTCGGCCAGGTGCGCGGCCGGTTCACCCGATTCGTGCGCACCATCGTCGAGGCGATGACGGCGCTGCCCTCGGTGGTGGCCGGTCTGTTCGTCTACGCGACCTGGATCCTGATCCTGCACTTCCAGAAGTCGGGGCTGGCCGCCGGCCTGGCGATCAGCGTGATGATGCTGCCGATCGTGATCCGCGCCGCCGACGTCGTGCTGCGCCTGGTCCCCGGCAACCTCACCGAGGCCGCCGAGGCACTGGGCGCTCCGCGCTGGCGCACGGTGTGGCACGTGATCCTGCCGAGCAGCCGCTCCGGCCTGGCCACGGCCGTCATCCTGGGCACCGCGCGCGGTATCGGCGAGACCTCGCCGGTGCTGCTGACGGCCGGCACCGGCGCGGCGCTGAACCTGGACCCGACCAACGGGCCGATGATGTCGCTGCCGCTGGCGGTGTTCACCTTCATCAAGTCCCCGCAACCGGCCATGGTCGAGCGGGCTTTCGGCACTGCCCTGGCACTGATGGCGCTGGTGGTGCTGCTCTTCGCGCTCGCGCGCGCGATCGGCGGCCGCGGGCCGGGCCAGCTGACCGAGCGCCAGCTGCGCCGCGCGGACCGCGCCTCCCGCCGCGACCTCGCCCGTTTCAGGACCGGCCTGGCAGCCCCGGCGGCCCCGACCCCTGCGGTCGCGGCCCTGGCCGCCCCGGCCCCGGCGGCACCCGTCGCGCCAGGCGCCACCGCACCGAACCCCCATCACTCCAGCGAGCCTGAGGGCGCCTGATGTTCCGACTCCGTCTCACCCCACGCCTCTGCCGCGCCGTCGCGGGCGCGGCCGCCTTCGCCGGGCTGATGATCGGCTCCGCCGTCACGGCCGCGCCGCCCGCACGGGCCGCACAGCTCGCGTCCGGTGGCTACGTGCCGATCTCGGGCGCCGGCTCCACCTGGGCCTACAACGCCGTCGACCAGTGGCGCCGCGACGTGCAGCAGTACGGCATGCAGGTCACCTTCACCGGCTCGGGGTCCTCCGACGGCCGGCATCAGTTCCTCAGCGGTACGGCCGACTTCGCCGTCTCCGACATCCCGTTCCAGACCAACCCCACCGACGGGTCGGCGCCGGAGCGGCCGGTCTCCGGCTCCTTCGCCTACATGCCGATCGTGGCGGGCGGCACCTCGTTCATGTACCACCTGACCATCGGCGGGCGGCAGGTCACCAATCTGCGGCTCTCCCAGCCGACCCTGACGAAGATCTTCACCTCCGCCCTCGGCTACTGGGACGACCCGGCCGTCGCCGCCGACAACCCCGGCCTGCGGCTGCCCCACGAGAAGGTCGTGCCGGTGGTCCGGTCCGACGGCTCAGGTTCCACGGCCCAGTTCACGCTCTGGATGTCGAAGCAGCAGTCCGGGCTGTGGAACACCTACTGCGGGAAGGTCGGCCGCTCCGGAGCCTGCGGCGAGACCTCGTACTACCCGGCGGACAACGGCATGATCTCCCAGTCCGGCGACCTGGGCGTGGCCGGCTACATCTCGCAGGGCTACGGCGAGGGCGGGATCGGCTACGTCAACTACTCCTACGCGATCAACGCGCACTTCCCGGTCGCCAAGATCCTCAACGCGGCCGGCTACTACACCGAGCCGACGCCGCAGAACGTCGCGGTCTCGCTGCTGAAGGCACAGATCAACAACGACAAGTCCTCTCCGGACTACCTCACCCAGCAGCTCGACAACGTCTACAGCGACACGGACCCGCGCACGTACGTGCTCTCCAGCTACTCGTACATGATCCTGCCGCTGCGGGTGCAGGGGATCTTCAGTACCGACAAGGGCCGCACGCTCGGCGCCTTCTCGTACTTCTTCATGTGCCAGGGACAGCAGCAGGCACCGAACCTCGGCTACTCACCGCTGCCGATCAACCTGGTCCAGGCGGGCTTCGACCAGATCCGCCGGATTCCCGGCGTGCAGGCGCAGAGCATCAACATCCAGGGCTGCAACAACCCGACCTTCAGCTCTGACGGCACCAACCGCCTGGCCTCGACAGCGCCGATGCCGAGCCAGTGCGACAAGATCGGCGTCACCCAGTGCAACACCGGCAGCGGCGGCGCCAAGGGCACCACGACGCCGACCGGCAACACCAGCGGCGGTTCGACCGGCGGGACGGGCGGAGCGGGCGGAACCGCCGGCTCGAACGGGTCGAACGGCACGAACGGCGCGGGCGGCGGCTCGGCCGGGAGCACCTCCGGCGGGACGGTCAACCCCGACACCGGCCAGGGCGGCGGCAGCGGCGGGGGGAGCGGCACGACCGTGCTCGCCAACCCCGTCTCCGTCGCCGCATCCAGCGGCTGGGGGCAGTCGCAGACGCTGATGGCGCTGGCCGCGTTCAGCCTCCTCTTCCTGGTGCTGGCTCCGGCAGCGGTGGCGAGGTTCATCCAGGGCCCGCAGCGTCACAGCTCCGAGAGTCGCAGCACCGACAAGGGGGACGCCAAGTGACCCGTCTCAGCAGCAGCTCCGTCCGGCGGGTCGCGCTGCGGCTCGTCGCGGGCGCGACGGCCGGCGCGCTGGCCGGTCTCGGCCTCGCCGCCGCGGTCGCGCCCGGCGCGGCGGCCGCCCCGGCCGACTCCGCCTCCTCGGGCACGGCCTTGGCCAAGGCGCCCACCTCCTCGGCCGTCACGGTCGGCGGGCGCGGCGCCTTCGCGTCCATGCACTTCACCGTCAGTCAGACCCGAGGTCTCACCGACCAGGCCGTCAGCGTCAGTTGGACCGGAGGCACGCCGACGACCTTCGCCGGCAGCTCCTTCAACACCGACTACGTCCAGATCATGCAGTGCTGGGGCACGGACGACGGCAGCGTCGCCGGCAACCCCGGCCCGCCGCCGACCCAGTGCGAGTACGGCGCCTCACCGACCACGGATCGCGGCATCTGGCCGGGCAACGGCTACGACGACAGCCGCCACGTCACCTACAGCGCCGCTCCGACCCACTACGGGCAGGACAAGCAGTACGGCGCGGGCATGCCCTTCGGGCAGGGAGAGGTGCCGTTCAAGGCCGTGGACGGCGAGTCCGTCACCACCGGCACGCAGAACAACAAGTTCTTCAACTACAGCTCCACCAACGAGATCGACTTCGGCCGCACCGGCGCTGACGGCACCGGCCAGGAGTTCTTCGAGACGCAGACGCTGAAGGAAGCGCCGCAGCTGGGCTGCGGCGCGCCGGTCTCGCACGCCGACGGCACTGTCACCGGACGCTCCTGCTGGCTGGTCATCGTCCCGCAGGGCCACCTGGACCTGAACGGGCAGCCGTACCAGGACACCACGCAGGTCAACGCGGGCTCGGCCGTCTCCTCCACGGACTGGACCAACCGCATCGCCGTCCCGCTCGACTTCAACCCGGTCGGAGCCTCCTGCAAGATCGGCGCGAAGGAGCAGCCCACCGCCGGCAGCGAGCTCGCCTCCGAGGCGATGACCAGCTGGCAGGCGAAACTCTGCGCGAGCGGCACCGTCTACAGCTACACCCGCGTCGGTGACGTGGACGCCCGCACGCAGCTGGCCAAGGGCGCGGCGAACCTGGTCTTCACGACCGATCCGCTGGGCGGTGACCAGGGCCTCTACAGCATGCCGACCGACAAGGTCACTTACGCGCCGGTGGCCGTCTCCGGGCTGGTCATCGGCTTCAACATCGAGCGGCAGCCCGGCTCCACGGCGACACCGGAGGAGCGCAGGCTCAAGGGCACCCGCGTCGGCACGGTGAAGCTGACGGCACGCCTGATCGCCAAGCTGCTCACCGAGTCGTATCGCAACTCCCCCTGGGGCGCGGTCAGGCTGAGCAGCGGCGGCAACCCGGTGCTGACGGCGGCCGCGGGCTACGCCTGGGCGCTGAACAACCCGGCCGGCCTCACCTCGGACCCGGAGTTCCTGGCGCTCAACCCCGAGTTCGCGCACATGGCGATCGCGGAGAACCCGAGCACCGACACCGATCTGATCACCGCGCTGGGCCACGCGGACACCGCACAGAGGCTCTGGGCCTACATCGCGGGCGACGCGGACGCACGGGCGTTCCTGGCCGGGAAGGCCGACCCCTCCGGGATGGTCGTCAACCCGTACTACAGCACGGACGCGACGAAGAACCCGACGCACACCGGCTTCCCGCTGACCTCCGACGACTTCCCGAAGAGCGACCCCTGGTCGACGGTCCCGCCGGGCAGCGACCCGAAGGCCGACGTCCAGCGAATGACCGACTTCCACCCCTACGTCGACGCCATGCACGACGGCGCGCAGCACGCCCGTCGCGGCGACCAGTTGTGGAAGTCCCAGTGGGACTCGCTCGCCAACCCGCCCGTCTGGCGCACCCCGGGACCGCAGATGATCGGCGAGCGCTTCCAGCTCGTCGTCACCGACGCGGCTTCCGCCGCCCGCTACGGCCTGCAGGTCGCCGCGCTGAAGAACTCCTCCGGCGCCTTCGTGGCGCCGACACCGGACTCGCTCTCCGCCGCAGCGAGCTCGACCACGCCGACGAGCGTGGCCGGGGTGGTGACCCCGGCCGGGAGCGGAGCGGGCGCCTACCCGCTGACCATGTTCGTCTACGCCGCCGCACGCCCCGCCGCGCTCGGCACCGCCGACCGGGCGAGCTACGCGGCGCTGCTGCGGTACGCGGCGGCTGCGGGCCAGGTGCCGGGCGTCGAGATCGGCGACCTGCCGCCCGGCTACGCCCCGCTGAGCGCGGCGCTTCGGGCGCAGACGCTGGCGGCCGCGCAGGCCATCGTCACCTACACGGGCCCGTCGGCGACCTCCGGCGGAAGCAACGGCGGCGGTACGACCGGTGGTTCGACGGGCGGCTCGACCGGGGGCGCTGCGGGCGGCGGCACCGGTGGTTCCGCCTCGGGTGGCGCGGGCGGCGCGGGCGGTATCAACCCGGCCGCTGCGAAAACCCCTGCGGTCACCCCGAACCTGATCGCCACGGCGACCGGGCTCACCCCGGCCGACCCCGCCGTGTCGCTCAGCTGGGCCGTCCCGATCGGCGCGGCGCTCGGCCTGCTCGCCGCCCTGGCCGCGCCCTTCGCGGGCGGCTGGCGCATCCGGCTCCGCCGCCCCGCCCCGACCACGGGAGCCGGCCGGTGACCCTGCCTCCGCGCGTCGCGGTCCCGTGCCATCACCCCCGCAGAGGAGTTCGTCGGTGACCGCAACCCTTCCCGCACCGCGGCCCGCGCCGTGGACCGTACCCGCGGCTCCCCCGCCCGCGCCGCCCAACGCGCGGCCGAAGAAGCCCGCCCGGGCGCTGACCACCGCGCAGTACCTCTCGCGGGGTGGCTTGCTCGCGCTCGCCGCGCTGCTGCTCGGGGTGTGTGCGCAGCTCGTCCTGGTCAGCCCGTTCCAGGAGCGCTCCGCGCAGATCCAGGGCTTCGACGCGCTGCGCGCCTCGCTCGCGCTGGGGACCGCGCCGGTCGGCCAGAGCGACATGAACGGAAAGCCCCTGGCACCGGGGACGCCGCTGCTGCTGCTCGACATGCCGCAGCTCGGCCTTCACCACACCGTCGTCTTCGAGGGCACCGACTCCGACGTGCTCGCCATGGGTCCCGGCCACCGCAGGGACACCGTGTTGCCCGGCCAGACCGGCGTCAGCGTGCTGATGGGCCGGGCCGGCGCCTACGGCCGCCCGTTCTGGGGTCTGGCCACGCTGAAGCCCGGCGCGCAGTTCACCGTCACCACCGGTCAGGGCCGCTTCGTCTACGAGGTGCTGGGCCACCGCACGGCGGGGCAGCCGGCCCCGTCGATCCCGGCCAAGGGCAGCCGGCTGGTCCTGATGACCGCCACCGGCATGCCCTACCTGCCCTCCGGCGTGATCCGCATCGACGCGGACCTGGTCTCCAAGGCCGCCGACACGCCCGCCCCGCTCTACGCCGCCGCGTCCGTTCCCCCCGACGAGGACCCGCTCGCGGGCGGCGCGCCGATCTGGTGGCAGCTCGTGCTCTGGGCGCAGGCACTCGCCCTCGCGTCCATCGCCGCGATCTGGTGCTGGCACCGGTGGGGACGGCACCAGACCTGGATCGTCTTCATCCCGCTGATCGGCGCCGTCGGCCTGCAGGTCGCCGAGCAGGTCACCCGCCTGCTGCCGAACCTGCTCTGACGTCTTCGCGATCGAAACTGAGGATTCCGTCATGACCGACACCACCGTCGACACCAACGAGGCCCCCGGTCCCGTCGCGGAGACGCAGGAGCTGCCACCCGTCACCCCGCCGTCCGTCACCCCACCGTCCGTCACCCCGCCGCCTGTCCCGGGTCCCGGCCCGGCCACCCTGGACGCTCGCGAGATCACCGCCTGGTTCGGCAGCCGCAGGGTGCTGGACCGGGTCTCGCTGACCATGCCCGCCGGTCGGGTCACCGCGCTGATCGGCCCCTCGGGCTGCGGCAAGTCGACCTTTCTGCGCATCCTCAACCGGATGCACGAGATGATCCCCGGCGCGGCCCTGGCGGGCGAGGTCCTCTTCGACGGTGAGGACGTCTACGCCCCGGGCCGCCGCCTCACCGAGGCCCGCCGCGACATCGGCATGGTCTTCCAGAAGCCCAACCCCTTCCCGGCGATGAGCATCTACGACAACGTCGTGGCCGGGCTCCGGCTCACCGGCGTCAAGCTGCCGCGCGACGCCAAGGACGCCCTGGTCGAGGAGTCGCTGACCCGCGCCGGCCTCTGGACGGAGGTCCGCGACCGCCTGCGCGGCCCCGGCGGCGCGCTCTCCGGCGGCCAGCAGCAGCGCCTCTGCATCGCCCGCTCGCTGGCCGTCCGGCCCCGCGTCCTGCTGATGGACGAGCCCTGCTCGGCCCTCGACCCGACCTCGACCCGCCGCGTCGAGGAGACCATCGCGAAGCTGAGGGACCAGGTCACCGTCGTCATCGTCACCCACAACATGCAGCAGGCGAACCGCGTCTCCGACCAGTGCGCCTTCTTCCTCGCGGAGCAGGGCACCCCGGGCGGCATCGTCGAATTCGGCCCGACCGACGCCATGTTCAACTCCCCCCAGGACCACCGCACCTCCGACTACGTCAACGGCCGCTTCGGCTGACGGCGGTGAACGCAGGCAGGTGGCGCAGGGTGCGGGCGGCGACGGTGAACCAGGCGGTGACCAGGAGGGCGTAGAGCGCCACGGCCAGGACCGCGAAGGCGTCCAGGCCGGTGCGGGCGTAGAGGCCGGCCGCGCCGGTGACGCAGGTGCCCACGGGGAAGGTCCAGGCCCACCAGGTCATCGCGAAAGGCATGCCGTTGCGCAGGCCGTGCGCGGTCGCCGCGCCCGCGATGGCCAGCCAGAACAGCGCGAAGCCGATGACGGGGACGCCGTAGAGCAGGGCGAAGGACTGGAACTCGGAAGGCCCGTGCGCGGCGAACTGGGTCACCGCGGTCACCGACTGGCCGAGCGGGCCGAGGACCAGGAAGAGGGTGGGGATCAGGGCCGGGGGCAGCGGGGCCTCGTGGGCGAGACGGCCGAAGAGGGTGGGCAGCAGCATCAGGACCGCCAGCAGGCTCATGCCGAACATGGCCAGACAGCCGTAGAGCATGGCCTGCTGCGCCTGCCCGGCGGGCAGGTGCGGGATCAGCGCCGGGCCGAGCGCGGCGGAGACCATGGGCGCGACGACCGGCAGCAGCCAGGTCGGCGCGGCGTCGGCGCGGGCCACGTCGTAGTGCATCGCCAGCCGGTACATCACGGTCCCGGCGGCCCACAGGCCGTACGCGGTCCCCAGCGTCCACAGCACCACGTCCAGCCCCACTGCTAGTTGCGCGCCCAGCAGTGGCTCGCCCGCCCCCAACGCGCCGAAGCCGACCGCCAGCAGCGCCATCGGCGGGCAGCCGAGGAAGACCGCGACGGAGGGGTCGGCCAGCGGGCGGACCCGGTCGTGGTGCAGTCGCCCGGCCAGCCGGATGGCGGTCAGCGCCAGCAGCCCGGCGAGGCCGAGCACCCAGAACACCTCCGCCCACGCGGTGAGCGCGCCGCCGACCGCCCCCGGGAGCGCGTGGGCGCCGTTGGCGACGATCGCGGTGCCCATCACGGCGGCGTACCAGTTCGGTCCGAACCGGCCTGCGGCTTCGATGACGGGGTGAGCGCTGAGCCGCTGGGTAAGCGGAGGAGTGAGCGTGGTGGTGACCATGCCTCCACCATCGTCGCAGTTCAGGACGGTCGGTAGGGAGCTCTCTTCGATGAGGGCATAAGCTGCGTCTATGAGTACCAGCCCGGCGCCACTCTCCCCCCGCGTCCCGGATCTGGGCGCGCTGGAGCTGCTGCTCGAAGTCGTCCGGCTGGGCAGCCTGGGCCGTGCGGCCGCCGTCCTCGGCATCACCCAGCCCGCCGCCTCCGCGCGGATCGCCTCCATGGAGCGGCAGATCGGCGTCACCCTGCTGGACCGCTCCCCGCGCGGCTCGCGCCCCACCGAGGCGGGCGCGCTGGTCGCCGAGTGGGCCGCTCAGGTGGTCGGCGCGGCGCACGCGCTCGACGCCGGCATCGCCGCGCTGCGCGAGCGCCGCGACGCACGGCTGCGGGTGTCGGCGAGCATGACCGTCGCCGAGTACCTGATGCCGGGCTGGCTGCTGACCCTGCACGCCGCCCTGCCGGGCACCGCGGTGACACTGCGGGCGGCGAACTCGGCGGAGGTGGCGGCGCAGGTCCTCGCGGACGAGGCCGACCTGGGCTTCGTCGAGGGCGTCCGGCTGCCGACCGGGCTGGACGGCGTCGTCATCGCCCACGACCGACTGGTCCTGGTCGTCTCCCCGACCCACCGCTGGGCCCGCCGCCGCGCCCCGCTGACTCCGGCCGAGGTCGCCGCCACCCCGCTGATCCTGCGCGAGCAGGGCAGCGGCACCCGCGAGGTACTGGACGCCGCGCTGGCCCCCTACGGCGGCGTCGCCACCCCGTTGCTCACCCTCGCGTCGACGACGGCGCTGAAGTCCGCGGCGACGAGCGGCGCGGGACCGGCCGTCCTCAGCGAGCTGGCCGTGGCCGACGAACTCGCGTCCGGCCGCCTGGTGGCCGTCCCGGTCGAGGAGCTCGCGCTGCAGCGCCCGCTGCGGGCGATCTGGCCGAAGGGCAGCAAGCCGAAGGGCCCCGCGCGCGAACTCCTCTCCCTGATCAGAAACCTTCGGCCCACGCGAGAGATGAATCGCAGCCTGCCGCAGTGATCACACCGGCAGGTCCCGCAGCGTGCGCAGCGGTGAGGCCAGCAGCCACAGCCAGGTGGAGGCGATCAGGCCGGTCGCGACCCAGAGCGCGGCCTGCAGCCCGAACCGGGTACCGACCACGCCGCCGAGGAGGATGCCCAGCGGAACCGCGCTCAGCACGACCCAGCGGATCGAGGCGTTCGCACGCCCCAGCAACTCCTGCGGGATCATGAGCTGACGGTAGGTCATCTGAGCCGTCTGGTGGACCACTGCCCCGAAGTTGAACACACCCCAGCCGAGCGAGTAGAGGACGATGCCATAGCCCGGCGTCGCCAGCGGCATGAGCAGAGCAACGGGTGCGCAGACCAACAGCGACAACCACATGATCCTGGCGCTGCCGAACCGCCGGGCCAGTGACCGTGCGCCAAGACTGCCCGCGAAACCGCCGAGCACCCCGATGCCGACCACGACTCCGACCAGTGCCGGCGCGACCTGCAATTCGCGTACGAGATAGAGCACTTCAAGACTGACTACACCGCTCACGCCAAGGTTGGCGGTCATCGCGCAGCAGGCGATCGCGCGCAGGGAGCGGTCCCGCCACACGTAGCTCAGGCCCTCCGTCATCGCTGAACGGAAGGTGACACCGCCGGCCCGCGGCGACTGCGGCTTCGGGTCGGGCGTACGCATCAGCAGGAGGGCGAGAACGCTGACGCCATAGGAGAGGGCGTCGAAGGCGATCGCCCTGGCTGCGGTGACGGCTCCGGCCAGCAGCGCGCCGAGGGCAGGCCCCGCAGCATCGGCGGCCGTCTCGGTCGCATTCAGTTTGGCATTGCCGTCGACAAGTTGATCACGTTCCAGGACGTTCGGCAGATAGCTCGTGTCCGCCACGGAGAAGAGCACGGTGGCACTGCCGATGAACGCCGCGACCAGATACAGCTGCCACAGCCCGACTCTGCCCCCGAGCAGCGAGGTGGCAGGAATGCTGAACACGGCCAGCATGCAGGCGAGGTCGCACCAGATCATGATCCGACGTCGGCGCGCGCTGTCGGCGAGGACGCCCGCGGGGAGCGAGAGCAGCATCGGAGGAACCCGCCGGGCAAGACTCAGCATGGCAATCTGGAGCGTGGTCGCACCCAGGCTCTGGACGGCCATCAGTGGGATGAGAAGCGCCGAGACAGCCGAACCGAGGTCGCTGGCCGAGCCGCCTCCCCACAGGAGGAGGAAGTCCCTGTGACGCCAGAGGGTTGAGCGCACCTGTGAGGGTATGGGCGTTTTTGACGCGGTCTTGTCAGGCACTCACTACAATTACACCACCACGGAGCTCAGGCCAACCGGTATCCGGTCAAAGAATGGATCATTCGTGGCAGCTCCTCAATTCTCTTACCACTTCTGCCGATCCCGCAGCACCGGGAACTCCTCGCGGGTCCGGGCGACGACCGCGGGGGCGAACTCCACCGTCAGCACCTCCTCGCCCGTCCCCGCCTCGCCGAGCACGTCCCCCCAGGGGTCCACGACCACGCTGCGGCCGGCCTGCTCCACTCCGCCGTGCGTGCCCGCGTTGTTGCACGCGAAGACCAGCGCCTGCTCCTCCACGGCCCGCGCCCGCGCCAGCAGCGACCAGTGCGCGGTGCGGCGCGCGGGCCACGCGGCGGGGACGACGAAGAGCTCCGCGCCCCGGTCCAGCATCGCCCGGAACAGCTCGGGGAACCGCAGGTCGTAACAGGTGGCCAGGCCCATCCGACCGAACGGCGTGTCCACGACGCACAGTTCCTCACCCGCCGCCATCAACGCGGCCTCACCGCTGTCGAACCCGAAGCGGTGGATCTTGCGGTAGACGGCGTGCAGCTCCCCGTCGGGAGCGAAGAGCAGCGAGGTGTTGCAGAGCGGCCCGTCCGGGTCGCGCTCGACGATGGACCCGGCGTGCAGCCAGACGCCCGCGTCGCGGGCGGCCGCCGACATGACGTCAGCGGTCGGCCCGTCCAGGGGCTCCGCCCCCGCCTGCCAGCTCTCGTAGGCGAAGCCGCCGAGCGGCCACAACTCCGGCAGGACGACCAGGTCCGAGCCGCGCAGGGACCTGACCAGCTCCCCGATCCTGGCCCGGCGCTCGGGCGCGGACTCACGCTCGTTCACATCGATCTGGACAAGAGAGGCGCGCACGGTACCACCCGCTTCGTCAAGGGCCCTACGATCAACACGGGAAAGCGCCGACCTGGGAACACCAGGCAGCGTAACGTGCCCATAGCGCAATTGGCTGCTCCGCCGAGGGGTCGTGAACGTGACCGACAAGCAGACCGTCCAGGCATACGCCGATGCCTGGACCCAGTCCATCGAGGCCATATCCGAATTGGTCGCCCCGCTGAGCGAGGGCGAATGGAACCGTCCCACCGAGTGCCCGGGATGGTCCGTTCGTGACGTCGTCTCGCACGTCATAGCCATGGAACTGGAGCTGCTCGGCGATCCGCGCCCGATCCACACGCTCCCGCGCGACCTGCGCCATGTGGTGGACGAGTTCAGTCGCTACTGCGAGGTGCCGGTCGACAAGCGGCGCTGCCACACCGCGCCGGAGATGACGGCGGAGCTGGAGTACACCATCATCCGCCGCGGCCGCGCGCTGCGGACCAACACACGCTACGAGCCGATGGACGACATCCGCTGGCCGATGGGTCCGTACAGCCGCGACGTCCCCTACCACCAGCTGCTGCGGACGCGGGTCTTCGACGTCTGGACCCACGAGCAGGACGTCCGCAGGGCGCTCCGCGCGCCGGGCGGGCTGGACTCCCCTGCGGCGGCGGTCACGCGGGACTACCTGATCGAACTCCTCCCGAAGGCGGTCGCCAAGCTGGCGGGCGCGCCGGCGGGCTCGGCGGTGGTCTTCGACGTCCATGGCGCTCAGGAGTTCATGCGGACGGTCCGGGTGGACGAGGCGGGCCGCGGCAGCGTGGACGCGCGGGTCCCGCTGGCGCCGGTGGTCCGGATCACCACTGACTGGGAGACCTACGCCCGCCTCGCCTGCGGCCGACTGGCCCCGTCTGCGGCGGACGTGAAGTCCGAGGGCGACGAGGCGCTGGCGCGCCACATCCTGGAGAACTTCTCGGTCACCCCTTAGGCAAACGCTGCGGTTGCACCTTCAGGGGCGCGAGGAACTGCGCGAACAACCACCCTGTGCGGATGGCCCTGCACGTTCGGGGCTCTACCTCGCAGGGTGGCTTGTCGCGCACGTAGTGAATCAAGCAGAGCCTCGCGCCCCTGGAGGTGCAACTGAACCCTGTGCCTAAAGTGCGGCGCGGGCCTGGGGGAGGAGCTGGCGTTCGCGGCGGAGCGCTGCGCGGCGGAGGCGGAGGATCTGGAGGATTCCCAGCGCCATCGGCGCGTACAGCGTCGCGAAGGCCGCGCGGAACGCCGAAGGCGTGTAGCTCGCGCTCGTGCCCGTCGTCGTCGCGTCCAGGACGAGGCCGATGAGGAAGAGGGCCAGTACCGCGGCGATGAAGCCGCCCATGTTGACGATGCCCGACGCGGTCCCGATCCGCTCCGGCGGGTTGACCGGACGGGCGTAGTCGAGGCCGATGAGCGAGGCCGGGCCGTTGCTGCCCATGACCACCACCAGGGTGATCAGCAGCCAGACCGGCACGTGTCCGCCCGGCCAGGCCAGGACCAGGCCCCAGACTCCACCGGTGACCAGCACCACCGTGAAGACCGTCGGCGTCCGCAGCCCCGGGCGGCGTGACATCAACTGGCCGAAGAGCACCGCGAAGCCCATGCCGGCGACGATCACCAGGCTCAGCATCCCACCGGAGGCGGCCCGCGACATGCCCTGGCCTTCCATCAGGAAGGGCATTCCCCAGAGCAGCAGGAAGCTCGACGCGGGGAAGGCCGTCGTGAAGTGCACCCACATGCCCAGCCGGGTGCCCGGCTCGCTCCAGGAGGCGCGGATCTGCTCGCGCAGCGAGAAGCCTTCCGGGCGTTCGGTGACGACCTCGCGCCCCCGCGCGAACAGCGGTTCGCGCGCCGTGCTCTCCGGCGTCTCGCGGAGCGCCAGCAGGACCAGGGCCAGGACCGCGACGCCCAGCAGCGCCGTCGTCCCGAAGGTCGGCGTCCAGCCGGCACTGTGCAGAACCTGGGAGAGCACCATCGTGCTGACCAGGTTGCCGATCGTGCCGACCAGACCGGTCAGCTGCGCGATGAAGGGGTTGCGGAAGACCGGGAACCAGCGTGAACCGATCCGCAGCACGCTGACGAAGGTCATCGCGTCGCCGCAGCCCAGCACGCCGCGCGCGAGCAGCGCCGGGGTGAAGGAGGTCGCCAGCGCGAAGCCCAGCTGCCCGACGGTGAGCAGCACGAGGCCCGCGCTGAGGATCCGGCGCGGGCCGAAGCGGTCGACGAGCAGACCGACCGGGATCTGCATGCCCGCGTAGACGAGGACCTGCAGGATGGAGAAGGTCGAGAGCGCGGAGGCGTTGATCCCGAACCGCGCCGCCGCGTCCAGCCCGGCCACGCCGAGGCTGGTGCGGTGGACGACCGCGAGCACGTAGACGGTGACGCCGATGCCCCAGGCCGTCCACGCGGCTCTGCCGCCCGGCGGCTCCCGGCGCACCGTGACCGCCTCGGCGGCCACGTCGGTGCTGGGCGCAGCGGCGGTGGACGCGGCGGCGGGGTCGGCACTCATGATGCGTCCATCCTATTGGTAGGACGAATCGATCCCGACCCCGCGGGGCGTCCGCGGGCTCAGCCGCAGGTCAGTGCGTCTGCGCGTAGGCGAAGAGCGAGAAGATCCGGTCGTCGAACATCGGGCTGTAGCTGATCCAGCTGTTCGGCCCACCGCCGTACAGGCCACCGGTGAGGCCGACGATGTAGCCGGTCCTGCCGTTGAAGTAGGTGATCCACGGCCCGCCCGAGGTACCGCCGTAGAAGCCGGTGCAGTACATCACCATCTGGCGGTAGCCGGGCAGCTTGCCGGTCCGCACGTTCGGTGAGCAGCGGATGGCCTTGTCGGTGCTGTCCGCGGTGATCTTCGGGTAGCCGAGCGCGGTCACGTACAGGTAGTAGCTCGACGTGCGGGAGAGCGCGTAGCCGCCCGTGACGCTCTGGATCTGCCGGCCCTGGCCATTCGCGGCGACCTGGGCGAAGGCGTAATCGTAGTCGCTGCCCGCGCCGCTCGTGCCGGTGAAGTGGGCGTCCTTGAAGACCTTCCTGACCGCCCAGATCCCGTAGGGCTGCTGAGCCGCCGACAGGCCGTGCTGGTAGTCCGGCACGTAGGCCATCCAGTTGCCCGGGTTGCAGTGCGCGGCCAGGACGAGCAGGTTGCCGTGGGCGCTGTTGACGACACTGGCCGTGCAGTAGTGCGTCGAGGGGTCGTTGTTCGACGCGAAGAAGATCACGCCCGTGGCCGGGACGCCGGCGAAGTGGTACGAGTACGCCATGTTCGGCGTGGCCACCAGCGGCGTCCTGCCGCCGGACGACGGGGTCGCTGCCGCGCCGGAGCCGCTCTTCGCAGGTGCGGACGTGCCGCCGGGCGTGGCTTGGTCGAGCCGGGCGGGGGTCCAGAACCTGGCCGCGGCAGCCGCGTCCCAATGGGCAGCGGCACTGACGGCGAGGCGCGGAGCGACGGCCATCGAGCCGGCGCCGGGCAGCGCGGGACCCCCGGAAGGCTTCGCCGCCGAGACGCCACCGGACAGCGGGGTCCCCCCGCTCGCCCCGAGCGCCGACGGCGCGAAGATCGCGCCCAGCACACCCAGCGCGACGAGCCCACCAACGGCCGCCTTGAGGCCAAGAACACGACCGCGACTTCGCTCGCCCACCGACTGTCCCCCCACACTCGCTTACTTGTCGTCACACACTCTCATATGACTACCTGTCCCCCTGATACGTCACCGCCCCCCGTTAGCAGAAATTGACCTTGTGCGAACCCTGTCAGTACACCCCGACCGACCAGGCCACGCTCGCGCTCATGCGCGCCTGACGGAACGGCTCGTCCCGGACCCAGTCGGTCGTGTCGACGACGCCGGCCCGGACGATGGCGTGACAGTGCCGGGGCAGCGCCAGCGCGCCGGTGTCCAGGGAGAGTCCGCCGTCACGGAGCGCGCTGCTCGGGGCCGGACGGTCGTCCACCGTCCAGCTGACGGCGAGTCGGCGGCCGCCGGCGAGCGGCAGCGGCGTGACGGTGAGCAGTCGGCCCGGTGCGACCGGTCCGGCCTGGGGCGGGGGCGTGGCGGCGTCGATCGTGTCGAGCCTCCGGTAGAGGGACTCGATGATCGCCTCGCGGCTGGGGAGGTTGTAGACGGCGCCGAGGGTCCGCATGATCGAGTCCTGGGTCGGCCGGTAGAGCCCGTTCGCGCTGCGGTACGTGCCGACGACCCCGCCGCTGGGATCGGCTGCGCCGAGCCAGCGCCACCACTTCGCGTGGGCGGAGGAGAGCGCCGAGGCGTCCTGGGTGGAGAGATTGGGGAAGTCGGACTGCCCGCCGGGTGCGGCGTCGTACTCGTCGCCGAGGCCGCCGACGGTGTGGCCCATCTCATGCTGGATGATCCGGCTCGCGTCCTTCGATCCGGCGGAGAGCGTCGTCACGCCGCTGCCGCCGGCTCCGCCGTAGGCGTTGGAGTCGGCCAGCGCGATCATGTAGGTAGGCCCGACGGTCGGCCCGGCGTAGTGCGAGACGGCTGCGTCGTCGGCGCAGAGGAGGCGGGGCGTCCCCCCGCAGTCGAAGTGCATGCCGAGCGGTGAGCTCGGCCCCAGCCCGGACTCCGGCGAGACCAGATCGACGCGCCGGACGTCGAAGTACGAGGCGTAGGTACGGAACGGCTCGACGGAACTCAGCGCCTGCCAGGTCGCCGCGGCTTGCGCGCGAAAGCGCGGGAGCTCGTCGGCGGTGTAGCCGTCCCCGATCAGCACGAGCGTGATCCGGTTGGCGGCAGGCCCGTTGTCGACGAGCATGGCCGTCCCGGCGACGCGAGCGGGCGGCGCGGCGGCGGACGCGGGCGTGACGCCCGCGAGCAGGGCGGTCAGTATCAGAAGCACACAGAGTGGGCGAAGCACGGGGCGGATCTCTACCGCGCGTCGCCTGCGGCTATGCGTCCGTCGACGGACACTTCACTCGCACGAGTGGGTTGCACCCTGCAGGGGGCGCGAGGAACTGCGCGAACAACCACCCACTGCGGATGGCCCTGTTCGTTCGGCGACTTACCACACACGGTGGCTTGTCGCGCAGTTCCCCGCGCCCCTGAGGTGGTGCAACTGACCCCGCTGCGGACCGGTCGCGCCCACGCGGCAGAGCCGCAAATCAGCGGAGCCCCGCGCCCCTGAGGTGGTGCAACTGACCCCGCTGCGGACCGGTCAGCCCCAGCTGATCAGGCGCTTGGGCTGTTCCAGGATCGCTGCCGTGTCCGCCAGGACCTTGGAGCCCAGTTCGCCGTCGACCATGCGGTGGTCGAACGACAACGCCAGCGTCGTCACCAGGCGCGGCACCACGCGTCCCTTGTGGACCCACGGAAGCTCGCGGACCTGGCCGAAGGCCAGGATCGCGGCTTCGCCCGGGTTCAGGATCGGGGTGCCGGAGTCGACGCCGAAGACGCCGACGTTGGTGATCGTCACCGTGCCGCCCTGCATCGCCGCCGGAGGCGTCTTGCCCTCCCGCGCGACCTCGATCAGCGCGGTCAGCGACTGCGCCAGCTCGGTCAGCGACTGACTGCCCGCGTCCTTGATGTTCGGGACGATCAGACCGCGCGGCGTCGCCGCCGCGATGCCGAGGTTGACCTGGCGCTTCTGGACGATCTCCTGGTTGGCCTCGTCCCAGCTGGCGTTGACCTCCGGATGGCGGCGGATCGCCGTCAGCAGCGCCTTGGCGACCAGCAGCAGCGGGCTGACGCGGACGCCCGCGCCCAGCTCGCCGGTCTCCTTGAGCTTGCGGACCAGGTTCATCGTCCGGGTGACGTCGACCTGGACCCACTCGGTCACGTGCGGCGCGGTGAACGCCGAGGCGACCATCGCCGCCGCCGTCGCCTTGCGCACGCCCTTGATCGGGACCCGGACGTCGCCCACGGCCGAAGCCACGGCGACCGGCTCCGCCACGACGACCGGCGCGGCCGCCACAGCCGGCGCAGCCACGTGCGCGTGCAGGTCCTCGCGGGTGACCGTGCCGTTCGGGCCCGTCGGCCGGACGGCCGCCAGGTCCACGCCGAGGTCCTTGGCCAGCTTCCGCACCGGCGGCTTCGCCAGCGGGCGCTCCGCCGACACCGGCGCTGCCGGCACTGGCGGTACTGCCGGTACGACCGGCGCAGGCGTGGGTGCGTAGTACGTCGCCTCGGGACCGGCGGCCACCACCGTGGGGGCCACCGCCTCCGGCGCCTTCCGTGTGCGCCGGCGTGACGAGCCCGAGCGCGGGCCGTAACCGACCAGCACCTCGCGCCGCTCCGGCTCCGCCTCCTCCTCGACGGCCGCGGGGACCGCCGGGGCAAGAGCCTCCGCCGGAGCAGCGCCGCTCACCGCGACGCTGATGATCGCCGTGCCGACGTCGACCGTGACGCCTTCCGCGAAGAACAGCTCCTGCACCACCCCGTCGAAGGGGATCGGCAGCTCGACGGCCGCCTTCGCCGTCTCCACCTCGCAGACGACCTGACCATCCGTCACCGTGTCACCCGGTTGGACGTACCACTTGAGGATCTCGGCCTCGGTCAGTCCCTCGCCCACGTCGGGCATCTTGAACTGACGGACATTCCCTACCGCAGTGCTCATCGTGCTCTCCATCCCCCGTCAGAAGGCGAGGGCGCGGTCGACAGCGTCGAGCACCCGGTCCAGGTCCGGCAGGAAGGTCTCCTCCACGCGCGACGGCGGGTACGGCGCGAAGTAGCCGCCCACCCGCAGCACGGGAGCCTCCAGCGAGTAGAAACAGCGCTCGGTGATCCGAGCAGCCAGTTCCGCGCCCATGCCCATGAAGACGGGCGCCTCGTGCACGACGACCGCGCGGCCGGTCCGCTTGACGGAGGCCTCCAGCGCGTCGAAGTCCACGGGGGAGAGGGAGCGCAGGTCGACGACCTCCAGCTGGGTGCCGTCCTCGGCGGCGGCCTCGGCCGCCTCCAGGCAGACCTTGACCATCGGGCCGTAGGCGATCAGGGTCAGGTCCCGGCCCGGACGCGTCACGCGCGCCGCGTGCAGCGGGGCCGGGGCCTCGCCGAGCGGGTCGACCATGCCCTTGTCCCAGTACCGGCGCTTCGGCTCCAGGAAGATGATCGGGTCGTCCGAGGCGATCGACTGGCGCAGCATCCAGTGCGCGTCCAGCGGGTTCGACGGCGAGACGACCTTCAGACCGGCCGTGTGCGCGAAGTACGCCTCGTGCGACTCGCTGTGGTGCTCGACCGCGCCGATGCCGCCCGCGTAGGGGATGCGCACGGTGATCGGCAGCTTGATGTGGCCGAGCGCACGGGCGTGCATCTTGGCCAGCTGCGTGACGATCTGGTCGAACGCCGGGTAGACGAAGCCGTCGAACTGGATCTCCACCACCGGGCGGTAACCGCGCAGCGCCAGGCCGATCGCGGTGCCCATGATGCCGGACTCGGCCAGCGGGGTGTCGATGACCCGGCTGTCGCCGAAGTCCTTGTGCAGTCCGTCGGTGACCCGGAAGACGCCGCCCAGACGGCCCACGTCCTCGCCCATGATCAGGGTCTTCGGGTCGGCCTCCATCGAGCGCCGCAGCGCCTCGTTGAGGGCCTTCACCATCGTGACTGGGCCTGAATTAAAAACAGTCTCGGCAGCCATGTCAGCGGCCCTCCCCGACCTCTTCGGAACCGTCGAACGACGCTGCGTACGCCAGATACTGCGCGCGCTCCTCGTCCACGAGCGCGTGGCCCTCGGCGTAGACGTTCTCGAAGATCGAGGACGGGTCCGGGTCCGGCATGGTGCGGACGCCCTCGCGCACCCGGCGCGCGAGCTGCTCGCTCTCGGCCTCGAGCGCGTCGAAGAACTCCTGGTCCGCCCAGCCCTCGCGGACCAGGTAGGCCTTGACCCGCTCGATCGGGTCCTTGAGCTTCCACTCCTCCAGCTCGTCCGCGATCCGGTAGCGGGTCGGGTCGTCCGAGGTGGTGTGCGCGCCCATGCGGTAGGTGAAGGCCTCGATCAGCGTCGGGCCCTCGCCGGCGCGGGCGCGGTCCAGCGCCCAGCGGGTCACGGCCAGGCAGGCCAGCACGTCGTTGCCGTCCACCCGGACGCCGGGGAAGCCGAAGCCCGCCGCGCGCTGGTAGAGCGGGACGCGGGTCTGCCGCTCCGTGGGCTCGGAGATGGCCCACTGGTTGTTCTGGCAGAAGAAGACCACCGGGGCGTTGTAGACCGAGGCGAAGGTGAAGGCCTCGCTCACGTCGCCCTGGCTGGACGCGCCGTCGCCGAAGTAGGCGACCACGGCGTCGTCGGAGCCGTCCTTGGTGATGCCCATCGCGTAGCCGGTCGCGTGCAGCGTCTGCGAGCCGATGACGATGGTGTAGAGGTGGAAGTTCTTCTCGTTCGGGTCCCAGCCCCCGTGGTTCACGCCGCGGAACATGCCGAGCAGGTTCAGCGGGTCGACGCCCTTGCACCAGGCGACGCCGTGTTCACGGTAGGTGGGAAAGGCGTAGTCGCCCGGGCGCTGTGCGCGTCCCGAGCCGACCTGGGCGGCCTCCTGTCCCAGGAGGGAGGCCCAGAGGCCGAGCTCGCCCTGCCGCTGCAGCGAGGTGGCCTCGCTGTCGAAGCGACGAACCAGGACCAGGTCTCGATAGATGGAGCGCAGCTCTTCCGGGGTGGTCTCCAGGGAGAAGCGCGGATGCTCCACTCGCTCCCCTTCGGGGGTGAGCAGCTGCACCAGCTCCGGGGCAGCGTCCACTGCCCCCGCCGTGCTCTCGACGGTCACGTTCACTCCTCGGTCTTTCCGGCCTCCGGGGTTGCCGGCAACCGGTCCGGTCGCCGAACTCCGTGCGCTCTCGCTGTGGGTGTGCGCGAGCTTCGGATCGGCGGTTAGGTGTGCCCTGATCCTCTTAGAGAACGTTACCTATGGGAAGCCCCTATCGCTTCTGTCGTAGGACGTCCAAGTACCACGCTCTCCCCCAAACCGGGGCGAATCACCCCAGGCGTGGGGCGGAGCCTCTGGCCGTATGCGAGGCTGTCTCCATGAGCGAATCAGGACATATCCGTGTTTTCCTCCTGGATGACCACGAAGTGGTCCGCCGTGGCGTCCACGAGCTGCTCTCTCTGGAGGACGACATCGAGGTCGTGGGCGAGGCCGGCACCGCCGCCGAGGCGCTGACCCGCATCCCGGCGACCCGTCCCGACGTGGCCGTACTCGACGTGCGGCTGCCGGACGGCAGCGGCGTGGAGGTCTGCCGGGAGATCCGCTCCCAGCAGCCGGAGATCAAGTGCCTGATGCTCACCTCCTTCTCCGACGACGAGGCGCTCTTCGACGCGATCATGGCCGGGGCCAGCGGCTACGTCCTCAAGGCGATCCGCGGCACGGACCTGCTCTCGGCAGTGCGCGACGTCGCGGCCGGCAAGTCGCTGCTCGACCCGATCGCGACCTCCCGGGTGCTGGAGCGACTGCGCGACGGCGGCGGCAGCAAGGAGGACGAACGGCTCTCCGGGTTGACGAAGCAGGAGCGCAAGATCCTCGACCTGATCGGCGAGGGGATGACCAACCGGCAGATCGGCGGCGAGCTGCACCTGGCCGAGAAGACCGTGAAGAACTACGTCTCCAGCCTGCTGGCCAAACTGGGCATGGAAAGGCGCACCCAGGCCGCCGCGTACGTCGCCAAGATGCACGCGACCGAAGGCTGACGATCAGAGAAGGTCAGCGAAGATCAGCACGGCTGTCCGGCCCCGCCCCGGCAGTAGCATCTGGCCCGTGACGCAGAGTCAAACTGTCGCGCCGACAAGGGGCTTATCGGCCGTTCCGGGAGCTGTTCCGGGGCCTGTTCCGGCCTGGCTGGACGCCGTCCTCGCGCGCTTCGATGTGGGCCGCGCGGTGGCCGTGGAACGCACCGCCCACGGCCTGCTGAACCGGGTCTGGCGGGTCGCCACGGACGACGGCCGGACGTGGGTGCTCAAGCAATATCTGGACGACGCCGGCCGCGCCTCCAGCGGCGCGCTCGCCGACCAGCACCGCACGATCGCGGCCCTCGCCCACGCGGGCGTGCCGACCGTCCCGCCCGTGACCGCCGCCGACGGCAGGACCCTGGTGCTGCAGCGCGGCCGCCGCTACGCGCTCTTCCCCTTCGTCGCGGGCGCCCCGCCCGCGACCGGCAGCGGACTCCCCCCGGCCGCCTGCGCCGAGCTCGGCGCCCTGCTCGGCACGATCCACGCGGAGCTGCGGCGGCTCCGGCCCCCGTGCGCGGACGCGGCTCCCTGGCCCAGCGCGGACCCGGCCGAGACCCAGCGCACCATCGCCGAACTGCTGCGCGCGGCCCACGCCCGCGCCCCCCGCGAGCCCTTCGACGCGCTGGCGGAGCGCCGCCTACGGGAACGCCGCGTGCTGGTCGCGACTCACGCCCACCTGCGCCCCGGCCCACGCAGCGCGCCACCGGCGGGGTGGGTGCACGGCGACTTCCACCCGCTCAACCTGCTCTACCGGGACGACCGCCCGGTCGCGGTGCTGGACTGGGACCGCCTGGGCGTCAGACCGGTCGCCGAGGAGGCGGTCCGAGCGGCGACGCAGTTCTTCTGCGACGACCGCTCCGGCGTCCTGGACCTGCCCAGGGTCCGCGCCTACTCCCGCGCGTACCGGGCCGCGTCCGGCTGCTCGTCGGAGGAGCTGGCGGCCGGGGTCCACCGGGTCTGGTGGGAGCGGCTCAATGATTTCTGGATGCTCCGCTGGCGCTACACCCGCCGCGACGACCGCGCCAGCGCGCTGTTTCCGGCGGCGGCGGCGCAGATCGTCTGGTGGTCTGAGGAGTACCAGCAGGTCCGCGACGCCTACGTGAACTGACGAGCTGGACAGAGGTTGCACTCGCAGGGGGCGCGGGGCTCTGCTCGATGAACTGCGGGGGTTGCAACTGGCTCAGTCGCCTACGCGCTCGTGTGGGGCGACGGGGTGCCGGCGATCGGGCTCTGGCTGGTGCCCGTGCTGTGGCTGACGCTCGGGGTCGGCGTGGGAGTCGGCGTAGGCGTCGGCGTGGGAGTCGGCGTAGGAGTGGGCGTCGGCGTAGGCGTAGGGGTGGGCGTCGGCGTGGGCGTCGGCGTGGGGGTCGGCGTAGGCGTAGGCGTGGGCGTGGGGGTAGGTGTCGGCGTCGGGGTGGCGGAAGTCGACTGGGAGACGGAGGTGCTCGGACTCAGTGACGGGGTTCCGCCGCCCCCGTTGCCCGAGCCGTGCATCGCCAGGGCCACGCCGATCGCGATCGCCGCCGCGACGACCAGCACCGCGACCACCGCGAAGAGCCCGCGTCGGCTGCCGCCCTCGTGCTCGTCGTCGTACTGGTCGTCGTACGCGGGGGGCCGCGCGCTGCCGCCACCTTGGGTCTGCGGCGGGGGCGGCGTCGCCGCGCCCATCACCTGCGTGTGGCCGTAGCCGTCCGCGTTCCCGCCGGAGGCCGGCAGCACCGTCGTCGGAGCCGTCGCGATCACCGGCGGCAGCGGGGAGAGGATCTGCGTCGCCGCGGTCGTGCCGTGCATCTGACGCAGCGCGTGCTGGATGTGGGCGCGCATCTCGTCGGCGGACTGGAAGCGGTCGTCGGGGTCCTTCGCCAGGGAGCGCATCACCAGCGCGTCCAGCTCGGCCGGGACCCGCGGGTTCGCCTGCGACGGCGGCACGGGGGTGTCCTGGACGTGCTGGTAGACCACCGAGAGGGGCGTGTCACCGGTGAACGGCGGGCGCAGCGTCAGCAGCTCGTAGAGCATGCAGCCGGTGGCGTAGAGGTCGGAGCGGTGGTCGACCGCCTTCCCGAGCGCCTGCTCGGGCGAGAGGTACTGCGGGGTGCCCATGACCATGCCGGTCTGGGTCATCGTCGAGGTGACGCCGTGCAGCGCCCGCGCGATGCCGAAGTCCATCACCTTGACCGCGCCGGCGTTGGTGATGATCACGTTCGCGGGCTTGATGTCCCGGTGCACGATCCCGTGCCGGTGGCTGTAGGCCAGCGCCTCCAGGATCCCGGCGGTGATGATCAGCGCCTGGTCGACCGGCGGCGGTTCCTCGCTCTGCAGCAGCTCGCGGACCGTGTGGCCCTCGACCAGCTCCATCACGATGTACGGCACGGTCTCCGCGCCGTGCGCCTCCTCGCCGGTGTCGTAGACCGCGACGACAGCGTGGTGGTTGAGCGAGGCGACCGAGTGGGCCTCGCGCGTGAAGCGGGTGCGGGCGATCGAGTCCTCGGCCAGCTCGGGACGGAGCACCTTGATCGCGACCGTGCGGCCGAGCCGCTGGTCCTCGGCGGCGAAGACCTCCGCCATGCCGCCCCGGCCGAGCTTGCGCACCAGCCGGTAGCGGCCCTCACCGACGACGCTCAGGCCGGTGGTGGTGACGAAAGCCTCGGGCGTGCCGGCGGCCCCGGGCGCCACAGCATCGGATCCGGGTCGGGGCTCCAGGCCGTCCTCGTCCCGGGGGTGCTGCGTGTCTGCCATCGTTCTCCGCCATCGTTCCGCGTCGTCGTACCGTGCCGTCGTGCCGTCCGACCGCGCGACGTCTTAAGTCTCTGCGGGGGTACACCTCCTCCGCACGCTACCGGTTTCCGCCCGGCGATGCGGAGCCCGTCAGGTGGCCGGAGCCGAGCGGGTGACGGAAATCGGTGCTGACCTGTGCATTCCGCTCGAGCCCGAGCCGGAGGTGTTGTTGTACGCGAGGTAGCCGATGAGCGCGAAGATCGCGATCAGCGCCACGAACACGATCACCAGGATCAGCGCGATCCGCCCGCAACCACGCGCCGCCGAGGTCGGCTGGGCCCCCGGCCGGGGCGGCAGCACGGTGGAAGGACGAGGCGGCACCAAGGGCGGCGGCACCGGACGCTGCTGCTGCGTGTAAGGCGGCATGCCGGGCGGCGGCGTCTGCACACCCATCGGCACCCCCATCGGCATCGGCGCCGGGGTCGGCCGCTGGGCGTACGGCGGGGGAGTCGGCCGGTACGGCGGCGGGGTCCCCGGGCGCTGCGCGTAGGGCGGCGGCGTCTGCTGCGGGTAGGGCGGCGGGGTTCCGGGACGCTGACCGTACGGCGGCGGGGTCTGCTGCGGGTAAGGCGGCACAGTGCCCGGCTGCGGCTGCGGGTACGGCGTCTGCACCGGCGGCATGGGGGTGTTCAGCGGACCCTGGGCCTGCGGGAAGACGGCGTTCTGGCCGGAGCCGCCGACATTGCCCACGCGCGGCCCGTCCACCAGCATCTGCGGCTGGTTGGCGGCCGTGCTCCCGCCCTGGGCGACGCGCAGGCACTCCTCGCGCATCGCGTCGGCGGTCGGGAAGCGGTGCGCGGGATCCTTCCGCAGCGCCCGCGCGACCAGCGCGTCCACGGCGGGCGGGACGGCGGCGTTCATGCTCGACGGCGCTGGCGGCGTCTCCTGGACGTGCTGGTAGGCCATGCCGAGCGCCGACTCGGACTCGAACGGCAGCCGCCCGGTCAGCAGCTCGAAGAGCAGGCAGCCGACGGAGTACAGGTCGGAGCGGGCGTCGACGCTCTTGCCGAGCGCCTGCTCGGGGGAGAGGTACTGCGGGGTTCCCACGACCATGCCGGTCTGCGTCATCGAGGTGACCCCGGACTGCATCGCGCGGGCTATGCCGAAGTCCATCACCTTGACCACACCGCGCTTGGTCAGCATCACGTTGGCGGGCTTGATGTCGCGGTGGACCAGCCCCTGCTCGTGCGAGGCGGCGAGGGCGGCCAGCACGTCGGCGGTGATCGTCAGCGCCTTCTCGGTGGGCATCGCGCCGTGCTCGGCTATGTCCTTGCGCAGCACCGAGCTGAGCGAGGCGCCCTCGACGTACTCCATGACGATGAACGGCACCGGCGTGCCGTCGAAGTCGTCCTCGCCGCTGTCGTAGACGGCGACGATGTTGGTGTGGTTGAGCCTGGCCACCGCCTGCGCCTCGCGGCGGAACCGCTCCCGGAAGGAGGGCTCGCGGCTCATCTCGCCGAGCATGGTCTTCACGGCGACCGGCCGGTCGAGCACCGAGTCGTCGGCGAGGTGGACCGTGGCCATACCGCCCTGACCGAGCAAGTCCCGCAGCACGTACCGGCCGTGGCCGACCGTCCGCCCCCCGCCGGCCGCGCCGCCCTGCTCGCTCATGCGCCCTCGCTCCCCCAACCGGGCTACCGTTCTGGTGCGCCGTCAGGGCCAACGTTAGCGCTACGAGCGGGGCACGAGACAGCAGGGTTCGCGCCCTGGCGGGCAGCATCGGCAGGCCGGCCCGGGGACTGGTCCACAGCGAAGGGTCTACGGGTAAGGGTCTACAGGTAAGGGCCCGAACGGATTCCGCCGTGGCCGTCCTCGCCCTCGTCGTGGCCGGGGGCCCCGGGAGGCAGCGCGCGTCGCATCTGCTCCAGCTGGGCCCGCGCCGCCATCTGCTGGGCGAAGAGCGCCGTCTGGATGCCGTGGAAGAGGCCCTCAAGCCAGCCGACCAACTGGGCCTGCGCGATCCGCAGTTCCGCCTCGCTGGGAATGGCGTCCTCGGTGAAGGGAAGCGACAGCCGCTCCAACTCGTCGACGAGCTCGGGCGCGAGGCCCTGCTCCAGCTCCTTGACGGAACTGGCGTGGATCTCCTTGAGCCGGACCCGGCTGGCCTCGTCGAGGGGAGCCTGGCGGACCTCCTCCAGCAGCTGCTTGATCATGCTGCCGATCCGCATGACCTTGGCGGGCTGCTCCACCATCTCCGTAATCGGCAGCTCCCTCGGCTCGCCGCCCTCGGTGGCGTGGCCGACGCCGACGGGCATGCCGTCGGGGCCGACGATCAGGACGTGGGGGTTGTCTTCGGGCCGGGCGCTCGGGCTGTTCATGGACGTCATTCTGTCGTACGAGGGTGTCAAGGGGACGTGATATTCCCCAGAACCAGTGTGCGCCGACCGGCGGACGAACAGCAGGCAGGCCGTGCCGAGCCCGGCCTGGAGCCGATCCGGAGCCGGTCCCGGAACCGGTCTAGAGTCGGCGGATGCGCCAGCCGAAGAGGGCGGCGCCGGTGCCGATCAGGGCCAGGCCGACGCCCAGCAGGCGGCCGCGCGGCCCAAGCCCGCCGGAACGGCGTCCATCCGACGCGACCTGCGCCTTCACCGCCTCCGCCGGAAGCACCGCCTGGGGGCCGAGCGGCGGAGGCACGCTGGTCTGCGGCCGGTCCGGCTGCGGCTGTGCGGCCTGCGGGAGCACGGCCTGGCCGTCCTGCGCGGGCGACCCGTCGCCGGCCTTCGAGGGCTGGGCGGCGGCTGAGCGCTCCGCCGAGGCCGAAGCGGAGGCGGAGGCGGACTCGCGGTGCGGCGTGGCACTGGGGCGGTCGGGGTCCGCGGACGCGGAGGGGTTGGGCCGGTGGCTGCCGCCGGTGGCCGACGGCGAGGGGAACAGGGTGCTGACCACCGGTACCGGCAGTTCGCTGGTCGACCCGCTGGGCAGCGCCGACGGGCTGCCTACCGGCGGCGCGTGGGTGGGGCGGAGGTGCGTGGGGCCGCTGTGGGTCGGCCGTCCGGCGGCGGGCGCGGAGGCGAAGTGCACCGGCCGCCCGTCCGGCAGTCTGAGCGTGATCCCGCTCGCCGAAGCGCTCGGCTGCGCCGCCGACGCGGCCTCGGCACACCAGGGCATGCCAGCGACGAGCCCCGCCGCGACGACGACCCCGGTTGCCCTGGCACCCCTCGCAGCGCCTGCCCGTAGACCCGACAAAGCGCTCATATGACGCAATTAGGACACCAAAGATCGCACTCGGCAAGCGTGATTACGCCGTTCAGGGCTGCTGCGGCGCGGGTTGGCCCGCCCGAGGGAATGACGGTCCATCAGGATTCGGCGGCGCGCACTCCGGCCGATGTATTTCCCGGTCTGCGAGCTCTCCGGCCTCGTCCTGACCGCCCGGCGCCTGCGCCGCCGATCCGGGCCTCGGGCCTCGGAACCGTCAGGACTGGGTGTCCGCGCCGGTCATGGAGGTGACGGCGTCCGCGACCGTGCTGCGGTAGAGGCCCAGCTTCGGCTTCAGCACGAGGGCCCCCGAGCCGAGCTGGAAGTTCCGGGTCTCGGCGTTCGGCATGTGGTCGCCGTCGGCCAGGACGTTCAGCTCGTCGATTCCGGAGACGGTGCCCGTGGTCGCACCGCTGGGGTCGAGGTCGATGACCGCGTAGGCCGTCTGCCCGGCGTGGACCGGGTAGGCGGGGGCTCCGCCGAGGCCGCTGGGGATCATCGGCTTGACGATCCGACCGCCAGAGGCGTGCGCGTTGTCCAGGTAGACCTGCGGGAAGTAGCTCAGGCCGCAGGCGTGGGCGCCGATGTTCCGCACGACGATCACCCGCTGGCTGGGCGCACCGTCCCGACGGGTCACGTGCAGCGAGACCTGCCGGCCCGAGCACGGGTGGGTGTAGGCGTAGCTGTCGCTGTCCGCGCTGCCGCCGGAACCAGATGTACCGGCGCTGGTGCCGGACCCCACCGAGGAGCCCTTCCCCGTCGACGGCGCGGAGACGGGCGCCGCACCGCCCGAGGCCGGATCGGTCGAAGAAGTGCCGGCGACGGAGCTCGACTGCGACGGCGTCGCGCCGGCCGACGCGGTGGTCGAGCCCGGCTGGCAGGCGGTGAGGGCGAGCGAGCCGAGCAGGATGGCGGCGGACGAGAGCGTGGTCTTCATGACCGGCCGGTTGAGCAGCATGGTGGTGATCCTTCGGTGTGATCGACTGGGATGCCACAACCGTGCGTCCTGATTCGTCCCGGATGCCACAGTCCTGCCACAAAGAGGGACGTTGGAACGGTTCCTACCCCCCTGAGCTGCGATGATGGCCTCTCCTGGAACGCCGCTCCGGGACGAGGGGGAGGGGTGGAATGCCGACCGGCATCGAAGATTTCGCAGCCCAGCTGCGCGAGCTCAAGGAGCGTTCGGGCCGGAGCTACGGCATGCTCGCCACGCGGCTGCACGTCAGCACCTCGACGCTGCACCGTTACTGCAACGGCGTGGCGGTCCCCGGCGACTACGCCCCGGTGGAGCGCTTCGCCCGCGCCTGCGGCGCGACGCCGGAGGAACTGCTGACGCTCCATCGCCGCTGGCTCCTGGCCGACGCCGAACGCCGCCGCGAGCCCAGCCGCGCCGCGCAGGCGGCCGAGACTGCTGCGGCCGCCGACGCCGAGCCCGTGCAGCCTCCACAGCCCGAGCCCACCGAGGTCACCGCCGCCGTCAGCGCCGAACCGCAGCCACAGCCGCGTCCTCGCCCGCGCCGGACGAAGATCGTGCTGGCGGCGGGCGCCGCGATCGCCGTCCTGCTCCCGCTCGCCATCCACACGGCGCACAACGGCTCCCACGACACGCCTGTCTCGGCATCCCGCCCCGGCAGTTCCACGGCCTCCGCCGCAGCCTCCGCGCCGGCGTCGCCCTCCGCGTCGGCCCCCGCGTCCTCCTCCGCCGCCCCGGCCTCCTCTTCCCCCTCGGCGTCGGCTCAGCAGAACGCTGAAAGCGCGCCGCCGCCGTTCCAGGTCAGCGTGCTGTCGGACAACTGGGACAGCCAGTGCGGGCAGTGGTTCCTGCTCAACCAGCCGCCAGGAAAGGTCCCCCCGCCGCCGTCCCTCCAGCAGACCAACGCCTGGGCTGCCGCCCTGGGCGGAATCCCGGCCGGAGATCTGCGCCTGCAGCTGACGGCGCAAGGCGTGCCCGGTCAACCGGTCGTGCTCCACACCCTGTACGTACGGATCGTCAGCAGCAGCCCGGCCCCGAAGCGGATCGGCTACACACCCGCGTCCGGCTGCGGCGCCGGGCTCGACCCCGCCTCCTTCGCGATCAATCTCGACGCCGCCGTGCCGCGCGCGAAGGCCGTGGCCGGCCTCGTGGGCGACGGCCTGACCGCGACGATCGCCAACTTCCCCTTCCAGATCTCCGCCACCGACACCCAGGTCCTCGACGTCGACGCCCACACCACGGACCAGGACGTCAGCTGGTACCTCGACCTCGTCTGGAGCTCCGGCAACCGCCAGGGCACCCTCCGCATCGACGACCACGGCAAGCCCTTCCGCACCGCCGGCCTGAAGGGCGCGCCCGCCTACTTCTATGACGGCACCACCTGGTCGCCCACCTCACCTCCGACCTAGCGAGGACCTAGGCTTGCGGCCGACTGATCGAGCGGGGGGTGGTGCGGGTGCTGGTCGCCCAGTGGATACCGCGCAACGGGCAACACGTCGGACCCATTTCGACCGGGCCCGCCGTGGCCCTGCTCTGGGTCGGCGGCGTGGTCCTCCTCGCCGCCGTCGCGGCGGCCCTGCAGTCGCGGGGGCAGCGGAGGCAACGGAGTTCAGGAGCCTTTCCCGGCTGGCTGGCAGGGCTCGGCCTGAGCCTGTGCGCCTTGGGCGGGTTCGCGCTGCTGGTCCGTCACTCCGAGGACCAACAGGTCAGCGACGGGCTGCACACCGCCGCTCAGCAGGTCATCAGCACCGCAGTGGACTCAGCCAGGAACTGCGCCACCGCCGCGCCGGAACCGGTCGTCACCTACCCGAGTGGACTGGTACCCGGCGGCGCGACCACCTTCACTCCTCCGCCGTGCAGCACCTCGCCGCGCAGCGCGTCGATCGACTCGACCGTGCTGACCTACCTGGGCGGGTACCGGGCCCAGCAGTCCGCCGCCTTCGACACGAACGGGCACGTGACCGTCACCGACCCCACCACCGGCAAGCAGGTCTGCGCCACCGTCCCGGACAGTGCCGACAGCGCGGGTACGGTCGTCGACGGCGCGTGTGCCGGGTAGTGGAAGCGTCAGATCTGGAGCAGGATCTTGCCGATGTGCGTGCTGGACTCCATCAGCCGGTGCGCCTCGGCCGCCTCCGCGAGCGGGAAGACGCGGTCGATCACCGGCTTGACGACGCCCGACTCGATCAGCGGCCAGACGTGCTCGCGTACCGAGGCGACGACAGCGGCCTTCTCCTCCAGCGGGCGCGCCCGCAGCGAGGTCGCCGCCACCGCCGCGCGCTTGGACATCAGCTTGGCGATGTTCAGATCCGCCTGCACCCCGCCCTGCATACCGATGATGACGAGGCGTCCGTTCAGTGCCAGTGCATCGAGGTTGCGGTCCAGGTACTTCGCGCCGATCACGTCCAGGATCACGTCGGCGCCGCCGAGACCGGCGAGCTCGGCGACGAAGTCCTGTTCGCGGTAGTTGATCAGCACGTCCGCGCCCAGCTCCGCGCAGGCGGCCAGCTTCGCCTGTGAACCCGCCGTCACCGCGACCCGCGCGCCGATCGCCTTGCCCAGCTGGATCGCCATCGTGCCGATGCCCGACGAGCCGCCGTGGACGAGCAGCGTCTCGCCCGGACGCAGGTGGCAGACCTGGAAGACGTTGGACCAGACCGTCGAGGTGACCTCTGGCAGGCCCGCCGCCGTCACCAGGTCGACGCCCTTCGGGGCGGGGAGCAACTGGCCCACCGGGACGGCGACCTTCTCGGCGTAGCCGCCGCCGGCGAGCAGCGCGCAGACCTCGTCGCCCACCGACCAGCCGACCACGCCCTCGCCGAGGGCGGCGATGCGGCCGGAGCACTCCAGGCCCGGGTAGAGGGACGCGCCCGGCGGCGGGGCGTAGAAGCCCTGACGCTGCAGCACATCGGCCCTGTTGACCGCCGAGGCCACGACGTCGACGAGTACCTCGCCGGGACCGGGGACGGGATCGGGGACGTCCGCCAGGACCAGCGCTTCGGGGCCGCCCGGCTCTGTGATGGTGATCGCTCGCATGCGGCTGACGCTACTCGCTGTCCGAGCGCGCAGCGCGCAGCGCGCCTGTCCGGGCCTGCGCGTGATCGGCGGGCGGGGACAGGCGGGTGTGCGGGTCGGTCAGGGGGCGAGGTCGACCGCGGCGAAGATCACGCCGATGTTGGTGCCCTCACCCGTCGAGGGGTAGAGGGGTAGTTGATGGTCAGTCCGCTCGTGCCGTTGGTGAGCATTGCCGTCCAGCAGGAAGCGGTGGTTGTCGTAGCCCAGCGTGTTCTGGTAGTTCGGCGTGCGCGCCCACTGGAAGTTGCTGTCGTGCGGGTCGTTGTTGGCGAGCACCGAGTTCTGCACGTCGTCGACCGGGCTCTGCACGTCGCCGAGCTCGAACGCCGCGCCCTTGTTCGGCACGATGTCGACGTGGTCCTTCCAGCCGCGGTCGCCGTCGTAGGTGATCTGCCCGAGCCGCAGGCCCACCGTTCCGGTGTCCGGCGTCTTCAGGCCGGTCAGCGAGACGGCGACGGTCGTGTGCTGCGCTGCATGAAGACCTCTCAGACCTCTCTGTGGAATCCACCGGAGCATTGAGGCCATCCGATCATGACGGTGTGTAGCCAGCTCATCACGGTGCGCCATACGAGAGCCCCTGACGAGGGGAACCGGCGTACGCTTGCAGGATTGCGCAAGCATGCAACCGCTCGACTGCCTTCCGGCGTCCACGCCGGTGACATCGCGTCCGCCACCATGGCGGGAGAACGAGGGAACAGGGCATGACCGACGACACGGGCGGTACCGCTGCCGGGGAACCGGCGGACAAGCCGCGCGGACCGCGATCGCGCGGCCGACGGATCGCCAAGATCCTCGCCCTGACGCTGTCGGTCCTCGTGTTGATCACTGCCGGTCTGGGCACCTGGCTGTACAACCACTTCAGCGCCAACCTGCACACGATCCACGTGAACAACAAGAACCTGGGTCAGGAGAAGCCGGACGCCTTCGGGCGGACCCCGATCGACATCCTGGTCATCGGCACCGACGCGCGGAACACCGCCCAGGACTGCAACCTCGGCGGCGACTGCGGCAGCGGCGGCTACGGGAACGCCGACGTCGAGATGCTTGTGCACGTCTCGGCCGACCGCTCGAACGCCACGGTGATGAGCATCCCCCGCGACACCATGGTCGACGTCCCGGCGTGCACGGACCCGAACAACAAGGCCAACACCACCAGCGGCTACCACGGCATGATCAACAGCGCGCTCGCCTACGGCCCGCAGTGCCAGATGGAGACCATCCACCAGCTGACCGGCATCCCGATCAGCCACTTCATGATGACCACCTTCTCCGGCGTGGTCAGCATGTCCGACGCGGTGGGCGGCGTCGACGTCTGCGTCGACAACAACGTCTACGACACCTACTCGCACCTCAAGCTGGCCAAGGGCACCCACAACCTCAAGGGCGTCGCGGCGCTGGCGTTCGTCCGCTCCCGGCACGGCTTCGGCGACGGCGGCGACCTCGGCCGCACCTACGCCCAACACATCTACCTCAGCTCGATGATGCGGACGATGAAGAGCGCCGGCACACTCACAGACCCGGGAAAGCTCTTCGGCCTCGCCGACTCGGCGACCAAGGCGCTCACGGTCGACAGCGGCCTGGGCAGCGCGGGCAGCCTGCTCGGCCTGGCGAGCGACGTGGCCAAGGTGCCGACCAGCAGGATCACCTTCACCACGATGCAGACGAACACCGACCCTGCCAACCAGGACCGGCTGGTCCCGGCGGCGGGCTCGCAGGCGCTCTTCGCGGCGATCGCCAACGACCGGGCCCTGACGGCTCCCGGCGGCGGGGTGGCCACGCCTTCGGCGTCCGCCTCCGCCTCCGCCTCGGCCCCCGCTTCGACCCCCGCCTCCCCGTCCGCGGGCGCGAGCACGGGCGCGAGCACGAGCGCGGCGTCCGTGTCGGCCGCCCAGATCGATGTGCGGGTGGAGAACGCCAGCGGCACCACGGGCAGGGCCACCGAGCTCGCCGACGCGCTGACGGCCAAGGGCTTCGGCTCCGGCACCACCGCGGTGACCTCGCCCAGCACCATCGCCACGACCGAGCTGCGCTACGGCGCGGGCGAGAAGGCCCAGGCGGAGACCGTGGCCGCGGCCCTGGGCCTGCCCGCGACACACCTGAGCGAATCCGGCGCGAGCAGCGGGGTGACCCTGGTCATCGGCTCCGACTGGACCTCCGGCACCACCTTCCCCGGCGGCGGCAGCAAGCCCGCCCCGGTCGACACCCAGCAGGCACTGGCCGACGCGCACTCCCGCACCGCCGCCGACACCAGCGGCTGCGCGCCGGTCAGCCAGTACCAGACGGTCGAGATCAACGGCGTCCCGATGACCCCGTCCGAGGCCTACGCGAAGGCGACCGACGTGCCGGACTCCGCGCCGTGACGGACCCGGCCCGGTGCCCCCTACCCTGGTGAGGCGAGCGAGGCGAGGAGGGGGACAGATGGGCTCAGGCGCCGGGTTCGGAGCGGCGGCGGGCAGGGCTGCCGAGGACGGCGCGCCCGGGGCGGAGCTACTGGAGCAGACCGCGGCCGCGTTCGGGCTGCTCGCCTCACCGACCCGGCTGCAGATCGTCTGGATCCTGGCCGCCGGCGAGTGCGACGTCACCGGCCTCGCCGAGCAGGTCGGCGGCTCGCTCCCTGCGGTCAGCCAGCACCTGGCCAAGCTGCGGCTGGCCGGCCTGGTCCGCTCACGCCGCGAGGGCCGACGTCAGGTCTATCTCGTGGACGACCCCTATCTGGCGGCCGTGGTCCGGCTGATCGTCGGCCGCTTCGCCGAGACCGCGGAGGGCACCGGCGCGCCGTCGGCCTCGGCGCTGTCGGCTGTGGAGGCGCTGACCGCGGTCGAGGGGCTGACCGCGGTGGAGGGGCTGTCCGCGGTGGAGGGGCCGGCCCGTGGCCGGCTCGTCTGAGGCCAGGGCGATGTGCAACGCTGCACCGCCCGAGCGCGGCGCCCTGCGCCTGCGCGCCCTCGGCCTGCTGAGCCGCGCGGTCCCCGCGCTCGCTCTCTACGTCGTGGTCCGGGCGCTGGGCCTGCTGGTCCTCGCGGTCTGGGCCGGCGCGGAGGGCCGCAGCCCGCACCAACTGCTCTCGGCGCGCTGGGACTCGCTCTGGTACACCGACATCGCCGCCCACGGCTACCACTGGCCCGGCTACCAGGCCACGTCCCACACCCGCGGCGCGGGCGACCACTCGCACCTGGCCTTCTTCCCGCTGCTGCCCTGGCTGGAGCGCGGCCTGCACACCCTCACTGGCCTCAGCTACGCGGACGCGGGCCTGCTGGTCAGCGCGGTCGCCTCGCTCGTCGCGGCACTGGGGATCTACGCGGTCGCCGAGCGCGTCTTCGCGCGACAGTCGGGAGCAGACGGCACCGGCCGCCGGGCCGCGACGCTGCTGGTCCTGCTCTGGGCCGCGCTGCCGATCGGCGTGCTGCAGTCGATGGCCTACACCGAGTCGCTCTTCACCGCGCTCGCCGCCTGGTCCCTCTACGCGGTGCTGCGCGGCAACTGGCTGACCGCGGGCCTGCTCGCCGCACTGGCCGGGATCACCCGGCCGAGCGCCGCCGCGATCATCGCGGCGGTCTGGGTCGGCGGGGCAGTCGCGCTGCGGCGTCGTGAGGGAAGCCCGTGGCGAGTGATCGCGGGCGCGCTGCTCGCCCCGGCGGGGCTTCTCGGGTACGCGGCGTGGGTCGGCGGGCTCTCCGCCTATCTGGACGTGCAGGGCCATTGGGGCAACGGCTTCGACTTCGGCGCGGCCTACGGACGCTTCCTCTGGCACCAGCTGACGACGAGCCCCTTCGCGGGCGTCGGCCTGCTGGCCTTCGTCGGGCTGGTGCTCTGGGCCCTGTGGGCGGGCGTCCGGCAGCGGCAGCCGCTGCCGGTCCTGGCCTACTCGGCGGTGATCGTCGTGGTCGCGCTGGGCGCGCAGGCCTACTTCAACTCGAAGCCGCGGCTGCTGATGCCTGGTTTCCCGCTGCTGCTGCCGCTCGCCGCGTGGCTGGCCTGCCTCCGGCCGCGCCGCGCGGCGGTCGCACTCACGGTGCTGACCTGCGCCTCGGCCGCGTACGGCGCAGTCTGGCTGCTCGGCTCGGGCCCGCCGTAGCGCTGAGATCAGCTGTGGTTCAGGCCTCCGCGACCGCGTCGCTGCGGTGGACGTCGCTGCGGTGGATGGCGATGACCCGGTCCTCCGGCCTGAGCACCGCGACCTCCGGATCGCTGTAGGTGAGCCTGCGGCGGCCCCTGACCACGGCGATGACCAGGTCCCCGCAGTCCTGCGGCGAGCGGCCCACCTCGGCCCGGGTCACCGGGCGGTCGATGACGTCGAGACCGTGGCCCACCGTCAGCAGGTCGTCGAGGACCGCGCCCGTGTTCGGGCTCAGCGTCGAGACGCCCAGCAGCCGGCCGACCGAGCTCGCGCTGGTGACGACCACAGTGGCCCCGCTCTGCTGGAGCAGTGGCGCGTTCTCGTCCTCCCGGACGGCCGCGACCACGACCGCGCCCTTGTTCAGCTGGCGCACCGTCAGCGTGACCAGCACCGCCGTGTCGTCCCGTTGTGGTGCGACGACGACCTGGGCCGCGCGCTCCACCCCGGCGCGCCGCAGGACCTCGCTGCGCGTCGCGTCGCCGACCACGCCGGCGACGCCGTCCGCGTTCGCGGCCTCGATCGCGCGGCGCTGTGGGTCGACGACGACGATGGACGTCTTCGGCGTGCCCTTCAGCAGCAGGGTCTCCACCGCGTGGCGGCCCTTGGTGCCGTAGCCGACGACGACGATGTGCCCGTCCAAGTCCTGCCTCCAGCGGTTGATGCGCCACAGCTGGCGGGTGCGGGTGGTGAGCACTTCGAGCGTGGTGCCGACCAGGATGATCAGGAAGACCACGCGCAGCGGCGTGATCACCAGGATGTTGGTGAGCCGGGCGCCGTCGCTGACCGGGGTGATGTCGCCGTAGCCGGTGGTGGAGAGGGTGACCGTGG
The DNA here is from genome assembly GCF_041262525.1 of Streptacidiphilus sp. MAP12-20. Taxonomy (NCBI): domain Bacteria; kingdom Bacillati; phylum Actinomycetota; class Actinomycetes; order Kitasatosporales; family Streptomycetaceae; genus Streptacidiphilus; species Streptacidiphilus sp. MAP12-20. The sequence continues at coordinate 66,828 of NZ_JBGCCK010000001.1, forward strand.
CGTAGTAGAAGGCGCCCAGCAGGTCCAGGTGCGCGTTCGCGTTGTCGTGGTAGCCGTCGCGGCCGAACCAGACCAGCAGCGCGGTGACCACCAGCACCAACAGCGCCAGCACCAGCCGCCGCCGCACCTGCCGCAGCGGCGGGCCGCCCGCATCGGGGGCGGGGAGCAGCACCTGCCGCAGCTCGGCGGCGTCCTCGCGAGCGGAACCCTCCCCGTGCCCGGCGCGGCTGCGCGGGCTCAGCCGCACGGCACGTCCAGCACCTCGACCAGACCGCCCGCGTCGACACCGCCCGGCGGTACCACGGCCAGTCCCTCGGCGAGCGCGAGTCCGCGCAGCATGGCCGGTCCGTCGAAGCGGAGCGGGAGCGCACCGCGCTCCGGCAGGGTGACCGGCAGCAGCCGGGTGTGACCGGGGTAGCCGGAGAGGTCGGCGGCGGCCGGGACCCGATAGGACTCCGCCTGCGGGCTGCCGGCCAGGCCCCGGAGCAGCGGCTCGGCGAGCGTCGCCGCACCGACGGCGGCGGCGAGCGGATTGCCCGGCAGGCCGACGAGGTGACGCGTCGGGCCCGCGCCGCCCTCGCGGGGCAGCGCGGCGAGCAGCATCGGGTGCCCGGGGCGCACCCGCACGCCGTCCACCAACAGCGTCGCGCCGATCTCGGCGAGCGCCGCGTGCAGGAAGTCGACCGGTCCTGCGGCGGTCGCGCCGGTGCTGACGACGACGTCGGCGCGGGTGCGGCGCAGCGCGGCGACGAGTGCCGCGCGGTCGTCGCCGATCCGGCGCACGGCCTGCACGCGGGCGCCGTAGGCGGCGAGCCAGGCGGGCAGCATCGGGCCCAGCGCGTCCCTGATCCGGCCGTCCCGTGGAGGGCCCTCGGTCAGCAGCTCGTCGCCCAGCACCAGCAGCTCGACGGTCGGCCGCCGATGCACCGTCAGCTCGTCGAGCCCGACGGCGGCGGCCAGGCCGAGCACCGCCGGAGTGACCAGCGTGCCGGCCGCCAGCAGCGGCTCACCGGCCCGGCACTCCTGCCCGCGCGGGCGGATGTCCCGCCCCGGCAGCGGCGACTGCGCGCCTTTGCGGCAGCTGAGCTCGTTCGCGCCGCCGCGCTCGCGGACCTCGCCGTCCTCGTGACGCAGCACGGCGGTGGCACCGCCGGGCACGGATGCGCCGGTCGCGATGCGCACGGCCTCACCGTCCTCCAGCGCGGGCGCGGCGGGACGGCCGGCCAGTCCCTCGCCGTCGGCGGGGGCCCGCAGTCGCCACGGGCCGGGCCCGGCGACGGCCCAACCGTCCATCGCGGAGGTGTCGAAGGGGGGCAGATGGGTGGCGGCGGCGAGCGCCTCTGCGAGGACCGCGCCGAGGGCCTCGGTCAGCGCGCAGCTCTCCGCACCGAGCGGCCGGGCTCCGGCGCGGGCGGCGAGAGCGCGGGCCTGTAGCCAGCTCACCGCATGCGCGCGGGGCGCGGGAGCGGGCGACTGGGCGACGGGGTCGCGTTCAAGATCGCCAAATGCTTCACGTGAAACACTTTGCGATCTTGGTCGGGAGGGGTGGGTCAAGCTGATCGCATCGTCCAGGGCCCGATCGAAGGAGTCCACGGAGTCGAAGGAGCCATCCCTGTCCGACTCCCTGCCCGACTCCCTGTCCGACTCGCTGTCCGACTCCCTGGCACGCTCGCGCCCTGCCTGAGCGGCCTCCGCCGCCTCGTAGTCGAAAGGCCGCTCGGGCTCGGGCTCAACTGCGGGCCCGGCAGCCTGTGGCCGCAGGTAGGGATAGGCCGCGAGCAGGTCCGTCTCGGCGCCGGCGCCACGGCCGGTCGCGGTGCTGCTGCCGGTGTCGGCGAGGCCGCTCACTCGGCGAGCTCCTCGGAGCGTTCCGCGGCCCAGCGCAGCGCGAGCTGCGAGGCCTTGCGGTTCGCCTCGGCCACCGCCTCGGCCCCGCCTCCCGCGCCGGCCGCCGCGTAGCCGACCAGGAACGCGGTCAGCGGGGCGGCCGGGCGGGCGACGCCGTGGGCGACCTCGCGGGTCATGTCGAGCAGTCCGGGCACATCGACGTCGAGGTCGATGCCCAGCTCGGTCTTCGCAGCGGCGATCCAGTCTTCCAGCACGGGTCCATCGTCGCCGATCCGCGCGCCTACGACGCGCAACGGGCGATTTCGGGTGCGTGTCCGACCGCTCACCGCCCCGACGACGGGTCGTGCGGGGTGGCGTGCGGGGCAGCGTGCGGGGGCAGCGCGGAGGCGGCGGCACGGGCGCGGGCGAGGCGGACGTCCTCCCAGGTGTCGACGTCGACGGAGACGCCGCGCGGGTCGGTCAGATGCCGGGTCGCCAGCATGCTGGTCACCGCCCGCAGCCGCGCGCCCTCCGGCGGACCGATCCTGTCCAGCGCGGCGCGCAGCGGCAGAGTGCGGTAGGCGGCGGTGAGCAGCTGGTCCCGGCCCTCGACGTCGACGAGGGTGGCCGCGTCGATGTTGGGCTCGGCCAGCGTCTCGAGCAGGTGGTGCACGCTGGTGGCGTCGAGAAAGGGGAGGTCGGCGGCGAGCAGCAGCGTGACGTCCGCCGTCACCAGGCGCAGACCGGCCGCGAGCGCGGCGACCGGCCCCCCGCCCGGCGGCTCCTCCCGCGTCCAGACGACCTCGCGGGCGGTCGGCCGCTCAGGGCCGACGACGACGGTGGTCCGCGCGTCCGCGCAGGCCGCGAGGACGCGGTCGAGCAGGGTCGCGCCACCGACGAGCAGCCCCGGCTTGTCGGCGCCGTCCAACCGCCGGGCTGCTCCCCCGGCGAGGATCACGGCGTCATAGGCGGCGTCATAGGCAATGTCCATAGGAGCACCATGCAACCACCTCGCCGGGCGCGGAGCGCTGCCGATCCCCGAATCGGAGCACAGGAGAGCGCCGCCCGCCGGAAGCCACGGGCCCGCTCCTGCCCGCTGCACCTGCGACGCCATCGGCTGTGCGCCTAGGCAGCGTGTCCGGCCGATGCGCTGGGTGTCTCCTCGCCGGAGGCGAGCGCACCCTCCTAGAGCTGGTGCTCCGCCAGCAGGTCGCCGAGCTCCTGCTCGAAGGCCGCGGCCGGGCCGAGCAGGAGTTCCAGGTGCTTCGCCCAGGCGTGGTAGCGGTGCAGGGGGTAGTCGAGGTCCGCGCCGATGCCGCCGTGCAGGTGCTGGGCCGTGGCGGCGATCGCGCGGACGCCCTCCGCGGACCAGATCTTCGCCGTCGCCAGGTCCGCGTCCAGCGGCAGCCGGTCGGCGAGCTCGACCCCGGCGACGATCCGCCAGGCCGCCTGCCAGAGCGTCACCTCCATCGACCTGAGGTCGATGTACCGGTCGGCCGACTGCATCGCGACGGCCTGGAAGGTCGCGATCGGGTGCCCGAACTGCTCGCGCTTGGTCGCGTAGTCCGAGGTCAGCCGCAGCGCCGCCTCGCCCAGCCCGAGGCAGAGCGCAGCCACCCCGACGATCAGCCTGCCCCGCACCGCGCGCCAGTTGGCTCCGTCCGCTGCCGCGTCCCCGACCTGCCAGGAAGCCTCGACCACCGCGCCGTCGAAGACCAGCTCGCCCGCGAGCTCGCCGTTGGTCGACACCTGCCGGTTCAGCGTCACGCCCGCACCACGCGGATCGACCAGGAGCAGCAGCGTCCCCTCCGGGCCGCGCGCCGGCACCAGGACGAGGTCCATGACCGGGGCCCAGGAGACGCCGGTCTGCGCGCCGCGCAGCGACCAGCCGCCGGGGACCGGCTCCGCGGTCACCGCCTCGTCGGCCGGCTCGTGCCCGGTCCGGCCCTGGGCGGCGACGCCCACCAGCAGCCGACCTGCCGCGATCTCCGGCAGCAGCCGCTGCCGCAGTTCCTCCGCACCGAACGACGCGATCGCGAGCGCCGCCGCACCCGTCTCCAGCAAGGGGACTCGTGCCAGCACCCGCGCGGACTCGCGCAGCACCAGGCACCAGGCGATCTCGTCGAGCCCACCGCCGCCGTACTGCTCCGGGAGCGCGATGCCGACCAGGTCGGACTTGGCGAGCCGCTGCCATAGGTCCCGGTCGACATCGGTCGACACGGGGTCGATGCCGATGGCCGGGCTCGGCACGCCGCCGTCCGGCGGCACGTCGGCGAAGACGGCCCGCGCCGCCTCTGCCGCGGCCTGCTGCTCCTCGGTGAAGGTGAAATCCACGGCGCACCCCTTTCCCGCCCTGCCCACTCCTGACGATACGTCAGATTAGAACAAGTTCTAGATACACGGAAGGGTCGCGCGCGAGCGCCCATCGTCAGTACCGTGCTCAGGAATCACCGGAGCGGCAAGGCGGGTACCAGTGGCAGACGAGCCGAGCAGCGAGTCCATACCGTCCCTGCCCGCGCCCAGACCGCCCGGGGACGATCAGCCAGGGGCCGAGGCGGGTGACGAACGCCGCTGGTCCGTCCCTTCGCTGCTGGTCCTCGGCGTCGCGGCGGTCGTCCTGATCAGCGCCGTGGTCTACCACCTGGGCACCGTCTTCCTCTCGGTCGCCCCGAGCAACCCCGTCTCGCAGCGCCACGCTGCCACGGTCAACGAGCACGTCCTCCCCGAGTTCGAGCAGAACTGGCAGTTGTTCGCACCCAACCCGCTCCAGGACGACATCGCCGTCGAGGCCCGGGTGCAGACCCTCGACGCGGACGGGCACCGCGTCGAGTCGCCCTGGATCAACCTCACCGCCCACGACATCGCCGCGATCCGCGACAACCCGGCGCCGAGCCACATCGACCAGAACCTGCTGCGCCGCGCCTGGGACTACTACACCGCCTGGCACAGCCAGCAGGACGAGTCCTCGACCGGCTTCGGCGGACCGCTCGCGGTCGAGTACCTCAAGCGCATCGCGCTGCAGCGGATCGGCCGCTCCTACGACGGCCGACGGATCATCCAGATCCAGTTCCGCTCGTCGACCACCCCGCTCACCGGTCCCAGCTGGACCGGCGCACCCGCGACCGCGACGCCGGGCTACCGCCAACTGCCGTGGTGGCCGGCCAACGACGAGGACTACCAGAACCTGGGGATGCCCTCATGACGCTCGCCGCGCTCGCCCAACGCACCTCGGACGCCACGTTCAACGGCTGGACCACCGTCACCGGTCGAACGCTCGGCGCGTACCAGGCGGCGATCGTCAGGATCGGCTTCGCACTGACCTTCGGCGGCTTCCTGCTCCGCGAGTGGCCGCACCGGCGCGTCCTCTACGGCGACCTGTCCCCGTGGAGCCAGGACCTGGCCCGGCAGATGCTCGGCTCCAACCACGCGTTCACCGTGCTGATCTGGTCGGACAACCGGTGGTGGTTCGAGTTCGTCTACGCGGCGGCGATCGTCGTCAGCGGCCTGCTGCTGGTGGGCTGGCGGACGCGGACGATGTCACTGCTCTTCATGGTGCTGGTGCTGTCGGTCCAGAACCGCAGCATCCTGGTCGGCGACGGCGGCGACAACGTCGTCCACCTGATGGCGATCTACCTCGCCTTCACCCGCTGCGGCCAGGTCTGGTCCCTGGACGCCCGCGCGGCGCGGCGCGGGACGCGGGAAGGGTGGGACCCGGTCGGCGTCGCGCTGTGGCTGGGACTGGGCGCGGTGCTGGCGTTCTGCGAGCTGTCGGGCTTCGCGAAGCTGGGGATGCTGGACCTCGGGTTCTACGACTGGGGCACGGTCTTCTGGCTGTTCTGGCTGTTCGCCGGCGTGAAGGCCTGGATGGCCCGACGCCGCCCGGGCGGCGAGGGCGAGCAACTGCTGGACGCGCTCGGCAACCTGCTGCACAACGCCGCCATGCTGGTGATCGCGGTCGAGGTCTGCTTCATCTACGCGACGGCGGGCTGGTACAAGATCCAGGGCTCCCTCTGGCAGGGCGGCACGGCTCTCTACTTCCCGCTGCACCTGGCCTACTTCGACCCCTGGCCGGGGCTGGCCTCACTGCTGGGCGGGAACAGCACAGCGGTCTTTCTGATCACCTACGGCACGGTGATGGTGCAGGTGTCCTTCCCGTTCCTGGTCTTCAACCGCCGGATCAAGAACGTGCTGCTGGTCCTGATGATCACCGAGCACGCCGCGATCGCGGTGGTGTTGGGGCTGCCGTTCTTCTCGCTGGCGATGATCGCCGCGGACGCGGTCTTCCTCCCCACCGGCTTCCTCGTCTGGGCTGGTCAGGGGGTGGCTAGGGGGGTGGCGCAGCATATGCCCCCGCCAGTCTTGCGCCAGTCGATCAAGCGCCCCCCTCGCGCAACCGAGCGCGATCCGGAGGCCGTGTCACCGGTCGGATAAGCGCGTTGATCAGGGCGCAATGTCACCCACCCGAAAGGGCGCGTCATGAACACGCGAATGATGAAGACGAAGTTCCCGGCCACCGGGCAACCGATCCGCGTCATCCTGATCGACGGCGAGCCGTGGTTCGCCATCGTCGACGTCTGCAAGATCCTCGGTCACAGCAACCCGACGAAGGCCGCGAGCGTGCTCGACAAGACCGAGATCCGCCGTGTGAACACCCAAACCATTTACCTAACCTCAAGTGAGGTAAGTGACGTTTCCGCTGGTGGGATTAGTTCCCGCCGCGGCACCCCCCTGCTCACCGTCATCCGCGAGAGCGGCCTCTACCGGCTGATCATGCGCTCCGACAAGCCCGCCGCCCGGCCCTTCCAGGACTGGGTCACCCGCGAGCTCCTCCCCTCCATCCGCCGGGGCGACGCCGACCTCGGCGCCCAGCGCGAGCGCATGGCCGAGACCTTCGCCGAGGCGATGGACTTCACCACGCCCTCCGTCTCGACGCTGCTGGTCGACGACCAGGGGTTCGAGATCCGCACGGACGGCTCCGTGCACTGCCTGCACGGTGCGATGGCGCCGATGCTCCCCGACCCGATCGTGGAGGCCGGGCCGCCGTTCGGCGTCTACTTCACCTGCCGGACCGTCGAGCACGTCGGCATCCGGGGAAGCATCGCCTACCGGCCCTGCCGACGGCTGCACTTCGTGGACATCGTCCGGCACCTCCTGCGCGCGCAGGACGCCGAGCCGCCGGTCGCGACGCCTGCGGCGCCGCAACTCGTGACGTTGGCCGGACCGCCGGCCTACGTCGCCGAGGTACTCCAGCTCATGGGCGTCCGCTCGGCGTCCTGATATCCACAGACCGTGGATAACCGCGTCCCTGCCAATGGAACAGCGCCATGCCGACGCTCGTGGCGAGGTTGAAGCTGGACACGTGAGGGCGCATGGGGATGGCCACAGTTCGGGTGGCCATCCCCTTCACATCATCCGATACCCCGTGCCGTTCTGTCCCGAAAGCCAGCACAGCGTCATCCGGAAAGGCGATGCCGTGGATGTCCTCGCCCTCCGGATCCAGCGCGAAGAGGGGCCCAACGGGCAGCTCCGCCAAGGTAGTCCGGGCCACCGTCGTGGCGAAGTGCAGGCCGGCCGCGCCACGGACGACGGTGGGGTGCCAGGGGTCGACGCTTCCGGTCGTCAGCACGCCCGCCGCGCCGAAGCCGGCGGCCAGGCGGACGACCGCGCCGATGTTGCCGAGGTTGCGCGGGTCCTCCAGCAGGACGAAAGGCGAGGTCCGCGCGTTGTCCACAGGCTGTGGACGAAGCGCCAGCGCCGCGACACCGGTCGGATGCGCACGCGGCACCAGCCGCCGTAGCAGCTCCGCCGGAACCACCACGGCCTCGACCGAGCCCAGATCCGGCGCCAGCTCCGCAACGAGCCGTCGCAGCTCGCCCGCGTCCGTCGTCACCAGCAGCGGCACCGTCGCACCGAAGCGCAGCGCGTGCTTCAGCGCGTGGAAGCCGTCCAGCAGTACCGCTCCGCCAGTAGCGACCAGCGCGGCCCATCGTTCCTCGACGTCGATCATCACCGACTCAGCCTAGAGCTGCCCTGCCCGCGATCAGCGCAGCGCAGGCGAGAACTCCGGCTCGCTCCAGCGCAGCGGCATCGCCCCGGGAAGCTGCACCGCCGACGTCAACTCGAAGGCGACCGACCGTTCCTGCCAGTCCGTCCGGGCCTCACCCGTGAGGAGGAGCAGGTCGCCCGTCTCCCAGTCCGGGAAGACGAGGCCCGCACGCGGGTTCAGTTCGAGGTTACCCAGCGTCATGAACGCCCCGTTGCCCGCGTACTCGCGCCAGCGCAGCGTCGACGGCGAGACCACCTCCACGAAGCCCGGGTACCCACCCCGGTGCGAGGCGTCCGCGCGCCCCTCCGCATCGGCGGTGGCGAGGAAGAAGGTGTCGGCGGTGGAGACGGCCAACTGCTGCGCCGTCGTCAGCTCCGCGCCCCAGCGCGCCGGTCCGGGCACAGCGGTCGGGGTGGACCGGACCGGGCGCCGCTTCTGGATGTACTTGGGGCAGTTGGAGAAGACCTGCTCGGCGTGGACGACGAGCCCGGCGTCGCGCGCCTCAACCAGGCCGTTGACGCGCATCCGCCGCCGGGTCGCCGGCTCCAGGGCGATCGTCCCGATCGGCACTGCGGACGGGGCGGACGCGCCCCCGAGGACGGCCGCGAGTGGATCCCCCGGACCCGGCAGCGCCGCGACCGAGATCGTCCCCTCGTCCGGGACGCCGATGAAGCCGGGTTCGCCCGTCAGCACCGTCGCCCACATCCGCCCGTCCGCGTCCGCCGCGCCGACGACCAGCAGCTGCCGCTCCGCGAGGAAGTTCGCGGCGACGGCCGGGACGACAGCGCGGATGCTGCGTTCCAGGTGCTCAGCCTTCGCCGTCTCCCCGGCGAGCGCCTGAGCGACGCGCTCGCCGGAGTGGTACCCGGCCACAGCGGTCATGGCAGCCATCCCCTTTCGCTCGTTGCCTGCGCGGCTAGAAGAAGCCGCACGTGGGGGCGTCCGCGTGCGGGGCGTGGCCGCCCTCGGCGGCGATGCCGCTGCGGGTGAAGACCTCCAGCCGGGTGCCGTCGGGGTCGACGAAGAAGATGCCGCCCGAGTCCTGGCCCTCGCCGTGCGGGACGACCCCGTCGTACTCGAAGGCGGCGCCCTGCTCCTTGAGCGCCCACTCGGCTTCGCGGACCTCGTCGACTGTGTCGACCTCGAAGGCGAGGTGGTGCAGCCCGGCCCGGTCGCGTTCGTGCCCGCCCACGGCCTGCTGCCAGATGGTGAGCAGCAGCTCGCCCTTCTTGCCGAGCCGCGCCGCGCGGCGCTCGGGCGCGGTGCCGGGCTTGCTCGCGCCGAGCTCCTCCAGCCCAAGGACGTCGCGATAGAAGGCGACCGAGCGGTCCAGGTCGGTGACGTTGATGCCGATGTGGCCGGTGCGCAGCGAAGCGGTCATGACGGGACTCCTCGTCTTGTTCCTTCTAACCTTTCAAGTGAACCGTAACGGTTATATGACTCACCCTGCAACCCCTCAGCAGCATCTGAACGGTTAGACTGGAAACGTGGAGACCTCTGCAGACCCCCGACCGCTGCGCGGCGAACCGATCTCTCTCGACCTGCTCAACACCCGCTGGCACGGCGACCTGCTGTTCCACCAGGAGGACGGCCTCTCCGTCTGGCTCGCCTCGAACGGCCTGGCCGACAGGGTCGACCCGACCGAGCAGGTCCTCGACGCCCTGCTCGAGACCCGCGCCGCGCTCCTCGCGCTGCGCACCGACCCGCAGGACACCGCCGCGCTGAACGCGGTCCTGGCGCACGGCTCGATCCGCCGCCGCCTCGGCGCCGACGGCGTCCCGCACGACGAGCCCGAGGTCGCCGACCCGGTCTGGCTGCCGGCCTGGCTCGCCGCCGACGACTACCTGCGCCTGCTGGCCCGCGGCCCGGAGCGGATCCGCGAGTGCGCGCACGAGCGCTGCCTTCTCACCTTCTTCGACACCTCGCAGAACGGGCGTCGCCGCTGGTGCTCCATGTCCGAGTGCGGCAACCGCGCCAAGGCGGCCCGGCACTACGAGCGGGAAACGCAGCACGCCCTGCCCGGCTGAGAAGCCGAACAGGGCGTGCTGGTGGACTGTCGAGGTACTACCTCCGGGCGGTACGCGCCCGGTTGAGGATCTGCGAGAACGCGATGACCGCCATGGTGCCGAGCAGCATGATCGAACCGATGACGTCGATCTGCGCCGGGTACGAGCGCTGCACGGAGCCCCAGATGAACATCGGGAAGGTCTCCAACTGACCTGCGGTGAACGCCGTGATGATGTAGTCGTCCACCGACAGCGCGAAGGCGAGCAGCGCCGCCGCCGCGATGCCCGGCGCCACCAGCGGCAGGGTCACCTTGCGGAAGGTCTGCAGCGGCGTCGCGTAGAGGTCCTGCGCCGCACGTTCCAGCATCGGGTCCATGCCGGCCAGGCGGGACTTCACCGTGACGACCACATAGCTCAGACAGAACATGATGTGGGCGATGGTGATGGTCCAGAAGCCCAGCGAGCCGGGGCCGATGGTGTTGAAGAACAGCGCGGTCAGCGTCGCACCCATGACCACCTCGGGCGCGGCCATCGGCAGGAACAGCAGCGAGTTGATGCCGGAACGCGCCTTGAAGCGGTGCCGCACCATCGCGAAGGCGATCATCGTCCCGAGGATCGTCGAGATGACGGTGGCGATCGCGCCGATTTGCAGCGACAGCGAGAGGCTGTTGCACATCTCGCTGTTGGCACAGGGGTGCGCCCAGGCGTCGAGCGAGAACTTGTTCCAGGTGTAGTTGTACTTGCCGGCGGGCGAGTTGAACGACATCCACAGGATGACCGCGTTCGGCGCCAGCATGAAGACGAAGACCAGGACGGTCACGGTGAGCAGAATGTGCTCGCGGACCCAGGCGAGTGCCTTGCTCATCAGATCAGGTCCTCCGTGCCGGCCTTGCGGATGTAGATCATCACCAGGATCAGCGTGGCCACCATCATCACCACGGACAGCGCGGACCCGTACGGGTAACCGTCGCTCTTGCGCAGGAAGAGGTTCTCGATGCTCTGCCCGACGACGTTGGTGTTCGGGTTGCCCAGCAGCTGGTTGTTGATGTAGTCGCCGACCGCGGGAATGAAGGTCAGCAGGGTACCGCCGATGACACCGGGCATGGACAGCGGCAGGGTGACCCGGCGCAGCGTCTGGTACGGGCTGCAGTACAGGTCGGCCCCGGCCTCGAGCAGCCTCGGGTCGATCTTCTCCAGCGACGTGTACAGCGGCAGGATCGTGAACGGCAGGAAGTTGTACGTCATGCCGAGGACGACCGCGGCCGGGCTGTAGAGCACCTGGTTGTTGACGGTCCAGCCCAGCGCGTCGGTCAGGCTCAGCACGTGCAGCTGCTGCAGCAGGTGCACCGCGCTGCCGTTGTTGGAGAGGATCGTCTCCCAGGCGATGGTGCGGATCAGGAAGCTGGTGAACGACGGCACGATGACCAGCGCCATCAGCAGCGACTTCCACTTGCCGCCCTTGAAGGCGATGAAGTAGGCCACCGGGTAGCCGAGCGCCAGGCAGAAGACCGTGGTGAGCACCGAGTAGAGCAGCGAGTGCCAGATCTGCGGCCCGTTGTCCGACAGGGACTTGGTGTAGTTACCCCAGGCCCAGGTGAGCTGGAAGCCCACGTCCGAGCTGCCGGTCTGCACCGAGGCGATCACCGAGGTGAAGATCGGCACCAGGAAGAAGACGATCAGCCAGAGCAGGCCGGGCAGCAGCAGCACCCAGGGGGTGAAGTTCCGGCGGCGCTTGCGCGGAGCCGCCCCGCCCTTGACGGGCGGCTTGGCGACGGGCGCCTCCGTCGTGGTGGTCGTCACGCGGCGGCCTCCTCATCGACCTCGGCGCCGGCGGCGATGTCCTGGGAGCCCTCGAGGCCGAAGCCCTGGGTCGGGTCCCAGTAGACGGCCACCTCGGCGCCCGGGCGCTGGATCTCCCTGCCGGTGTTCTGCTCGAAGACCGCGAGCTCCTCGCCGGTGGCGAGCTTGACCAGGTACTGGGTGGAGACGCCGATGAAGCTGGCGTCGACGACCGTGCCGCCGGTGATCACGTTGGAACCGGTCGGCGCGTCCGCCGCGCTCTTCGCGACCTGGACCTTCTCCGGGCGCACGCCCAGGATGATCTCGCCGGAGGTGCTGCGACAGCGCTTGGCGTCGAGCTTGAGCTGCTGGCCATGGGCCGAGACGGTGACCACACCGTCCGTCTCGGAGACGACCGTGGCGGGGATCAGGTTGGACTGGCCCAGGAAGTTCGCGACGAAGGTGGTGGCCGGGTTCTCGTAGAGCTCGGCGGGGGAGCCGAGCTGCTCGATCCGGCCGTGGTTCATCACCGCGATGGTGTCGGCCATGGTCATGGCCTCCTCCTGGTCGTGCGTGACGTGCACGAAGGTGAGGCCGACCTCGGTCTGGATGCGCTTGAGCTCGATCTGCATCTGCCGACGGAGCTTCAGGTCCAGCGCGCCCAGCGGCTCGTCCAGCAACAGCACCTGCGGCTGGTTGATCAGCGCGCGGGCCAGCGCGATGCGCTGCTGCTGACCGCCGGACAGCTCGGTCGGCTTCCGCTTGGCGACGTGGCCCAGCTCGACCAGGTCGAGCATGGCCGTGACGGCCGGCTTGACGTCCTTGACGCCGCGACGGCGGAGGCCGAACGCGACGTTCTCGAAGATGTCCAGGTGCGGGAAGAGCGCGTAGTTCTGGAAGACGGTGTTGACCGGGCGCCGGTAGGGCTTGCGGTTGGTGACGTCGTCCTCGCCCAGGTAGATCCGGCCCGCGGTGGGGTCCTCCAGGCCGGAGACCATGCGCAGGGTCGTGGTCTTGCCGCAGCCGGACGCACCGAGCAGAGCGAAGAAAGAGCCCTGGGGGATCGTGAGATCCAGATTGTCCACAGCCGTGAACGCGCCGAAGCGCTTGGTCAGGCCCTCCAGGCGGAGATCTCCGCCGGTGCTGCCGCCGAGTACGTCGTTCGTGCTCATCAGGGGTCTTCCTTCGCTCTCTTCGAACCTCGAGTGCCTGGTGCCGGGGGTGGGCCGGCAGGGGCGGCTGCTACTGACCGGTGACCTGCTGGAAACGGCTGGTGTAGTCGTCGAGCTGGGCGATGCTCAGCGACATGAAGCCGTGCGCGTTGGCCTGCATCTGCGCGGTGGGGACGATCAGCACGTTCTTCGCGGCGGGCGGGTCGAGCGTCTTCAGCGCGTCGACGGCGCCCTCGACACCCGGGATGTAGTTGATGAAGTCGTCCAGCTGCGCGGAGACCTGCGGGTCCAGGTAGTAGTTGAGCAGCGTCTCGGCGTTCTTCTTGTGCCGGGCGTAGTTCGGGATGACGCAGTTGTCGTTCCAGGAGAGCAGGCCCTCCTTGGGGAGGTCCACGGTGACCAGGTTGGGCTTGGCCAGCTGCGCGACGTCGCCGGAGTAGGCCATGGTGACCGCGGTGTTGCCCTGCTGGAAGGGGCCGAGGTAGTCGTTGCCGGTGAAGTGGCTGACCTGGCCGCTGTCCTTGGCCTTGCGGACGTAGTCCAGCGCCTCGTTGAACTGGGCGTCGGTGAACTGGGTGGGGTTGTGGCCCAGCGCCAGCAGGGACAGCGCCATGGTGTCCTCCATCTCCGCGAAGAGGCTCACCTTGCCCTTGAGGTCGGGGCGGGTGAACACCTCTGCGATGGAGGTGATCGGGGTCTTCACCAGGTTGCTGTTGTAGGCGATGGTGGTGAAGCCGTAGGCCCAGGGGGTGGAGAACTTGCGGCCCGGGTCGACCGGGTCGTTCAGCGTCGACGGCAGCAGCTTGGAGTGGTTCGGGATGTTCGCCAGGTCGAGCGCCTGGATGTAGTTGTACGTCCGGTACTTGGGCACCATGTAGTCGCTGACGACCATAATGTCGTAGCCCGTGTCGACACCCTTGACCAGGCTCGGGTTGACCTTGGTGTACCAGTCGTTGTTGTCGTTGATGACCTCGACGTACTTGACCGTGAGCCCGCTCTGCTTCTGGAACGCGGCGATCGTCGGGTGGAGGCTCTGGTTCTTGGCGTCCACGTCGATGTAGGCGGGCCAGTTGGCGAAGTTGACGATCTTCTCGGTGGCTGAGTAGTCCTGGCCGGCCACGCCGACCTTGGGGCTGCCGGACGGGGTGGCGGTTGCCGCGCCCTTGACGCCGCAGGCGGAGAGCGCGCCGGCTCCGGCGATGGCCAGACCGCCCGCGGTGGCACCGCGCAGGAGCGAGCGCCGACTCATCGCGGCGGCGCGTGAGGCGGCACGGGTGCGGTTCATGAAACGCGAAAGGTCGAAGGAGCCGGAGTCCGTCATGGAGTGGCCTTTCTGCAGAAGCCTGGCGCTGGTCGGGAAACCTCTTCACGCCCAGCGACGTCAGTTCGTATGCCGCAGCGGCAGATGCCGACAGAGGCTAGGGCCAAAAACCTTCGGTTTCCATGCCCCCTAGCGGTTCTGGCACCGGAATCGTTATCTTCAGTCTCGATCCGCGACGTGATCCGCATCACCGCTTACACTGCGTGATGAACAACCCCAAAGACCACCGACACCGTGTAAAAGGCGCAACAGAACCCCTACACCTGTGCCAGTGGATGCAGCAGGGGCTGCCAGGGAGAATCCTCCCGGGCAGCCCCTGTCAGGCTTCCGTCTCGGCTATCCGCCTCAGCTATCCGCCTCAGCTGTTGTGGCGGCGGACCTCCATCACCCGAAATCGACCGGCGACAAAGGCGGCGTCGCAGTACGCCGCGTTCGCTGCGGGATTCGCACCCGTCCCGTGCAGATCGGAAAATGCCGCGGTCTGGTTCACGTAGACCTGACCGGTGAGATTCAGGGAAAGGGAAACTCCCGCGTCGACCGCGGCGCCGACGACCGCGCACTCCACCTCCGGCGAGGTCGTGTACGCCGCCGCCGTCATCGCACCGCGCTCGCGGACGGTCTCACGCAGCAGCTCCACACCGTGGGCCGCGGAGTCCACCGCGATCGCGAAGGCGACCGGCCCGAAGCACTCGCCCGGCAGCGCGTCCACGGCGGCGTCCAGGGTCACCAGCGCGGGCGTGCGGATGACCGCCTCGGGGAACTCGGTGCTGGCCACCGCGCGGGGCGCGAGCGCGAGCGCGCCGTACTCGCCCTTCTCAGCCCGCTCGATCCGCTGCAGCACGCCGGGGTTGACGATCGCGCCCAGCAGCTGGGCCGCGCGCGCGTCGTCGCCGAGCAGCTTGCCGAGCGCGTCGGCCAGGTCCGCGACGACCTCCGCGAAGGTCTTGCTGCCCTGGTCGGTGGCGATGCCGCCGCGCGGAATCAGCAGGTTCTGCGGCGTGGTGCACATCTGGCCGCTGTAGAGGGAGAGGCTGAACGCCAGGTTGGCCAGCGCGTTGGCGTAGTCGTCGGTCGACTCGATCAGGACGGTGTTGACGCCGGCCTTCTCGGTGTAGACGAGCGCCTGGCGCGCGTTCTCCTCCAGCCAGTCACCGAAGGCGGTGGAGCCGGTGTAGTCGATGAGCGCGACCTCGCGCCGGGTGGCGAGCGTCTTGGCGAGGCCCTCACCGGGCTGCTCCGGGGCGAGCTGCACGAGGTCGGCGTCGAAGCCCGCCTCGGTGACCACGTCACGGGCGATCTCGACGGTCAGCGCGAGCGGCAGCACGGCACGCGGGTGCGGCTTGACGACGACCGGGTTGCCGGCGGCGAGGGAGGCGAAGAGGCCCGGGTAGCCGTTCCAGGTCGGGAAGGTGTTGCAGCCGATCAGCAGGGCGACTCCGCGGGGGCGGACGATGAACTCCTTCTCCATCGTCAGCGGCTCGCGCTTGCCCTGCGGCTTGGTCCAGTTGGCCTTCGCGGGCAGCCGGGTCTGCTCGGCGTACGCGCAGGCGACGGCCTCGAGCCCACGGTCCTGCGCGTGCGGCCCACCGGCCTGGAAGGCCATCCCGAAGGCCTGCCCGGTGGTGTGCTGGACGGCGAAGCCGAACTCGACGGACCTGGCGTTGATCCGCGCCAGGATCTCCGCGCAGACCGCGGCGCGCAGCAGCGGACTCGCCTGCGCCCACGCGGGCTGCGCGGCGCTCGCCGCGGCGAGCAGCGCGTCCGCGGAGCGGTAGCCGTAGGCGATGTTCAGCGCCTCCCCGAACGGCGAGACCTCGCCTCCGGCCTCGGCGTCCGGCCCGACGAGGGTGTCGCCCTCGGCGGCGAGCCGCGTCGTGCCCTTCAACGCGGCGAAGGCGGCTGCGCCGACGGCGAGGGCGTCCTCGCCGTAGGCCTTGGGGAACTCGGGGTAGGGCGACCAGTAGTCCCGCGCGGCGAGTGCGCTGACCGCGCGCTCCAGGGTCTCCTGATGACGGTCGATCAGCGGATGGGCCGTGGTTGCGGTCATGGCGACGCACTCCTCATGGGGTCCTGGCGGCGACTCTGCCAAGCACCTACGGTAACCGAATGATCGGTCGGCTGGCCATGCCGAGCGGCTCAGATCACGACGAGGGGCCAGTTGCAACCACCTCCAGGGGCGCGAGGAACTGCGCGAGCAACCACCCACGCGGCCGGCAGGCCGAACGCGCAGGACCATCCGCACAGGGTGGTTGTTCGCGCAGTTCCTCGCGCCCCTCAGAGCTTCCCCAGGATCTTGTCCAACAGGTCCAGATCTTCCGGCGAAAGCCGGGTCAGCTCGGTCGGCGGTGCCGTCAAGATCTCCGTCGCCGTCGCCGCCGCCACACGGCCCGCCTCGGTGAGGGTCACCAGCTTGGCGCGGCGGTCGTCCGGGTCCTGTTCGCGGACCACCAGACCGCGCCGTTCCAGGTCGTCCACCACCACCGTCGTGTACGGCTTGTCCATGACCAGATGCTTGGCCAGCTCACTCATCCTGACCGGCCGCTCCACCAACGCCCGCAGCGCGCGCCCACGGCTGAAGCTCATACCCAGCGCGTCCGCGACGCGCTGCTTGCGGTCGTCCGCCTCCAGCACCAGCCGCCGCATGACCGCATACACCCGCTCCGCGCTCACGCCGCACTCATCTCCCGTCGCTCTCCCTGACCTTCCGTCTGGGCGAAGACCCTAGCCGCGGTACCTCGAGCCCACGCGCCCGTCGTCGCCACGCCCAGCACCACCACCGCGATCGCGCAGCCCAGCACGATCCACCACCCGATGTGGCTCGCCTGCGCGAACCCGATCCGGAAGCTCCCCACCACGGCCGAGGTCACCACCGAGCCGATCACCGCCACCCCCAGCGCCTGGCCGACCTGCCTGCTGGTCGACGCGACCGCCGCGGCCACGCCGGCCTGCGCACGTGGCATCCCGGAGACCGCGGTGTTGGTCACCGGCGCGTTGATCATCCCGAAGCCCATCCCGAAGAGCAGATACGCCAGCAGCAGCACCCACAGCGGGGTGTCCGCCCGCAGCCGCACCAGCAGCAGCGCGCTCGCGCCCATCGCCAGCCCCGCCGCGACGAGCGGCAGGCGGGGGCCGCGCGTGCCCACCAGGCGGCCGCTGAGCGGCGAGAAGACGACAGTCGCCGCCGCCATCGGCAGCGTGCAGAGGCCCGCTCGCAGCGCGCTGAAGTCGCGGACGCTCTGGAGGAAGAGGGTGTTCAGGAAGAGGAACCCGCCCAGTGCGGCGAAGCCGCAGACCGCTATCACCGTCGCGCCCGCGAACGGCACGCTGCGGAAGAAGCGCAGCTCGATCAGCGGCTCCTGCCTCCGCGACTCCACGACGAGCAGCACCACCAGGGCGGTCGCCGCCAGCGCGAAGCAGAGCAGCGACTGCGCCGAGCCCCAGCCCGCCTTGGGCGCCTCGATGATCCCGTAGGTCAGCGAGCCCAGCAGGACGATGACCGCGAGCTGCCCCGCCGGGTCGACCCGGCGGGGCCGCGGGGACCTGGACTCGGGGATGTAGAGCCCGGCCAGGACCAGCGCCGCCAGGCCGACCGGGATGTTGATCCAGAAGATCGAGGGCCACCCGACCGAGCCGACCAGCAGTCCGCCGACCACCGGACCGAGCGCCATGCTGACGCCGACCGTGCCGCCCCAGACGCCGATCGCCCGGGCGCGCTCCTTCGGGTCGGTGAAGGTGTTCGTGATGATCGACATCGCCACCGGGTTGAGCATCGAGCCGCCCACCGCCTGCAGCATGCGGGCGACGATCAGCCAGCCCAGGCTCGGCGCCAGGCTGCAGACCAGCGAGCCGACGATGAAGAGCGCCAAGCCGGTCTGGAAGACCCTGCGGCGCCCGAGCCGGTCGCCGGTCGAGCCGCCCAGCATCAGCAGGCTGGCCAGCACGACGGTGTAGGCGTCCACGACCCACTGGAGGCCCGAGACGCCGGAGTTCAGGTCGCGGCCGATGGACGGCAGCGCGACGTTCACGATCGTGTTGTCCAGGCCCACGATGAACAGGCTCATGCAACAGATGGCCAGGACCAGGAACCGTCGTCGCGGAGTGAGCTCCATACTGCGCCGCCTCACTCCCGCAGCACGGGAGAATTGATTATGTCGTCACAATAGTTATAGCACCACAACTAATGCGCGCCAAAGCCCTACACTGGCCGGGTGACCGTCACCCTCGCTCCCCTGCGGGCCGAGCACGCCGACGCGGTGCTCGCCATCTACCAGCACGGCATCGACACTGGGAACGCCACCTTCGAGACCCACGCCCCCTCCTGGGCGGACTTCGACCGCAGCCGCCTCGCCGCACACCGCCTGGTCGCCGTCACGGACGCGGGGGAGGTCCTCGGCTGGGCCGCCACCAGCGCGGTCTCCTCCCGGCCGGTCTACGTGGGCGTGCTGGAGCACGGCGTCTACGTCCACCCCGACGCGCGCGGCCAGGGCGTCGGCCGGCTGCTGCTGCGCGGGCTGATCGAGTCGACCGAGACCGCGGGCGTGTGGACGCTCCAGGCGGGGATCTTCCCCGAGAACGCCGCCAGCCTGGCCCTGCACGCGGCCTTCGGCTTCCGCGTCGTCGGCACCCGCGAGCGCATCGGCCGCACGCAGGACGGGCGCTGGCGGGACGTGACCATGCTGGAGCGACGCAGCGAGTACGTAATGTGATACTCGACCACATGGTCGAGACCTCCCGCCCCGCGCGCCGTGACAGCTACACGGTGGACACACTGCTCGCCGTCACCGTGCGGGTCTTCAACGAGCGCGGCTACGACGGCACCTCGATGGAGGACCTGTCGCGCGCGGCCGGGATCTCCAAGTCCTCGATCTACCACCACGTCAAGGGCAAGGAGGAGCTGCTCCGCCTCGCCGTAGGCCGGGCCCTGGACGGCCTCTTCGGCACCCTGGACGAACCGGAGGCCCGCGAGGGCACGGCGCTGGCCCGGCTCGAGCACGTGGTCCGCCGGACCACGGCCGTCCTGCTGGCGGAGCTGCCCTACGTGACGCTGCTGCTGCGGGTGCGCGGCAACACCGCGACCGAGCAGTGGGCGCTCCAGCGCCGACGCGAGTTCGATCACCGGGTCGCCGAGCTGCTCGCCGAGGCGGTCGCGGAGGGCCAGCTGCGCGCGGACGTCGAGCCGAGGCTGGCGACCCGACTGCTCTTCGGCATGATCAACTCGCTGGTGGAGTGGTACCGCCAGGACGCCGACGGCAAGTCCGCGGCGCTCGTCGTCGACGCCGTCGCCGAGCTCGCCTTCCACGGCCTGCGCGCGCCCTGAGCTGCGGGGGTCACCCCTGCCCAAGATCGCTAAGTGTTTCACGTGAAGCATTTTGCGATCTTGAAGCTCAGTCCGGCAGGCTGCTCAGTCCGGCAGGACGGGTATCCGATCCGTCTCCTCGAAGACCAGCAGCGTCTGCGTCCCGAGCACGCCGGGGATCGACTGGATCCGGTTCAGCACCAGGTCGCGCAGCGCCCGGTTGTCCACCGTGTGCACCAGCATGAGCACGTCGAACTCGCCGCCCACCAGCGCGATGTGCTCCACCCCCGGCAGCTCCAGCAGCGCGCCGCGCACCGACCGCCAGGAGTTCTGCACCACCTTCAGCGTGATGTACGCCGCGGCGCCCTGGCCTGCGCGTTCGTGGTCGACGCGGGCGGTGAAGCCGCGGATCACCCCGTCGTCCACCAGTCGCGAGATCCGCGCGTACGCATTGGCGCGGGAGACGTGCACGCGCTCCGCGACCGAGCGAATCGAGGCGCGTCCATCCTGCTGCAGAAGGCGCAGGATGGCCTTGTCGATCCGGTCCAGCGAGCGCTGCTCCGCCGCCCCGGCCATCTGTTCAGCGGTCATGGCCCCCTGCCCTCCCATTGTGGACGACCTGCTTCCAGCGAAGCGCCGCCGCAGCCGTTTGTCCACCACTGCGCCGCAAGAGTAGTCAGTTCGATCAATCAACCGAACAATCGGTAGGGAGAGGCACCCCTCTCTGCGGCACTCGCTGCCCACATCCCCTATGCGCCTCATCACCCCCACCCACCCTCCCGGAGGTGCCGAGATGACCCTTCTCGACCAACCCGCGGGCGCTCCGATGGGCTCCGTCTGGCCACCCGACGCCCACGGCCCGCGTCGCGACCCAGCCCCGCTGCTGCCCGACCCCGAGCCGCTGCGCGTGCTCGGCACGCAGGCCGCCGACAAGCTCGACGCCGAACTGCTGCGCGAGCTGTACCGCCGCCTGGTCCTCGGCCGGCGCTACAACCAGCAGGCGACCACCCTCACCAAGCAGGGGCGCCTCGCCGTCTACCCGGCCTCGACCGGGCAGGAGGCCTGCCAGATCGCCGCCGCCATGGCGCTGCGTGAGACCGACTGGCTCTTCCCCAGCTACCGCGACACCCTCGCCGTCGTCTCGCGCGGCGTCCGGCCGGTCGAGGCGCTGACGCTGCTGCGTGGCAACGCGCACCACGGCTGGGACCCGAAGGCCCACCGCGTCGCCCCGCTCTCCACGCCGCTGGCCACCCAGGCCCCGCACGCGGTCGGCCTCGCCCACGCGGCCCGGCTGCGCGGGGACGACGTGGTGGCGCTCGCCCTGGTCGGCGACGGCGGCACCAGCGAAGGCGACTTCCACGAGGCGCTGAACTTCGCGGGAGTGCTGAACGCGCCGGTCGTCTTCCTCGTCCAGAACAACGGCTACGCGATCTCCGTCCCGCTGGCGAAGCAGTCCGCCGCGCCGACGCTCGCGCACAAGGCCGTCGGCTACGGCATCAGCGGCCGCCTGGTCGACGGGAACGACGCGGCGGCGATGCACAGCGTGCTGACCGAGGCCGTCGAGCACGCCCGCTCCGGCCGCGGCCCGGTCCTGGTCGAAGCGGTCACCTACCGCCTCGAGGCGCACACCAACGCCGACGACGCGACCCGCTACCGCACCCCCGAGGAGGTCGCCGCCTGGCAGGCGCGCGACCCGCTGGCGATGCTGGAGACGCATCTGCGCGAGGCCGGCCTGATCGACGACGCGGAGGTCGCGGCCGCGGCCGAGGCGGCGGAAGAGCTGGCCGGGGAGATGCGCGCCGAGTTCCACGCGGAACCGGAGCTCGACCCGCTCTCCCTCTTCACCCACGTCTACGCCGAACCCACCCCCCAACTCCGCGAGCAGGCAGCCCTGCTGGCAGCCGAGCTCGCCGCGGAGGCCGACGCACGATGAGCGGCGAGCTGAGGTGCAGCGCAGGGTGGGGGCCTGCGCAGCGAGGAACGAGCGAAGTAGGCACCGGCCCGAAGCGGAGCCGAAGCGAAGCGCGAAAGGAACAGCGGTGAGTACGGCAACACTGGCCCAGGCCCTGAACACCGCCCTCGGCGACGCGCTGCGGGAGGACCCGGACGTCCACGTCCTGGGCGAGGACGTGGGCACCCTCGGCGGCGTCTTCCGGATCACCGACGGCCTGGCCGCGGAGTTCGGCTCGCAACGCTGCCTGGACACTCCGCTGGCCGAGGCCGGAATCCTCGGCACGGCCGTCGGCATGGCGATGTACGGCCTGCGGCCGGTCGTGGAGATGCAGTTCGACGCGTTCGCGTACCCGGCGTTCGAGCAGCTCGTCTCGCACGTCGCGAAGATGCGCAACCGCACGGCGGGCAAGCTGCCGCTCCCGATCACCATCCGCGTCCCCTACGGCGGCGGCATCGGCGGCGTGGAGCACCACAGCGACTCCAGCGAGGCGTACTACGCGCACACGCCGGGCCTGCACGTGGTCACCCCGGCGACGGTGGCGGACGGCTACGGCCTGCTGCGCGCGGCGATCGCCTCTGACGACCCGGTCGTCTTCCTGGAGCCCAAGCGGCTCTACTGGTCCAAGGACGAGTTCACCCCGGCACCGGTCGAGCCGATCGGCCGCGCGGTCGTCCGCCGTACCGGGTCCTCCGCCACGCTCCTCACCTACGGCCCCTCGCTCCCCGTCTGCCTCGAAGCGGCGGAGGCGGCGAAGGCCGAGGGCTGGGATCTGACGGTCGTGGACCTGCGCTCGCTCGTCCCCTTCGACGACGAGACGGTCTGCGCGGCGGTCCGGGCAACAGGTCGCGCGGTGGTCGTGCACGAAGCCTCCGGCTTCGGCGGCGTCGGCGCGGAGATCGCGGCGCGGGTGACGGAACGCTGCTTCCACCACCTGGCGGCCCCGGTGCTGCGGGTGACCGGCTTCGACATCCCCTACCCGCCGCCGATGCTGGAACGCCACCACCTCCCCGGTGTCGACCGGATCCTCGACGCCGTGGCCCTACTCCAGTGGGAGCAGTGACGCCCATGGCCTCGGTACGCACCTTCACGCTCCCCGACCTCGGCGAGGGCCTGACCTCCGCCGAGATCGTCCGCTGGCTGGTGGCGGTCGGCGATGTCATCGCCGTCGACCAGCCGGTGGCGGAGGTCGAGACGGCCAAGGCGGTCGTCGAAGTCCCCTGCCCCTACGCGGGCGTGGTCACCACTCTGGCCGGCCCCGACGGCACGGAGGTCCCGGTGGGCGCCCCGCTGATCACGGTCGCGGTCAGCGAGCCCGCCTCCGGTTCCGGCTCGGAATCAGGCGGCGGCTCCGGCAACGTCCTCGTCGGCTACGGCACCACCCACTCCACCGGCCCCCGCCGCAGGCGCGTGGCCCACCCGTCCAGCACCACCGCCGGGCCGCAGGCCCTGGCGGGCGGGGGCACGACCGGGCCTGGAGCGGGCCCCGCCGGACGCCAAGCCCAAGCGGGCAGTTCGGGCGCAGGCGGCAATACTGCTCTCGTGGCTCCCGGCTCGTCGCTGGGGCCGCAGGCCGCCGGAGTGCCCAGCATGGGCGGCACCACCGGGCCGCAGGCCCCGGTGGGCTCGGGCGTGACCACGACCAGCCCAGACCAGCACCCCCACAGCTCCGCCGGGCCGGAGGCCCGGGGAGCCGTGGCCGTGATTTCGCCGCTGGTGCGGCGGTTCGCGCGGGAGACCGGGGTGGATCTGGCCGGGGTCGTCGGGACCGGGCGTGACGGGCTGATCATGCGGGCGGATGTCGAGCGCGCGGCGCAGGTCGCGCCGTCGGTCGCGCCGATCAGCCAACCCACGGCCGCCGAGGGCGAGTTCATCCCCCTGCGCGGCGGAGCAAGGATCGCCGCCGAGCGGTTCGCTCGCAGTCGGACCGAGATCCCCGACGCCACCTGCTGGGTCGACGCCGATGCCACCCGTCTGCTGGAGGCCAAGGCCGCCGCCGGGGTCGGCGTGCTGCCGCTCTTCGCGCGCATCTGCGTCGCCGCGCTCGCGCGCTTCCCCGCGCTCAACGCGAGCGTCGAGCTCGGAGAGGACGGGCGTCCGACCGGTGTCCGTCGGCACCGCTCCGTGCATCTCGGCTTCGCCGCGCAGACCGAGCGCGGGCTCGTCGTGCCGGTCGTCCGCGACGCGGACAAGCGGACGACCGAGGGCCTCGCCCAGGAGATCGCCCGGCTGACGGAGGCCGCCCGCGCCGGGACGCTCACCCCTGCCGAACTGACCGGGGGCACCTTCACCCTCAACAACTACGGCGTGTTCGGCGTCGACGGCTCGACGCCGATCATCAACCACCCCGAGGCGGCCATGCTCGGTGTGGGCCGGATCGCCCGCAAACCCTGGGTCGTGGACGAGGAACTGACGATCCGCAGTGTCGTCCAGCTGTCCTTCACCTTCGACCACCGCGTCTGCGACGGCGCCACCGCCGGGGGCTTCCTCCGCTTCGTCGCGGACGCGGTCGAATCCCCGGCAGGGCTGCTCCGCTACCTCTGAGGGATCAAGCGCGGCGCACGAAGCGGAAGAGGTCGCCGTCCTCGCCGTCGCGGGTGAAGCCCGCGCGGTCGAGGACGGCCTGGGAGGGGATGTTCGCCGGCTCGGTGTGGGCGACGACCGTCTCCACGCCAGGCTGCGCCAGCGCGTACCCGGTGACCAGGCCGGCGGCCTCGGTGGCGAAGCCCTGGCCGCGCGCGGAGTCCGCGAGGTCGTAGCCGATCTCGCAGACGCCGCCCAGCGGCGCGCCGTGGAAACCGCAGCCGCCGACGGCACGCCCGTCGGCCCGGCGGATGATCGCCCACGCGCCCCAGGCCTCCTGGTAGACGCCCGCCTCGTAGGCCTTGAGCAGTGCGCCGCAGGCGTCGAGCGTGCCTTGGTACGGGCCGCCGGGGGCCCACTCGAAGCCGCCGTTCCCGCCCGCCCTGAGCTCGGCCGCGGCAGCCGGAGTGATCGGGCGCAGCTCGATGCGGTCGGTGCGGAGCAGGTCTGCGGTGCCGTAGGTCATGGGAGCCCTTCTTCGGTGCCTGGCTGAGGTCGTGGATCACCAGGTCGTGGATCACCAGTCCGAACTCATCATTACTGATCGATCAGCCGTGGGACACCCTGTTTTGGTCGATCAGTTCCGCCCGTCCGTGCTCGGCGAAGAGCGCCGCGAGTGCCGCCGCGTCCGCCGCCTCGAAGGGACGGTACGCCAACTCCCCGGCCACGTCCCGGCCGTAGGGACGCCATAGCACCAGGTCCGCGCCGACCGCGTCCCACCGCTCGGCGCGCAGCCCGGTCTTGGCGGTCTTGTGCGTCGCGGTCACCGGCATCCGCGTGACGAAGCGGACGAAGCGCGGCGGCATCTTGGTGCCCAGATCGGGCTGCCGGGCGAGGAAGTCCCCCAACGAGTCCGCCAGTTCGCCCACGTTCGCCGCAACCGCCACGTCCGCCGCGACCCCCGCCCGCAGTTCCACCGCCGCCATCACCTGGTCACCGGCCACCGGGTCAGGGACCGCGTAGACGGCGACCGCCGCGGCCGGCTCCCAGCGGGCGAGGATGTTCTCGATGTCCGCGACCGCGAGGTTCTCGCTGTCGACGCGCAGCCAGTCCGCGCTGCGGCCGGCGAAGCGGAACCACCCCTCCGCGTCGCGGTGGAAGAGGTCCCCGGTCCAGTACCAGCCGTCGCGCAGCCGGGCCGCGCCCGCCGCGTCGTTGCGCCAGTAGCCCTCGAAGCCCACCCGCGCGGTCCGGTTGACCAGCTCGCCGATCGCCTCCTCCCCGTTGAGCAGCCGGCCCGCCGCGTCGAAGCGTGAACGCGGGCACTCCTTGCCGGTCTCGGGGTCGACGACCGCCAGGTCGTCGTGCGGGCCCGAGCCCTTCCGGCCGACCGCTCCGGGTGGTGCCGCCGGGTCCTGCTTGAGGTTGCAGCCGCCCTCGGAGGAGCCGTAACCCTCGACCAGGCGGCAGCCGAAGCGCTGCTCGAAGCGGGCCGCGTCCACCGCACCCGCCTCGGTGCCGAAGCCGAGCCGCACCGGGTTGTCCGCGTCGTCCGGGCGTGGCTCGGCGGCCAGCACATACGAGATCGCCCGGCCCACATAGGTGAAGTAGCCCACGTCGAACTCCCGCACGTCGTCGAGGAAGCGGGTCGCGGAGAAGCGCCTGCGCAGCGCGATCGTGCCGCCCGCGAGCAGCAGCGGGGCCCAGAGGCCCATCAGCGCGTTGCCGTGGAAGAGCGGCATGCAGCCGTAGCCGGTGTCGGCGGCGGTGAGCCGGAACTGCTCGCGCAGCTTGTCCCCCGCCCGTGCCAGCCGGCCCTGGCTGCACAGCACCGCCTTGGGCGCGCCGGTCGAGCCGGAGGTGAAGGTCAGCAGCAGGCGGGTGTCCGGGCCGGGGAGCACGCCCGGCGGATCCGCGTCGGCGTAGGGGGCCAGCGCTGCCGCGTACTCGGCAGTGTCGACGACGAGTACCGGCAGTCCGGGCGCCAGTCCGTCCAGCAGCGGCAGCAGCCGCGCCTCGGTGACCAGCAGGGCGCAGTCGGTGTGCCGGATGTCCCGCAGCAGGTCGGGCCCGCGCCGGGTCGGGTTGACGCCGACGACGGTGGCCCCGGCCAGGACCGCGCCCTCCAGCCAGGCCACGTACTCCGGAGTGTTCTCCAGCAGCAGCCCGACGTGCGGATGCGCGGCATCGGCCAGCCGCTCCCTGAGCAGCGCGGCCCGCGCGCAGGCCATCCGCAGGGTCGCGTCCCGCGTGTGGCGGAAGCCCTCGCCGACCAGGGCCAAGCGCTCACTGCCGCGCTGGGCGAGGACGGCGTCGACGAGTGCGTTCATGCGGCGACCCCCAGAGTTTCTGACGTTCCGTCAGTTCTCTGTGTTGATACCGCGTGCTCCCTGCGACTTCAAGGGTGCGTCAGAGGACGAACGCCTCGCCGCCCTCGCTGACCAGCCCACGGCCCGCCGCCTCCCAGGCGAACATCCCACCGTCGACGTTCAGCGCCTCCCGGCCCTGCGCGACCAGGTACTGCACGACCTGCGCGGAGCGCCCGCCCACCCGGCAGACCACGTAGAGCGGCTCGGCCTCGGGCAGCTCCCCGATCCGGGCGACGAACTCGCTCATCGGGATGTGGACCGCGTCGGAGGCGTGCCCGGCGTCCCACTCGTCCTGTTCGCGGACGTCCAGCAGGACGCCGTCGGCGGGGACGGAGGCGACGTCGACGGTGGGGACGGACGAGTGGAACATGCGGACACTCCCGGGTTCGGCTGCTGGCCCGTCCATTGTCCCCCAGCCGCCACGCCGATCGCCTACCCCTCCTGTTCCTCTCGCTGTTCCTCCCGCTCCGGCTGCCGCGGCAGCTCGCGCAGGCGGATCACCGGCGAGACCAACAGCCCGGCGACGGCGAGGGCCGACGCGGCCGCGGCCACGCGCAGCGCCGGCTCCGCGCCGATCGCGCCCGACAGCAGCCCGGCGAAGAGTCCGCCCAGCGCGCCGCCGCCGAAGAGCAGCGTGCGGAACACCGCGGTCATCCGGCCCATCATCGACTGCGGAGTGCCGGCCTGGCGCAGGCTGACGATGATCACCCCGGCGACGCCCAGGCCCAGATAGGTGGTGAAGAACGAGAGCACGAACATCGCGATCCGCACCGGCTGCGGACCGGCCGCCAGCACGATCAGCGTCGGCCCGAGCAGCAGTCCCGACTGCGCCACCAGGTAGACGCGACCCAGCGGGAAGCGGGCGATCACCCGCCGGGAGAGCGTCGCGCCGATCAGCCCGCCGACCGAGGCGGTCGCGAAGACGCCGCCGAGCACGGTCGAGGAGAGATGCAGGTCCCGGGTGCCGTGGATCAGGAACATCGTCCAGACCGTGATCATCGAGAAGTTGCAGCAGCAGCCCACCAGCGCCAGCGCCCGCAGCACCGGGCTGCCGAAGACCCAGCGCAGACCGTCGCGCAGCTCGGTCGGCGCGTGCCGGGGCGCTGCCGACCGGTCCGGACGCGGCTCGGGTGTGCGGATCAGCAGCAGCGAGAACAGCGACACCGCGTAGGAGGCGGCGTCGACCAGCAGCGCCACCGGCGCGGTCAGCGCCGAGACGAGCAGCCCGGCGAGCCCGGGGCCGGCCACGTCGGCGGCGGAGGAGCTGATTCCCATCTTGGCGCCGGCCTCGACGTAGTGATCGGGGCTGCGGACCAGGACCGGCACGTACGACATCCAGCTCACGTCGAACACGACGGAGGCGACGCCGACCGCGCAGGCGATGACGAGCAGACCGGCCATGTCGAGCCGGTGCGCCCAGGCGAGCAGCGGCACCAGCCCGATCAGCACCAGCCGCACCGCATTGGCGCCGAGCATCACCGGCCTCCGGCGGCGCCGGTCGGTCCAGACGCCGATCAGCAGAGCGAGTCCGAGGTACGGCACAAGTTGCAGGAAGCGGAGCACACCCACCTGGGCGTCGCTCGCTCCGAAGGCACGGATCGCGGTGAGCGGCAGGGCGAGATTGGTGACCTGCGTCCCCAGCAGCGAGACGGTCTCGCCGAGCCAGAAGCGCAGGAAGTCGCCGTTGCGCCAGAGACTCTCGGCCCGCGCCGCGCCGTCGGCCGACGCGGCGTCGACCGCGGAAGGCGCGGAGGGCGCGGAAGCCGCGGAAGGCGTCCCCGCCATCAGCGCTCACCCCCGGCCGCCTGCTCGCCGGCGGCCGCGAGCTCGCCGACGGAGGCCACGACGGCGTCGACCTCGTCCTCGGTGTTGTAGTAGTGCGGCGACAGCCGCAGGCACCACTCGACGTCCTTGTCGCCGAAGTCGAACTGGGCGAACTCGCGGTAGCTCAGGGCCGAGTTGACTCCGCGCGCGTCCAGCGCGGCCTTGAAGGGACGCGCCGACCAGCCCTCGATCGCGAAGGTGACCAGCGCGGCGGGGTTCCGGCCGCCGTCGAGCAGGCGGGTCCCGGGCAGCCCGCCCAGCCCCGCGCGCAGCCGCGCGGCCAACGCCATGGCCCGACGCCCGGCCGGTGCGACGCCGACGCGCAAGGCGTAGCGCACCGCCTCCGCGCAGCCGAGCACGGTCGCGTAAGGGAACTCCCACTCCTCGAAGCGCGCGGCGGTGTCGACCGCCCGGTACTGGTCGGGTCCGGTCCAGCGAGCCCCGCGCATGTCGATGAACTGCGGCTCGTAGCCGGCCCTGAGCGCCCGCTCGGAGACGAAGAGAAAGCCCGAGCCTCGCGGGCCGCGCAGGAACTTGCGGCAGGTCGCGGTCAGCAGGTCGCAGCCGATCTCCGCCACGTCGACCGGAAGCTGGCCGACGGACTGGCAGGCGTCGACCAGATACAGCAGGTCCAGCTCGCGGGAGTGCCGCCCGATCTCCGCGACCGGCTGCACCAGGCCGGAGTTGGTGGGCACGTGCGTCGCAGCGACCAACCGGGGGCGCCGGGACCGCATCAGCGCGGCCATCGCGGCCACGTCGACGCCGCTGCCGTCCGGGAGGTCGGGGGCGTGCACGATCTCCACCCCGAGGCGGCGGCGCAGCGCGAGGAAGGCGATCTGGTTGGAGATGAAGTCGTTGCGCGTGGTCAGCACCACGTCGCCGGGCGCGAAGTCGATCGCGGAGAGGGCTTTGGCGTAGGCGTGGGTGGCGCTGGCAGCGAAGGCGATGGTGTCGGGGGAGGAGCCGATGAGCTCACCGAGCGAGGTGTAGAAGCCGCGCACCTCCGCCTCGCGGACGGCGGCGGCCTCGTAGCCGCCGATGTGGGCCTCCAGTTCGAGGTGGCCGAGCATCGCGCGCAGGACCGGACGGGCCGTCAGTCCGCAACCCGCGTTGTTGAAGTGGATCACCGAGTCGCAGCCCGGGGTGTCGGCCCGGAGCGCCGCCAGGTCAAGGAGCGGTTCTGCCTCAGTCAGAGAAGCGCTATCCTGTATCTTCATGTCCGACAGTAGCAGTACTGCCGCCCTGGTGACGATCCTCCGCGAGGAGCTCGCCCGGCTCGTCCCCGGCGACCGGCTTCCCAGCAGCCGCGAACTGATCACCCGTCACGGCGTCAGTCCGGTCACCGTCTCGCGCGCGATCGCCCAGCTGGCCGCCGAGGGCGCGGTGGTCACTCGGCCGGGCAGCGGCACCTACGTGGCCCCGCGCCGCAGCCGTCCCGGAGCGGACGCACCGGACACCTCCTGGCAGGCCGTCGCCCTGCCTGGGCGCGATGCCGCGCTCGACCTCGGCGAGCCTCCTGCCCGGCCGCTGCCCGAGGGGATCGTCGACCTGGCCGGCGGCTATCTGCACCCGGACCTGCAACCCGCCCGCCTGCTCGGCGCGGCGCTGGCCCGCGCCGCCAGGCGCCCGGACGCCTGGGACCGCGCCCCGGCCGCCGGCCTCTCCCCGCTGCGGGCCGTCTTCGCCCGCCAGGCCGGCGCCTCGGTCGAGCCGGACGACGTGCTGGTCACCGGCGGCGGCCAGGGCGCACTGTCGATGCTCTTCCGCGCGCTGACGACACCGGGCAGCCCGGTCCTGTTCGAGTCCCCGACCTACCCGGGCGCGTTGGCCGCGGCGCGGGCGGCGGGGCTGCGGCCGGTCCCGGTGCCGATGGACGGGGACGGCCTGCGCCCCGAGCTGCTGGCGGATGCCTTCGCCATGACCGGCGCACGCGTCCTCTACTGCCAGCCGACCTTCCACAACCCGACCGGCGTCGTGCTCGCCCCCGAGCGCCGCCGCCAGATCGTGGACGTGGCGCGCGCGGCGGGCGCGTTCCTGATCGAGGACGACTTCGCCCGCCACCTCGGCCACGGCTTCGGCCCCGTGCCCCGCCCGCTGGTCGCCGACGACCGCGACGGCACGGTCGTCCACGTCACCTCGCTGACCAAGCCCGCCTCCCCCAGCCTTCGCATCGGCGCGGTGATCGCGCGCGGCCCGGTGACGCGGCGGCTGCGCGGCATGCGACGCGTGGACGACTTCTTCGTCTCCCGGCCCCTGCAGGAGGCTGCGCTGGAACTCCTCAGCGGCCCCGGCTGGGACCGCCACGTCCGCGCGCTGACGACGACTCTGCGCGACCGCGCGGCGGTCCTCACCGACGCGCTGGCCCGTGACTGCGCGGACTGGCTCGTCGAGCAGCAGGTCTCGGGCGGCCTGCACCTTTGGCTCCGCCTGCCGGATCGCCTGGATCCCACGGCCACGGTGGACGCGGCGCGTGAACGGGGCGTGGCGATCGACCCCGGCCACCGCTACTTCCCGGCGGAGCCGGACGGGCCCTACGTTCGGGTGGGCTTCGCGGCGGCTGCGTCAGCGGAAGAGTTGCGAGAGGGAGCCAAGCGCCTGGGGGAGGTCGGAGGCTTGAGCTGACGGCGGCGGGGAAGTTGCAGCACGCCAGGGGCGCGGGGCTCTGCCGATTTGCGGCTCCGCCGGATGGGCGCGACAGATCACGACGGAGGGCCGGTTGCAACCACCCAGGGGCGCGGGGAACTGCGCGAGAAACCCCCCTGTACGGATGGCCCTGACCGTTCGGCCCGCCAGCTCCGTGGGAGGGGGCACCTCCCGGCCGAAGGCTGGGGGATTGTCGCGCAGTTCCTCGCGCCCCTGATGGTGCAACTAGCCCTTCAGAGCAACGCTTCCAGCTCTGACTGACGCTCCGCCACGGACGTGAGCAGCTGTTCCGCCAGAACTTCCAGCAGCGCGTCCGGGTCGTCAGGCAGCAGCATCAGCAGCTGGCCCATCGGGCCGCCCTCGAGCTCCGCGCGCGTCGCGCCCAAGCTGCGGAGCCGGCTCTCCAGCCACTCCAGGCGCTGGCGCAGCCAGACCACCCGCTCCGGGGTACCGGCCTCCGGCCGGAACGTGTCGCCGTCGGCCCACTCCTGCGCCAGCGCCTCCAGCGCCAGCACGTCGCCGCGTGCGTACGCCTCGTTGACCCGGGCGATGAACTCGCCGCGGCGGCGGACCTCCTCCGGCTCCTGCGCCAGATCCGGATGCGCCCGGCGCGCCAGCTCGCGAAAGAGACGCTGGGCCTCGCGGTCCGGGCGGATCCGGTCCGGGGCCTGCGGCATCGGGACGGCCTCCTCGGCCGCCGCCGCGTCGCCCTCGAAGAAGGCGGCCAGATCCGGCATCGGCTCCAGCACGCTGCGCGCCTCGTACGCGCGCCGCAGGTCCTCCGCGCTGCCGCTGCGGGCGGCCCGGGCTTCGGCGATCAGGGCGTCGAGCTCGTCCAGCCGGACATACATCGGGCCGAGCCGCTGATGGTGGACGAGGGCGAAGTTGTCCAGCTCGATCCGGAGGGTCTCGACCGCGACCTCGGCGTCGACCCACTCGGCCTCGGCGCGCACGACACGCGCCTCCAGCTCGGGCTCCTCGGGATCCGTCCAGCGGACCGGGGCGGTCGGTTCGTCAAGCTCACCGGGCCCGCGACCACGGTCGGTAGTCATCAGGAACCTCACTAGTCGTTGTTTGGCGCGCGTGCCCGCCCGGTCACCCTACTGTCCCTGTCCCGGGCACGAAGGGCGCACACTAGGGCGTGCGCGCCCGCACGCGCTACGGGACACGGCAAATGTTCTCCAATATCGGGTTAGCCCTGCAGGATTCGTGCTTGCCTGGGGTACTCGACTGTAGGGAGTCATGGAGTCGCTGAGAGAGGGTGAGATGACGGAGGAGACCTTCGCAGCGTCCGAGGCAGGCAGCGAGCCAGGCAAGCGAGGCCCGGCGAACGCGACGCCGCCGCAGGCGGCGGGCGGGTCGGCGGGTCTGCCCGGGGTCGTCGCCCTGGCACGTCTCGCCGCGCTGATGGTCGACTCCGACGGTCGGCTCACCCACTGGAACCTCGGCGCCGAGGAGCTCTTCGGCCACCGCCGCAACGACGTGCTCGACCGCACCACCACCGGGCTGCTGCCGCTCGCCGGCAAGCCCGCGGGCGACGCCCTCGACCACCTCGACGACCTGGTCACCTTCGCGCCCTGCTGGGCCGGCGAACTGGCGGTCACCGACCGTGACGGGCGGCTGGTGGAGATCCACTGCTGGGCCTGGCGCACGGTCGAGCCCAGCGGCCGCGGCATGCTCGTGCTGGCCGCCGACGCCCGCCAGCTGCGCGGTGCCGGGCTGCGGATCGCGATCGGCGACCAGCTGCTCCCCTTCGCCGCCGCCGGTCCGGGTGGGCCCGCCGGGGCGACGGCGCTGCGTGCACAACCGGTGTTCACCCCGTGCGGAAGCCGTGCCGAGCGGGCAGGCGCGCTGCGGCGGCTTGCGCCCATGCTCCCCCGCGCTGCCGACGAACGCCGGCGCACGCTCCTGGCGCAACTGGTCGAGGCGGGCATCCCCGCGCTGCGGCTGGACGGCCTGACCCTGCCGCTCATGCCGGCCCCCGACCAACTGCAGCCCGCCGCCCCTCCGGAGCAGCCGCCGCGCGGCACCGACCTGCGTCTGGTCCGCAGCGGCGAGGACCGCCTCGCGCGCGGTCACGCGAGTGCCCCGGACAGCAGGGAAGGCGACCCCGCCCACGCGGGCGAGGCGGCCGAAGCCCCCGTCCGACCCCGGCCCGGCTCCGTGCCGCCGCAGACCCGGGCCCGGCCCGCGAGCGGAGGCGCGGACGGCAGCGGAAGCGAGCTCCTCGAACCCTCTGCATCTGCCGCGCCTGCTCCGGCCGAGCCCGCCGCGCGCCGGGTGCCCGTCGACGACGGGCCGTTCACCGGGCCGCCGTCCAGGCCGAGCGTCAGCCTGGGCGGGGCCGCCGCCGGCGGCGACGCGGTCGCCGCCGCCTCCGACGACACCGACGCCGAGCAGGTCAACCCGCAGCTGCGCCTGCTCAGCGACATCGGCGCCCGGATCGGCACCACGCTCGACCTCGACCAGACCGTGCGCGAGGTCTGCGACGTCGTCGTCCCCGGCATCGCCGATTTCGCCTGCGTGGAGCTCCGCGACCGGCTCATCACCGACACCGAGCTGCCGCGCGAACGCCCCGACGACGCCACCGCGCTGCG
Organism: Streptacidiphilus sp. MAP12-20; assembly: GCF_041262525.1. Taxonomy (NCBI): domain Bacteria; kingdom Bacillati; phylum Actinomycetota; class Actinomycetes; order Kitasatosporales; family Streptomycetaceae; genus Streptacidiphilus; species Streptacidiphilus sp. MAP12-20. Next base: position 100,182 of record NZ_JBGCCK010000001.1, read on the forward strand.
CCGCGTCGCCGTCTCCTTCGGCGCGACGACGCTGCCGTGGAAGCACCTGGTCGGCGAGGGCAGCCTGGTCACCCTCTCCGGCGAGACGCCCTCCGGCTACGCGCTGCAGAACGGCAAGCCGGTGCTGGTCCCGCGTCTGGACGCGGCGACCGCGCAGGCCTGCGCGCTGGGACGCGGCGGCCTCGGGCTGACCGCGCTCTTCGAGGGCCGCTCGATGCTGACCCTGCCGCTGGCCGCGCGCGGCACCGTCCTCGGCGTGCTGACTCTGCTGCGCGACGCGCACCGCCCCGCCTTCGACGAGGCCGACGCCTCCTACCTGCGCGAGCTCGCCGCCCGCGCCGCGCTCTCCATCGACAACGCCAGGCTGCACCGGATGGAGGCGCGCACCGCGCTCACCCTGCAGCGCAGCATGCTGCCGACGAGGCCCCCGCGCATCCCCGGCGTCCAGATCGCGCACCGCTACCTGCCGGGCGACCGCCGCGCAGAGGTCGGCGGCGACTGGTTCGACGCGGTCCAGCTGCCGGGCAGCCGGGTGGCGCTGGTGGTCGGCGACGTGATGGGCCACGGTCTGCACTCGGCCGTCGCCATGGGCAGGTTCCGCACCGCGATGCAGACGCTGGCCGCGCTGGACCTGCCGCCGGGTCAGATCCTGCGCCATCTGGACAACCTCTCCCAGCGCCTGGGCGACGACCACCTGGCCACCTGCCTCTACGCCGTCTACGACCCGATCGCCCGCACCTGCACGCTGGCCAGCGCCGGCCACGTGCCGCCGGTGCTGGTCCACCCGGACGGACGCGGCGAGCTGCTGGAGATCCCGTCCGGTGCACCGATCGGCGTCGGCGGCGTGCCGTTCGCCTCGCGCGAGATCAAGGTCACCGACGGCTCGATGCTGGTGCTCTGCACCGACGGCCTGGTGGAGATGCGCGGCGGGGACATAGGGGACGGCCTGGCGGCTCTCTGCGGCGACATCGTGGACCCGCGCCGCAGCCCCGACGAGGTCTGCGACACCGTGCTGGAGCGCCTCCACACGGAGGACCGCAACGACGACCTGGCCCTGCTGATCGCCCGGTTCGACGGCATCGCGCCGCAGGACGTGATCTCCTGGTCCCTGCACCTGGACGCCAGCGAGGTGCGCCGGGCCCGCAGCCTGGTGCAGGACCAGCTCTCGCGCTGGGGCCTGGACGACCTGTCCGAGGTGACCCAACTGTTGGTCAGCGAGCTGGTGACGAACGCGCTGCGGGTCGCCAAGGGCAGCGTCGAGCTGCAGCTGATGCGGGTCGGTAAATTGCTGGTCGAAGTCAGCGACGACGACCACAACCTGCCCTCGCTGGAGCCGTCCGAGCCGCTGGACGAGGAAGGCAGGGGGCTGGGCCTGGTCAGCCAGCTGTCGGCGCGCTGGGGGACCAGCCGCAAGGCGGTCGGCAAGGTCGTCTGGTTCGAGCTGCCGCTGCCGGTCCCACAGCGGGGCTGAGCGGACGGGGCTGAGCGGACGGGGCTGAGCGGACGGGCCTGAGCAGCTCGGCTCGCGCGGAGCCCAGAGTGGTTGTATAGTGCAACTATGACCCAGACGACTTCCGCGCGCGTCCGCACGGAGAGCATCGACAGCATTCAGCGCGAGCTCACCGCTTTCTCGCGCCGCGCCCGTGCCCTCGCCTCGCAGATCCACCCCGGCATGACCCTGGTCAGCTACGCCATCCTGGACCACCTGCGCGAGTGCGGCGGCTGCCGCGGCACCGACCTGGCCACGCACTTCCTGCTGGACAAGTCCACGGTCAGCCGCCAGGTGGCGACCCTGGAGAAGCTCGGCCTGGTCGAGCGCAGCCCCGACCCCGAGGACCAGCGCGGCCAGATCATCCACCCCTCGGACCGCGGCGCGGAACTGCTGCGCGCGGCCGGCGAACAGCGCCGCCAGGCCTTCCTGTCCCGCCTGGCCCACTGGTCCGACGAGGACATCGACCTCTTCGCCGTCCTGCTCGAGCGCTACAACGCTGAGCCGCGCTGAGCTCCCCCGACCGCACTGCCCTGACCTGCGGTGCTTGACAGCCCCTGACGGACCCCACATCGTAGACGCAACAGTCGCGATGTATCGCGTTTAGTTGGGGGATACATTCACATGAATTACGCCCGGCGGCTTGCCGCCATCCCTGCCGGACGACGTGCCAAATGGGTCATCCTCGCCGTGTGGATCGTGGCGCTCCTCGCGCTCGGACCACTCGCAGGAAAGCTCTCCAGCGCCCTGGACAACCAAACCTCCAGCTGGCTGCCGGGCAATGCCGAGTCCACCAAAGTCCTGAACCTGCAAGGGCAGTTCGCCTCGACGCAGGCGGCCCCGGCGATCGTCGTCTACTCCCGCGAAAGCGGAATCACCCAGGCCGACATCGCCAAGGCCACCGCGGACGCCGCCGCCTTCGCCAAGGTCGACCACGTCGTCGGCCCGATCGCGCCGCCGCATACGTCCGCGGACGGTAAGGCACTGGCCACCTCTGTCATGATCGACATGTCGAACGGCGGCTGGAACAACCTCGGCCCCGCCGTCGACTCGATCCGCGCGACCGCCACCGCGGGCGACCCCGGCCTCACCGCCCACGTCGGCGGGCCCGGCGGCTACGGAGCCGACCAGAGCAAGGCCTTCGCCGGCATCGACGGCACGCTGCTCTACTCCACGCTCGGCGTCGTCATCATCCTGCTGCTGCTCACCTACCGCAGCCCCTCCCTCTGGTTGCTCCCGCTGCTCTCCTCGGGCCTCGCCCTGACGGCCGCCCAGGCGGTCATCTAGCTGCTGGCCAAGCACGCCGGACTGACCGTCAACGGGCAGAGCCAGGGCATCCTCACGGTGCTGGTCATCGGCGCGGGCACGGACTACGCCCTGCTGCTCGTCGCCCGCTATCGCGAGGAGCTCCGCCGCCACGAGGACCGTCACGAGGCCATGGCCGAGGCCCTGCACCGCGCCGGCCCGGCGATCCTGGCGAGCGCGGCCACGGTGGCCGTCTCCATGCTCTGCCTGATGGTCGCCGAGATGAACTCCACCAGCGGCCTCGGCCCGGTCTGCGCGATCGGCGTCGCCGTCGCCCTGCTGGCCATGCTGACGCTGCTGCCCGCACTGCTGGTGATCTGCGGCCGCTGGGTCTTCTGGCCGGTCAAGCCGACCTTCGGCACGGCAGAGCCGACCGAGACGGGCCTCTGGTCCCGCGTCGGCGGCGCGATCGGGCGGCGCCCGCGGATCGTCTGGATCGGCACGACGCTGGCGCTCGGCGCGCTGGCGCTGGGCATGTTCGGCCTCAAGGCCAACGGGCTCTCCACCGACGGCTCCTTCACCAACAAGCCGGACTCGGTCACCGCCCAGGTCGTCATCTCCGACCACTTCCCGGCCGGTACCGGCTCGCCGCTGCGGATCATCTCCGCGGCCGCCGGGGCGGACCAGGTCGTCGCGGCGCTGAACACACTGGACGGCCACGGCCTCACCGGAGTCACCCCGCCGGTGATCCGCGGCGGCTACGCCTACACGACAGCGACGCTGACCAGCGCGCCGGACAGCAAGGCCGCGGAGAACACGGTCGACGCGGCGCGGACCGCGGTGCACGCGGTTCCGGGCGCGCAGGCGTACGTCGGCGGCGACACGGCCGTCCGCCTGGACGTCCAACGGGCGGCGAACCACGACAACATGGTGATCATCCCGCTGGTGCTGATCGTGGTGCTGATCATCCTCGGCCTGCTGCTGCGGGCGATGGTGGCGCCGATCGTGCTGATCCTGACCGTCGTGCTCTCCTTCGCGGCGGCGCTGGGCGTCTCGACGCTGGCCTTCCAGCACCTGTTCCACTTCCAGGGCGAGGACAACGCGTTCCCGCTGTTCGTCTTCGTCTTCCTGGTGGCGCTGGGGATCGACTACAACATCTTCCTGATGACCCGGGTCCGCGAAGAGTCGATCAAGCACGGCACCCGCGCGGGCGCGCTCGCCGGTCTGGCGGCGACGGGCGGCGTGATCACCTCGGCCGGCCTGATCCTGGCGAGCACGTTCGGCGTCCTCGGCACGCTGCCGATCGTGGGCTTCGCGGAGATCGGCTTCGCGGTCTGCGTGGGTGTCCTGCTGGACACGTTCATCGTCCGCAGTGTGCTTGTCACCGCGTTGGCGATGGACCTGGACCACCGCCTGTGGTGGCCCTCCGCGCTCGGCCTCGGCCGCGGCCGGACGCTGACGGCGGCGGGGAGTGTCCCGAGCACGGCACAGGAGTCAGTCGACCGCTGACGGGCAGTTGCACTACCTCAGGGGCGCGCGGCTCTGCTCGATGAACTGCGTGCGCCGACAAGCCACCCTGTGTGGTGAGTCGCGGAACGCGCAGGGCCATCCGCACAGGGTGGTCCTCGCGCAGTTCCCCGCGCCCCTGAGGTAATTGCAACTTATCGTTGTGCAATGGCCGACAAGCTGCCCAAGAAGGCGTACGAACACGAGCTCTTCCGGCTCCAGTCCGAGCTCGTCACCCTCCAGGAATGGGTCAAGGCCACCGGCGCCCGACTCGTCGTCATCTTCGAGGGCCGCGACGCCGCCGGCAAAGGCGGAGCCATCAAGCGGGTGACCGAGTGCCTCAATCCCCGTGTCGCCCGGGTCGCCGCGCTGCCCTCGCCCACCGAGCGTCAGCGTGGGCAGTGGTACTTCCAGCGCTACATCGAGCACCTGCCCGCCGCAGGCGAGATCGTGCTGTTCGACCGCAGTTGGTACAACCGGGCCGGGGTCGAGCGGGTGATGGGCTTCTGCACCCAGGACGAGTACCACCGGTTCCTGCACCAGTGCCCCATCTTCGAGCGGATGCTCGTCGAGGACGGGATCATCCTGCTCAAGTACTGGTTCTCCGTCAGCGACCACGAACAGGAGCGCCGTTTCCGCGCCCGCCGGGACGACCCCATGCGGCGCTGGAAGCTCTCCCCGATGGATCTGGAGTCCATCACCCGTTGGGAGGACTACTCCCGGGCCAAGGACGAGATGTTCGTCCACACCGACATCCCCGAGGCCCGCTGGAACGTCGTCGAGAGCGAGAACAAGAAGCGCGCCCGGCTGAACATGATCGCGCACCTGCTCTCCGCCGTCCCCTACGTGGAGCAGCCCGCGCACCCGATCAAGTTCCCCAAGCGCCCGGCGCCCACCGGCTACATCCGGCCGCCGCGTGACGAACAGCACTACGTGCCCGACCACGCGGCGACCGTCCAGGAGACGGACCGTCACCCGAAGTAGCCGCGCACCTCCCCGTAGACCGGCGAACGCCCCTCAGACGTCGCTGAGGGGCGTTCGCGGTGTGGTTACCGTCAACCGGTCAGCGGCCGGTGAGCAACGACTGCGCCGCCCCGGTTCCCGTGGGCGCGACCACGATCCGGCCGTGGTAGCCCGCGCTCGCCGCGAGGGTCGCGGCCGAGGCCGGCACCCGGTAGTCCAGCGAGTCCGCGAGGACCACCCAGGTCGGCGTCGCCGTGAGGGTCCTCGCCGTGGTCACCGACTGTCCGGTCGCGCCGCTCCCGCCGACCCGCACGACGCGCAGGCCGAGGGCCTGCACCTGTGCGGCCACGTGGGCGGAGAGCACGGAGGTGTTGCCCTCCAGGTAGACCGTCCAGCCCCGGTGCATGACGCGGCGCAGCTCGGCTGCGGCGGCCGGATCCAGCGAGTTGCCGGAGGTCATCAGCAGCGGAGCCTGCTTCTCGCCGGCGAGCTCGACCCCCAGGGCGGCGTCGGTCGCGTCGTACTTGTTCACCAGCACCGCGTTGTAGGCGGTGAGCAGTCCGGGCGTGTACTTGCCCACGGTGTTGAACTGCCACCGTGAGGCGGCCGCGTCATTGCTGACGCCGCCGGTGCCGTAGATGTGGTCGACGTACTGCGAGCGCAGCGGCCGCCAGGACGGATCCGTGCCGTTGGCCAGCTCGGTGGTGGTGCCCGCGGCGATGTTGAGGAGCTTGATGACGTAGCCGCCGTGGCTTCCGTCGTAGGAGCCGTAGACGAGCTGCGTCCCGTCCGGGGACAGGCTCGGCTGAGAGGCTCCGGCCGCGTCGTTGGTCAGCAGGTGCGCGCCGGAGCCATCCGGGTTCGCGGCACCGATCTGCGTCGTGCCGCCCTGTGACGTCAAGAAATACGGTCGCGGATCGTAGCGCCGGGCCCCGCTCGCGGGCCAGAGACAATTCCGTACACACCGCGAACCGCTTCGGGTGACCTCAGTCACGCAGGCAGAGGCGACGGGGAGACAAGCTACGACGCTCGGGAATGACAAAGCCCCCGCAGTGACCAACGTCACTGCGGGGGCCTTTTGTGCGCGAGGGGGGAGTTGAACCCCCACGCCCTTTCGGGCACTGGAACCTGAATCCAGCGCGTCTGCCTATTCCGCCACCCGCGCATCTGGGTGATGTCATCGACTCTACCGAAAATCTCCCGGAGCTTTCAAACCGGTTGTTCCCGGCCCGTTCAGCCCCGCTTTCCTTGCGGTGTCGCCTTCCGACGAGAAGAACAGTAGCACGTCGGAGGGGGTCCACTCACATCTCGCCGAGGCGCGCGCGGAGCGCAACCGGGCCCGGCCGAACGAGTGAGACGCGGATGCCGGATCGCCGCGCCGGGTACCAGTCCACTGGCATCCTGCTGCGGGCCGGACGACCGAGGAACCACACGTCGGTCCCGGGCGTAGATACGATCAGTAAGGCAGACAAGCAGCCGCCGCCCCCGCGCCCGCGCCGGGTGGGACGACGACACCCGACGGAAGGGGGTGCCCCGTGGGAGCCCTGAAGAAGTTCGAGCAGCGGCTGGAGGGCTTTGTCAACGGCGCCTTCGCCAAGGTGTTCAAGTCCGAGGTGCAACCGGTCGAGATCGCCGGCGCGCTGCAGCGCGAGTGCGACAACAACGCCAGCATCTGGAACCGCGACCGCACCGTGGTCCCCAACGACTTCATCGTGGAGCTGAGCCCGCACGACCACGAGCGGCTCAGCCCGTACTCCGGGCAGCTCGGCAGCGAGCTGGCCGGCATGGTGCGCGAATACGCGCAGGCCCAGCGGTACTCGTTCATGGGCCCGCTCAAGGTTCAGCTGGAGCGGGCCGAGGATCTGGACACCGGGCTCTACCGGGTCCGCAGCCGGATCGAGGCCGGTCCCGAGCAGCAGGCGCAGCAGCAGGCCCAGGCCCAGCAGGGGTACCGACCGCAGCCGCCCGCCGCCCCCGCAGCGCCGCCCTACGGCGGCCAGCAGGCGCAGGCCTGGCAGCCGCAGCCCGGCCAGGCGCCACCGCCTCCGGCCACCGCGCCCGCCTTCCCCGCCGTGAACCCGCTCGGCGGCCCCGGCAACGTGGGCCCCGACGGCGGCAACGTCCACCCGTTCCCCGGCGCGCCGGCCCAGCCCCCCGCCGCGGGCGGCGCAGGCGGCGCGGGCCCCGCCACCCGGCGCTGGCTGGAGATGAACGGCGAGCGCCACCAGCTCGACCGGCCGGTCGTCGTGCTGGGCCGCAGCACCGAGGCCGACGTCCGGGTCGACGACCCCGGAGTCTCCCGGCGCCACGCGGAAATCCGGACCGGAAACCCCTCGATGGTGCTCGACCTCGGCTCCACCAACGGCATCGTGGTCGACGGACAGCACACCGGTCGCGCTACGCTCCGCGACGGCTCACGGATCGTCCTGGGCAGTACCACCATCGTCTACCGGCAAGCCGAAGGGTGACGCGGGGCACATGTCAGAGCTGACCCTCACGGTCATGCGGCTCGGTTTCCTGGCCGTTCTGTGGCTGTTCGTCATCGTCGCGGTGCAGGTGATCCGCTCCGACCTGTTCGGCACCAAGGTGACCCAGCGCGCCGCCGCCCCCCGGCGCGGCAGCAGCGGGAACGGCGCGAACCCGAACACCGCACGCCAGGCCACCGCGGCCGCCGCGACCGCGCCGACCCAGCGCCCGCAGGCCCAGCCGCAGGGCGGCCGGCAGCGCCGGGGCGCGCCCACGCATCTGGTGATCACCCAGGGCTCGCTGGCCGGCACCACGGTCGCGCTCCAGGGCCAGACCATCACGCTGGGCCGAGCCCACGACTCGACCATCGTGCTGGACGACGACTACGCCTCCTCGCGGCACGCGCGCATCTACCCGGACCAGTCCGCGGGCGCCTGGGTCGTCGAGGATCTCAACTCCACCAACGGCACCTACCTCGACAGCATGCGGCTGACCAGCCCCACGCCGCTGCAGCCGGGCTCCGCCGTCAGGATCGGCCGCACGGTCATCGAGCTGCGGAAGTGACGCGGCGATGATCCGACGCGCGCAGACTCCGCACGGCCCCCGGCCCGGGCCCGGCCGCTTCGGGCCCGACCTGATGCCCGCGCACGGGGCCGGTGGGTCGTACGATGCAGCAACGCACGCTGCACCGGGGCATCGCGCAGGGGACCGAGGGAAGGGGGCGGACGGCACATGAGCCTGGTGCTGCGATTCGCCGCCGGTTCGCACAAGGGCATGATCCGCGAGGGCAACGAGGACTCCGGCTACGCCGGTCCCCGGCTGCTCGCCGTCGCGGACGGCATGGGCGGACAGGCCGCGGGCGAAGTCGCCTCCTCCGAGGTGCTGTCCAGCATCGTCGATCTCGACGAGGACGTCCCCGGCACCGACCCGATGACGGCCCTGCACGACGCCGCCGAGCGCGCCAACGAGCGACTGCGCGTCCTGGTCGAGGCGGACCCGAGCCTGGAGGGCATGGGCACCACGCTCACCGCCCTGCTCTGGACCGGCCAGCGCGCCGCCCTGATCCACATCGGCGACTCCCGCGCCTACCTGCTCCGCGACGGTGTGCTGACGCAGATCACCACGGACCACACCTGGGTGCAGCGCCTGGTCGACGAGGGCCGGATCACCGAGGAGGAAGCCTCCACCCACCCGCAGCGCTCGCTGATCATGCGCGCGCTGATGGGCACCGGGGAGGTCGAGTCCGATCTGTCGATCCGCGAGGTCCGGGCCGGCGACCGCTACCTGATCTGTTCCGACGGCCTCTCCGGCGTGGTCAGCCACCAGACGCTGGAGGAGACGCTCGGCAGCTACTACTCGCCCGAGCAGACCATCGCCGAGCTGATCCAGCTGGCGCTGCGCGGCGGCGGCCCCGACAACATCACCTGCGTCGTGGCCGACGTCCTGGACGTCACCGACCAGGACACCATGGCGGCCCAGTTCACCGACGCGCCCGTCGTCGTCGGCGCGGTCGCCGACGGCCCGCCCACGCTCGGCCACCCCGTCGTCGCCAACACCCCCGCCTCCCGCGCCGCCTCGCTCGGCCGCAGGAAGCCGGTCCCGGCGGACGACGGCGAGCAGCCCGAGGGCGGCTACCAGGAGTACCAGGAGTTCGAGGGCGGCTTCGACGACGACTACGAGCCGGAGGGACGTCGCAGCCGGCGTCGCCCCAAGGAGCGCAAGCGTCGCGGCTGGGTACTGCCGACCACCCTGGGCGTGACGGTGCTGGCGCTGCTCGGCGGCGGTGCGTACTTCGGCTACCAGTGGACGCAGTCGCAGTACTTCGTCGGGGCCAACGGCGACCACGTCGCCATCTACAAGGGCGTCTCGCAGAACCTGGCCGGGCTCAAGCTCTCCGCGGTCTACCAGGACGAGCCGCAGGTGCCGCTCAAGTACCTGCCGCCGTATCTGCAGACGGGTGTCAAGGACACCATGCCGATGGGAAGCCTCAGCGAGGCCCAGGACAAGATCAACATCCTCAAGCACCAGTCCGACGTCTGCCGCACGGTCGCGGCACAGAAGGCGAAGCCCACGCCGGCACCCACGCCGACGCCGAAGCCCTCGCCGTCCGCCAGCGGCAAGACCGTCCCGCATCCGAGCGGCTCGCCGAGCCCAGGTGCGAGCGGGACCCCGTCCACCGCGCCCGCCGCCGCGCCCTCGCTGAGCGCCGCGGACCAGAGCCTGGCCCAGCAGTGCGTGAGCTCCTGACCGGGGCGCCGACCCCGTCCGGGCGGCCCCCACGGTGAACGCAACGGGGAGCCCGACCGCCACGATCACCCCGCAAGGGGCGCCCAACCGTCGCAACACCGAGCTCTCCCTGCTCGTCTTCGCCGTGCTCGTGCCGGTCCTCGCCTACGCGGAGACCGGCCTCGCCATGGACGACCGGCTGCCCGCCGGCATGCTCGGCTACGGCCTCGGCATGGGCGCCTTCGCCCTCCTCGCGCACGTCGCGGTCCGCCGCTGGGCCCCGCACGCCGACCCGCTGATGCTGCCGATCGCGGCCCTGCTCAACGGCCTCGGCCTGGTCTTCATCTGGCGCCTCGACAAGGCCGCCCAGCTGCACCCCAACTACCCGGCCGCGCAGAACCAGCTGCTCTGGTCAGGACTCGGCATCGCGCTCTTCATCGCCGTGATGGCCCTGGTCAAGGACCACCGGCTGCTCCAGCGCTACACCTACCTCTCCGGCTTCGCCGCACTGGTGCTGCTGGCCCTGCCCGCCTTCTTCCCCACCCGCGCCGCCGACCACGGCGCGAAGATCTGGCTGCACCTGGGCGGCTTCTCGATCCAGCCGGGCGAGTTCGTGAAGATCCTGCTGCCGGTCTTCTTCTCCGGCTTCCTGATGGTCAAGCGGGACGCCCTGGCGCTGGCCAGCCGCCGCTTCCTCGGCCTGTACCTGCCGCGCGGCCGCGACCTCGGACCGATCGTGGTGGTCTGGGCGCTGAGCCTGCTGATCCTGGTGTTCGAGACGGACCTGGGCACCTCGATCCTCTTCTTCGGCATCTTCGTGGTGATGCTCTACGTCGCCACCGAGCGCACCAGTTGGATCCTCTTCGGGCTGCTGATGGCCGGTCTCGGCTTCTGGGCGGTGGCCGCCGGGGAGGGACACGTCAGGTCCCGGATCCAGGACTGGCTGCACCCGCTCGCCACCTCGGGCGGCAGCGGCGTCGGCCAGATCGGGCAGGCCCTGTTCTCCCTCGGCGCGGGCGGCACGATCGGCACCGGGCTGGGGGAGGGCCACTCCTGGCTGATCGGCTTCGCGGCCAAGAGCGACTTCATCCTCGGCACCATCGGCGAGGAGATCGGCCTGGCCGGGGTGATGGCCGTGCTGCTGCTCTACGCGCTGCTGGCCGAACGCGGCCTGCGTACGGCGCTGGCGGCACGCGACCCCTTCGGCAAGCTGCTGGCGGTCGGCCTGGCGGCGGCCTTCGCGCTGCAGGTGTTCATCGTCACAGGAGGAGTGACCGGTACCATCCCGTTGACCGGCATGACGCTGCCGTTCATCGCCCAGGGCGGCTCGTCCGTGATCACCAACTGGGCACTGGTCGCCATCCTGCTGAAGATCAGCGATGTCGCCCGCAGGCCGCCGCCGGGGACGGTCACGCAGCCGGTCGCACTGCCGGGGGCGCTGCAACCGAACGGGGCGGCGTAGGCGTCGTTGTATCGTGCCAGGAGCCCAACCAGGGGCTGATCTGCCCGCCGACCGTTGTCCGCCGACCGGAGTGAGCGCCACATGAACAAGCCGATCCGCAGGGTCTCCGTGTTCTGCCTGCTCCTGGTACTGGCGCTGATGATCCGCGCCAACTGGGTCCAGGGCGTCGACGCGAGCGCGCTGAACGCGAACACGCACAACCAGCGCACTGTCATCGAGGCCTACAGCTACCCGCGCGGCGACATCATCGTCGGCGGCCAGCCGGTCACCAAGAGCCTCCTGGTCAACGGCAACAAGTACAAGTACCGCCGGGCCTACGTGAACGGCCCGATGTACGCGCCGGTCACCGGCTTCTCCTCGCAGGCCTACGGCAGCAACCTGCTGGAGAACGTCGAGCAGCAGGTCCTGGCGGGGACCGACTCGCGGCTCTTCTTCCGCAACACGCTGGACATGCTGACCGGCAAGCAGAAGCAGGGCGGCAACGTCGTCACCACGATCGACCCCAAGGTCCAGCAGGCCGGCTGGGACGGGCTGCAGGGCAAGAAGGGCGCGGCCGTCGCACTCGACCCGACCACCGGCGCGATCCTCGGCCTGGTGAGCTTCCCCTCCTACGACCCGACCAGCATCGCGGGCGTGACGGGCGACTTCCAGAAGAACTGGACGACGCTGAACGCCGACACCAACCAGCCGATGCTCAACCGGGCGCTGCGCCAGACCTACCCGCCGGGCTCGACCTTCAAGCTGATCACCGCGGCGGCGGCGCTGGAGACCGGCCAGGTCACCGACATCAACGCGGCCACCTCGACCCCCGAGACCTACCAGCTGCCGAACACCACGACGCAGCTGACCAACGAGGCCGGGGACGTCGGCTGCCTGAACGCCTCGATCAACGACGCGCTGCGGATCTCCTGCAACACCGTGTTCGGCAAGCTCGGTGCGGAGATCGGCACCAACCGGATGGTCGAGGAGGCGCAGAAGTTCGGCTTCAACAACTCCGGCCTGACCATCCCCGTCGGCGTCGCCGGCAGCAACTACGACACGAAGATGGACCTGGCGCAGACCGCGCTCTCCTCCATCGGCCAGTTCGACACCCGGGCCACGCCGCTGCAGATGGCCATGGTCGCGGCGGCGATCAGCAACGACGGCTCGCTGATGAAGCCCTACCTGGTCGCCCAGGAGCGCTCGGCCAACAACTCGGTGATCTCGCAGGCGCAGCCCCAGCAGCTGTCACAGGCGACCACCCCCGATGTGGCGTCGAAGCTGCAGACCATGATGGTCAACGTGGTCCAGAACGGCACCGGCACCACCGCGCAGATCCCGGGCGTCCAGGTCGGCGGCAAGACCGGCACCGCGCAGCACGGCGTGAACAACAAGGACAACCCGTACGCGTGGTTCGTCTCCTGGGCCAAGGGTCCGAACGGCAAGCAGATCGCCGTGGCGGTCGTGGTCGAGGACAGCGGGACCGTCCGAAGCGACATCTCCGGCATGCACCTGGCGGCGCCGATCGCCAAGGCGATGATGCAGGCGTACCTCGGAAAATGACGTCCGAACGTCGTTCGCGAGCGTGGCGTGACCGATGCCACGTTCGCCGCGTTCGTCCAGCGCAGGCGTATTCCAGTCTTGTATCAGGTAGGTCAGCGAATCCGCTTTGACTCCCCGGCCCGGTAGCGTATCCGCCAGCAGCGGTCTGTCCGACTGCCCCACCGACTGCCGGGCAGACTGAAGAGGGAGAGGGCTCGAACCATGGAAGAACCGCGTCGCCTCGGCGGCCGGTACGAGCTGGGCGGCGTCCTCGGGCGCGGCGGCATGGCCGAGGTCTACATCGGCCACGACACCCGGCTCGGGCGCGCCGTCGCTGTGAAGACGCTGCGGGCCGACATGGCCCGCGACCCGTCGTTCCAGGCGCGTTTCCGCCGCGAGGCCCAGTCTGCGGCGTCGCTGAACCACCCCTCGATCGTGGCGGTCTACGACACGGGCGAGGACTACATCGACGGCATCTCCATCCCGTACATCGTGATGGAGTACGTCGACGGCTCCACGCTGCGCGAGCTGCTGCACAGCGGCCGCAGGCTGCTGCCGGAGCGCGCGATGGAGATGACCATCGGCATCCTCCAGGCGCTGGAGTACTCGCACCGCAACGGCATCGTCCACCGCGACATCAAGCCCGCGAACGTCATGCTGACGCGCACGGGCCAGGTCAAGGTGATGGACTTCGGCATCGCGCGCGCCATGGGCGACGCGGGCATGACCATGACGCAGACCGCCGCGGTGATCGGTACGGCCCAGTACCTCTCCCCCGAGCAGGCCAAGGGCGAGCAGGTCGACGCCCGCACCGACCTGTACTCGACGGGCTGCCTGCTGTACGAGCTGCTGACGCTGCGCCCGCCGTTCATCGGCGACTCGCCGGTCGCGGTGGCGTACCAGCACGTGCGGGAGGAGGCCCAGCCGCCGTCGGCCTACGACCCCGAGGTGCGTCCGGAGTACGACGCGATCGTCATGAAGGCGCTCGCCAAGGACCGGGACTACCGCTACCAGTCGGCCGACGAGATGCGCGCGGACATCGAGCGCGCCCTCGACGGCCTCCCGGTCGCGGCGGCAGCCGCACCGACGGTCGCCTTCGGCATGGGCGGCTACGGCCAGCAGGCTCCGCAGCAGGACCAGTACGGCCGCACCATGGCCATGCCCCAGCAGGGCGGCACCCCCGCCCAGGCCGGCGCGACCAGCATCCTCCCCGGCGTCGGCCAGGGCTACGACGCGGGCGGCGACGGCTACGACCCGTCCGGCGGCGGCTACGACGACGGCGGTTACGGCGGCCGCGGCGACCGCCGCCGCGCGGCGAACGGCGGCGGCAAGAACCGGAACACCTCGGTGATCGTGCTGGTCGTCGCGGCGATCCTGGTTCTGCTGGGCTCGTTCTTCGTGGCGAAGTCCATGTTCAACGGCAAGGCGGACCACGCGCAGACCGTGCCGTCGTTCGCGGGTCAGTCCTGGGCCGACGCGCAGGCGGCGGTCACGAACATGGGCAACAGCATCAAGCTGGTCAAGGGAACGCCGCTGCAGTGCGACACCAACACCGCCCAGAAGGATCAGGTCTGCAAGCAGACCCCGGTCGCGGGCACCACGATCCAGCCTGGCGGCACGATCACGGTCCAGCTGAGCAGCGGCCCGCTGACGAACGGCGTGCCGGACATCAGGGGCATGAACACCACTGATGCCGCGAACGCGCTGTCCGCCAAGGGCTTCCAGCTGGGGCAGCAGACGCAGCAGGCGTCCGACACGGTGCAGTCGGGGAACATCATCAGCTACTCCCCGTCCGGGTCGCAGCCGAAGGGCACCTCGATCGACGTCGTGGTGTCGAGCGGCCAGCAGATGGTGACGGTGCCGACTCTCACCGGGATGTCCTACACCGACGCCCGGAACCTGGCCCAGCAGAACCACCTGAATCTGAGTGTCACTCAGCAGGTGGTGACCCCAGGGCAGCAGGACAACTGGGTGCTGACCCAGGACCAGCCCGCGGGCACCCAGGTCAAGGCCGGGACGGTCATCAACATCACCATGACCCCGTCCAACAACACGGCGCAGACCTCCCAGGGTCAGACCGGCGCCACCGGCACTCCGGCCGGCACAGGTACCCCGGGACCGGGCAACGCCAACGGGAACCCGAACCCGGGCGGCGGCTGACCGAACCCGCTCGCCGACTGACGAATCGCACCCAGGGACCAGCGTCCCTGGGTGCTTTTCGTCGTCCCGGAGGGGATCATGACGACCATGGCCACCCGGATGAACGAGACCCAATGGCGCGCCTTCCTCGGCGCCGGCACCCGCACCGGCAAGCTCGCCACCGTCCGCAAGGACGGGCGGCCGCACGTCGCGCCGGTCTGGTTCGTGCTGGACGGCGACGACCTGCTCTTCAACACCGGCAAGGACACGCTCAAGGGCCGCAACCTCGCCAGGGACGGGCGGGTCGCGATCTGCGTGGACGACGACCGCCCGCCGTTCTCCTTCGTCATCGTCGAAGGGACCGCCACCCTCAGCGAGGACCTGCCGGAGGTCCGCCACTGGGCGACCAGGATCGGCGCCAGGTACATGGGGGAGGACCGGGCCGAGGCCTTCGGCGAGCGCAACGGCGTGCCGGGGGAGCTGCTGGTGCGAGTGCGCGTCGAGAAGGTCGTCGCACAGGCCGACATCGCAGAGTGACAGGGCGCAGAGTGACAGGGCGCGGACTGACAGGGCGCGGACTGACAGGCCGCGAACTGACAGGACGGACGACCCGCCCCTTGTCGGCGGCACACCGGGTCAGCAGACTGGCGCGGTGAGCGTCATCAGTTCCACCGCAGCGGAGTTCATCCGCGCCCGCACCCGTCTCGTCGCCAACCCCTTCGTCCCCGAGGTCCTGCTCCACTCCGCCGACCGAGTCTTCGACCTGTGGTCGGAGACGGATCGCGCCTCCGGCGCGGCCGACGCCCCACCGCCGTTCTGGGCCCAGGCCTGGGCGGGCGGGCTGGCGCTCGCGCGCTACGTCCTCGACCACCCGGAGACCGTCGCCGGCCGCAGCGTCCTCGACCTGGCCTCCGGCTCGGGCCTGGTCGCCATCGCGGCGGCGAAGGCAGGCGCGGCGAGCGTCGCGGTCAGCGAGATCGACCCGCTCGCCCTGGACGCCCTCGCCCTCAACGCGTCGGCCAACGCGGTCACCCTCGGCCCGAGCCTCGGCGACGTGCTGGACGACGATCCCCCGGCTGTGGACGTCGTCCTCGTCGGCGACGCCTTCTACGAACGCACGATGGCCACCCGCGTCCTCGCCTTCCTCCGCCGCGCGCAGGCCGCCGGCGCGACAGCCCTCGTCGGCGACCCCGGCCGCGCCTACCTCCCCCGCACAGAGTTCGACCCGCTGGCAACGTATGCCGTCCCGGTCCAGCGCGAGCTGGAGGACGCCGAGACGAAGCAGACGACGGTGTGGAGACTGGCCTGTGGACAACCCACCCGCGGCGAGTCTGTCCCATCCGAGCGAATCGGATGACCAGTCAGCCGCCGAGTGCCGCAGGCTGCTTGCCCGCGCTCTTCGGCAGGTCCTCAACCAGCGTGCCCCACACGGCCATTCGATACGTCGAGGTGAATTCGGGCGTGCACGTCGTCAGCGTGATGTAGCGGCCCGGCTTCGTGAAGCCGCTCTGCGGCGGGACGGGGGCGATGACGCTGACGTTGCTCGGGGAGGTCTGCGGCAGGGAGCTGGTGACCTGGTAGGTGTACCAGTCGTAGGCCGTCTCCACGACGATCTTGTCTCCCGGCACCAGTCGGGGGATGTAGCGGAACGGCTCACCGTGCGTGTTGCGGTGGCCGGCCAGCGCGAAGTTGCCGGTGCTCGCCCAGGGGAAGGCCGTCTCCTGCCCGCCGGAGTAGTGGCCGACCATGCCGTTGTCGAGGACGGACTCCTTGTCCACGCCCTCCGCGATCGGAGTCTTCACGTCCAGCTTCGGGATGTAGATGATCGCGAACTTCGATCCCACCGGCACCGAGGCCGGATACGCCGGATGGGTCGGCGTCCCGCCCCCGCCGCCCCACTGCTGCTCCAGCGTCGACGCCTGTGAGTTAGCGTAGTCGTTGGCGCGGACGTTGGTCCACCACAGCTGGTAGGCGACGAAGAGGATCATCACCACGCCCAGCGTGATCAGCAGTTCGCCGAAGGCCCGGACCGCCAGGATGCCGGGGCCGTCCTTGCGCCGCTTCGCGGCCCTGCGCCGGGCCGCGCGGCCGCCTGAACGCGTCGGCGGCGAGACGGGCTCAGCGGGCCGGACCGCGCGCAGTTGCAGGGTCTGATCGTCCTGCCAGAAATCCTGCGCCTCGGACTCCGGGCGCAGCGCGGTCACGCGACGGCCGCCCGGCCGATCACCGGGGCCAGCCCCGCCGAGCGGGCCACGGCGTCCGGGTCGCCGCAGTTGCCGAGCCAGTTGGCGAGCATCCGGTGGCCGCCCTCGGTGAGCACCGACTCGGGGTGGAACTGGACGCCCTCGACCGGCAGTTCGCGATGACGCAGGCCCATGATGACGCCGCTCTCGGTCCACGCCGTGATGTGCAGCTCGTCCGGCACGGTGTCCCGCTCGACCGCGAGCGAGTGGTAGCGCGTGGCGGTCAGCGGCGAGTGCAGGCCGGCGAAGACGCCGCCGTCCTCGTGGCTGACCGGCGAGGTCTTGCCGTGCAGCAGCTCGGGCGCGCGCCCGACCACCGCGCCGTACGCGACGGCGATGGACTGCAGGCCGAGGCAGACGCCGAAGACCGGCAGGCCGATGTCGGCGCAGTGGTGCACCATCTCGACGCAGACCCCGGCCTCCTCCGGCGTGCCGGGGCCGGGGGAGAGCAGCACGCCGTCGTAGGCCTCACGCGTCACCGAGGCGACGTCCACCTCGTCGTTGCGCAGCACCTCGCACTCCGCGCCCAGCTGGTAGAGGTACTGGACCAGGTTGAAGACGAAGCTGTCGTAGTTGTCGACGACGAGGATGCGAGCGGCGGGCCGGGCGGTCATCAGGCAGCAACTCCGTGGTTCAGGCTTGGATCTGGGCCCGCGACCGGCAGTCGGTGCGCACCGTTGAGCGTGGACGACGAGGGCCCGGGGGAGGGCGCGGTGGTGGAGCTGGTGCCGCCGCCGGTGCCGTTGACCGTCACGTCGCCGAAGGGGAGCAGCGGCTCCACGCTCGGGAAGACGAACTGGAAGAGCACGAAGACCGCAGCGAGGAAGAGCAGCAGGCACTGCAGGGCGCGCACGGGTGCGCTGCCGGGCAGCTTGCGCCACAGAAAGCCGTACATCGAGCGAGCCTCCTCCGCTCCTCCTGTCCGCACCAGATTAACGGGCGGCGCCCTGCGTCAGGGTCTCATCAGCCCAACCCCGCCGGCGTCCCCGCCGAGACGGGCGTCGTCGAGACGAGATGGCCCCACTCGATCAGCCGGTGACTGTGCCCCCAGGCCGGATCGCAGGTGGTCAGCGTCAGGTACGAGCCGGGCGTGCGGTAGCCGGACTCCGGCGGGAGCGGGGCCAGCACGCCGACGTCCGTCGGCAGCGTGCGCAGCGGCGTCCGGTCCAGGACGTAGACGTACCAGTAGTGCCCGTCGTCGAGGTAGATCCGGTCCCCCGGCCGCAGCAGCGGGAAGTCGTTGAAGGGGTTGCCCCAGGTGCGCCGGTGACCGGCCAGCGCGAAGTTGCCGGGCTGGCCGGGCTCCGCCGTGCCGGTGTAGTGGCCGATGCCCCGCTGCAGGTCCGTCGTCCCGGTGCCCTCGACGACGGGCTTCTTCCAGTCCTTGCCGAACCGCGGGATGTAGAGGACGGCGAAGGCCTCGCCCGGCGGGTAGGCGACCAGCGAGGGGGACGGCGAGGGCGCTGCCGACGGCGCGGCGGAAGGGGAGGCACCGGAAGGCGCGGAAGGACCCGACAGCTGCGGCTGGTCCCACTGCTGCTGGAGCCGGGCCAGCTCCCCCGCCATCGCGTTGTCGGCGGAGATGTTGGTCCAGAACAGCACGTAGACGGTGAGCAGCACGATCAGCGCGCCCACGGTGATGCACAGCTCGACGAGCGTGCGGCCGATCACCCGTCCCACCCCGGGCCCTCCCCCACCAGCGAGTCGTGACTACTGCGCCTTGGCGTACTGGAGGTCCACTGTGCCGGAGTAGCCGGGAAGAGTCATCGCCTTGGACTGGTCGAGTTTCCAGCCGAGCCCGTAGGCCGCGACGTACTGCAGATAGTTCTGGATGTAGCTGTCGCCGTTCAGCGAGGTGATCAGCGATGTCGGCGTTCCGACCGCCTTGACCACGTATGGAGGGGAGTAGACCCGCCCCTGCAGGATCAGCTGGTTGCCGACGCAGCGCACCGCGCTGGTGGAGATCAGCCGCTGGTCCTGCACCTGGATCCCGCGCGCGCCGCCGCGCCACAGCGCGTTGACGACGGCCTGCAGGTCCTGCTGGTGGATGACCAGGTCGTCGGGCTGGGGCTGCGGGACGCCGGGGATCCTGGCGGTGGCGTTCGGCGGGGCGTCGTTGAGGGTGACCGTGACGCCCGCTCCGGCCAG
This sequence comes from Streptacidiphilus sp. MAP12-20, assembly GCF_041262525.1. Classification (NCBI taxonomy): domain Bacteria; kingdom Bacillati; phylum Actinomycetota; class Actinomycetes; order Kitasatosporales; family Streptomycetaceae; genus Streptacidiphilus; species Streptacidiphilus sp. MAP12-20. The sequence goes on from NZ_JBGCCK010000001.1 coordinate 119,590, forward strand.
CGGATCGAGGCCGGCCGCCTGCTCCAGTGCCGTGAGCCGGGCGGCGTCGGCCGGGTTGTTGGAGTGCTGCCGGGCGAGCTGGTCGATCTGCGCGCGCAGGGCGGCCACGTTCGCGTCGGCCGTGGCGTTCTGCTGGCTGCGCTGCTGTATCAGGTCGGAGAGACGGAGGAGGGTGTCGTCGTTCCGCAGATTCGTGCCCTGGGAGGTGTGGGCGCTGGTGTAGAAGAGGAAGCCGGCCAGGGCGAAGATCAGGCAAGTCAGGGCGCGACCGACATATCGACCGGGGCGGCGAACCTCGGACGGTCCCTCGTTCGGAGAAATTTCCGCAGTCGGCGGAACTTCTTCGGAATCTGCCACGTACCCTTATCTCCTTCCGACTCCGGGAGCCACTACGCTAACGGACGCTGGCGTAGTGTGCGGTGCCCGGTATCTCGCTCGGGCGCCTGCCGAAGTTGCCGCACCTGCTGTTGGCCCACAGTCCCCGGGAGCCCTTCTCGTGCCGAAGTCACGCATCCGCAAGAAGTCGGACTACACCCCGCCGACCACGACCACCGCGACGCCGGTGAAGCTCAAGTCCGGGCGGGGCTTCATCGCGCCCATCATGCTCGGGCTCTTCCTCGCCGGTCTGGTGTGGATCGTCGTCTACTACGTGACCAGTGCCCAGTGGCCGATCAGCGCGATCGGCAACTGGAACATCGTCATCGGCTTCGGTTTCATCGCCGCCGGCTTCGGTGTATCCACGCAGTGGAAGTGACTTGTCCACAGGCTTGTCCACAGTGGGGAAAACCCTGACTATCTGTGGATAACTTGAACCGGACGATCGCCCGCCAGTTCCTCGGACAGCAGATAATCCGCAGGTGAACACGCGTAGCGAAGCTCACACGGAAGGGGCCCGCACAGCTGTGCGGGCCCCTTCCGTGTACTTGTGGAAAACCTCACCCTGTGAGCGGCCGGACGATCACAGCGTGATCTGCGCCGCCGCGTACAGGCTGACCCCGGCGACCAGTGCCGCGACCAGCACCACCGCGAGCCCCTGCACCGCGTTCCTGCGGGCCGCCGGGGCGTAGGCGTAGCCGGCCGCGATCAGCGTGCCGACCACCAGGCCGCCGATGTGCGCCTGCCAGGCGATGAAGCCGAGGGAGAAGGTCGCCACCAGGTTGACGACCAGCACGGCCATGATCGGCCCGAGCTGGTAGCCGCGGTGGCGGTGGACCACGATCACGGCGCCGAGCAGGCCGAAGATCGCCCCGGAGGCGCCCAACACCATCGCCTTCGAGTCGGTCGCCAGCACCAGCGCAGAGCCGCCCAGGCCGGAGAGCAGGTAGAGGGCCAGGAAGCGAACCCGCCCGAGCACCTTCTCCAGATACGGGCCCAGCACCCAGAGCGACCACATGTTCATCGCGATGTGCAGCAGCTGCTGGTGCAGGAAGACCGAGGTGATCATCCGGTACCACTGGTGGCTCACCGCGACCGCGTCACCCTGCATGATCCAGCGGGCGACGAAGGCGTCACCGCCGGTGAAGGCCAGCAGCCAGACCACCAGATTGGCGGCGATCAGCAGCTTGGTCACCAACGCGCCATCGCGCACCAGCTGACCGCCGTACTCGGTACGCGGCGCGCTCACCCGCGCGGCGGCGCGGCCCTCGTGCACGCAGTCGAGGCACTGGAAGCCGACGGCGGCCTCCACCCGGCATTCGGGGCAGACCGGCTTCTCGCAGCGCGAGCAGCGGACGCCCGTCTCGCGGCCCGGGTGCCGATAGCAGTCCGGCAGCATGATCGCTGGATCCCCCTCTGAGGCGACACGGATGGAGTGACACCGGCAATGAAAGCCGACAGGGCCCAGTCTCCCTCAGCGGAGCCCGGACCCTGCAAGGTCGGGACGGATCAACGGCGGGTGATCTCCACCGACTCGATCACGACGTCCTCCACCGGACGGTCGTTGCGGCCGGTGGCGACGGTCGCGATGGCGTCGACGACCTTCCTGGAGGCCTCGTCGGCGACCTCGCCGAAGATGGTGTGCTTGCGGTTCAGCCAGGTGGTCGGGGCCACCGTGACGAAGAACTGCGAGCCGTTGGTGCCCGGACCGGCATTCGCCATGGCCAGCAGGTAGGGGCGGTCGAAGACCAGCTCGGGGTGGATCTCGTCGCCGAACTCGTAGCCGGGGCCGCCCACGCCGACGCCCAGCGGGTCGCCGCCCTGGATCATGAAGCCCGCGAGGACCCGGTGGAAGATCGTGCCGTCGTACAGCTTGTCGGTCGTCTTCGCGCCGGTGCCCGGGTGGGTCCACTCGCGGGTGCCGTCCGCCAGCTCCACGAAGTTCGCCACGGTCTTGGGGGCGTGGAACGGGAAGAGCTTGAGCTCGATGTCCCCGTGGTTGGTGTGGAGAGTGGCGAACAGTTCCTGGGCCACGATGCGCCTTCCTGGAGTCCTTCGCGCGCCTCGGCGCACGGATGCTGACACCCGGAATCCTCCCACGCCCTGTGCAACGCCTCCCAAAGGAGCAGGATGCGAAGAGAAGGATCCGTTTTCAGCGCGCCTGAGAGGAAAACAGGCGGCATGATCTTTCATTGGGTGGATACGTGACAAACAGGACGCCCGAGGAGGAGGTTTCCGGTGACCCGGATCGACACAGCTCGCGAGGCAGCCAGTCGCACCCGTGAGCAGCTCACGCCTTACGCCGTGAGCGCCAAGGACGCCGCAGCGCACTACGGCGAGGAGGCCTGGCAGAAATGGGCCCCCGCCATCGGCTCGGCGGTGGAGCACGCCCGCCTGGCGGCGCAGAGCCGTGTCCAGGGCCAGGTGGTCCCGCTGTGGGACCAGGCACGCGGCAACGTCCCGCCGGCCGTGGACGAGGCGGTCGTCAAGGCCGGTCGGCAGGCGAAGGTCGCCGCGCGGCAGGCCAGGCAGCAGGCCCTGTTGGCGGCAGCCGTCGCGGCCGAGCAGGCGCGCCAGGCGCGCATCGTCGCGCAGGAACGAGCCCTGCCCGCCGCCCAGCTGGCGGCCCAGCAGCTGCACGACCGCTCGGCTGCCGCCCTGCCGGTGCTGCGCGGTGAGATCTCGTTGGCCGAGATCGAGGCGCTGACCGCCGCCCACGCGCGGGCCGCGTCCCGCAAGGGCCGCTGGGCGCGCCGCAGTCTCACTCTCCTGGCCGTAGGCGCGCTGGCCACCGGCAGCCTGGTGGCCTGGAAGTGGTACCAGCGGCAGAGCAACCCGGACTGGCTGGTCGAGCCGCCGACGACACCGATCCCGCTGCGGGAGACCGCGCCGGGCTCCGGCGGAAGCAGCGCCAGCGCGGCCGTCAACGGCTCCCTCCCGCTCGACCCGGAGGTCGAGGCCAAGGAGGCGAAGGAAGCCGAGGCCAAGGCGAAGGAGAAGAAGCCGGAGAAGTGAGCGTGCGCGCCCCACTCGAAGGGCCCAGCACGAAGGGCCCCACCCGCACGGGTGGGGCCCTTCGTCAGTTCCACGCTGCGTGGAGCCTAGGGGAGTCGAACCCCTGACATCCGCCATGCAAAGACGGCGCTCTACCAACTGAGCTAAGGCCCCGCGAACTGCCGCCGACAAGCGTACCCGCTCGGCGCGGCAGCACGGACCACCTTTTACGCACCAAGATCGCTAAATGTCACACGTGAAACACTTGGCGATCTTGCACAGTGCGATCTTGTGTGCCGCCGCACGGTCAGCGCGAGCCGGCCGGGATCGGGTCGGTGGCCTCGGTCCACAGGTCCTGCTCGGCGCGGTCGGCCTGCACCTGGCGGTAGACGAAGTACCCGCCCAGAACAGCCAGAACAACCAGCAGAAGCTTCTTCACCGCGAGACCTCGACTTCCTCGATGACGTCCTTGCCGCGATGCTACACCCCAGCCGGGGACGCCCAAGCCGCGTCTCCACAACGGCCAGCAAATGAGCGAGCCCCGACCATCTCCGTTTCACCGGAGCCGATCGGGGCTCTGCACGCTGTGGGCCTAACAGGACTTGAACCTGTGGCCTCTTCCTTATCAGGGAAGCGCTCTAACCGTCTGAGCTATAGGCCCGCGCTGCGTTGCGTTGAAAGATTAGCGCACCTGCAGCGGTCTGCCCAAATCCGTTCTCTGAGGTCAGCTGATCAGGGCCTCGGCAGACCCGGTTCAGTCCTCTTCGGCCAGCGTCAGCTCGACGCCTCCGGTCATCCCGGCGGCCGTGTTGTAGATGAACGACCCCAGTGTGCACAGCGCCGTCAGCAGCACCACGTCGATCACCGCGATCAGGCCGGTGAACATGAAGACGTTGCCGAAGGAGAGGTACGACTGGAGGTCGAAGCCGCTGGAGGCGTCCGCACCCGTGGTGGCCTGCTTGAGCGTGCCGCCCAGCGAGCTGAAGACACCGGCCGCGTCCAGGACCATCCACAGCAGCGAGACGCCGACGATGGTCACCACGCCCAGGGCGATGGAGAGCAGGAAGCTGACCTTCATCACCGTCCACGGGTCGGTCCGCACCACGCGCAGCCGCGCGCGCCGGGTCCGGCCGGACGGCGGGGCCGCCGGGCCCGGACGGGCGGCAGGCCGGTTGCCCGCGCCGCCCGGGGCGCGGTCGCCCGCACCGGCGCCCGAACCGCCGGGACCGCCCGCGCCGGGGACCGGCGTGCCGCGCGGCGGCGTGGGCTGGCCCTTGGCGTAGGTCGTGGGCGTCGAGTAGCCGCCGCCCGCCGTCGTGGGCGCGCCCGCGGCCGGGTTGCCGGCCTCGGCGGCGGCCCGGGCCTGCGCCTGCTCGCCGTTGGGGCCGCCCTGACGGCGGCGAGGGGCCTGCGGGCCGCCGTCAGGCCCGACGGCGGGCATCACCGACGTCGAGCCCGCGTCACGCCCGGCACCGCCGGCGCCGCCGGATGTCGCACCGGCGGTGTTCTGCGCCCGCCCCGCGGCACCAGCCGCACCCGTGGGTCCACTCACCCTGGTCCTCCCGCATTCCCCTCCAGGGCCGGGGAGGCCCTGGTGTGTCGTCACGCCCTCACGCTGCACGCGTGATGGTTCAAAGCGCAAGCAGTCAACCTGAAGAGAATCCTGGCACGGGCCCCGGTCGACTGCACCGGGGCCCGTCCACAGTCATCGTCGACTCACTCCGCAACTCACTCCGCGTCGGAGCCGGAGTCGGCGGGCGAGCCCTCGTCCGCCACAGTCGCGTCCGGCACGGTCTCGCCCGTCGGGGTCGCCTCCGCAGCAGCCTCGACCGGTCCGTCCTCGCCGTCCTCCACCTCGTCCTCGGCCACGCCCTCCGCGTTACGGGCGATGCCGACGACCGCGTCCCTCTTGCCCAGGTTGATCAGTTGGACGCCCATCGTGTCACGTCCGGTTTCACGGACCCCGGCAACCCGCGTGCGGATCACTCCGCCGCCGAGGGTGATGGCCAGGATCTCGTCGGCCTCCTCGACGACCAGCGCGCCCACCAGCGAGCCGCGGTCCTCGACGATCTTCGCTGCCTTGATGCCCAGCCCACCGCGGCCCTGGACGCGGTACTCGTCCACGCTGGTCCGCTTGGCGTAACCGCCGTCAGTGGCCGTGAAGACGAAGGTACCGGGCCGGATCACGCTCATGGAGAGCAGTTCGTCGCTCTCACGGAAACTCATGCCCTTCACACCTGAGGTGGCACGGCCCATCGGGCGCAGCGCCTCGTCGGTGGCGGTGAAGCGGATCGCCTGAGCCTTCTTGGAGATCAGCAGCAGGTCGTCCTCGGCGGAGACCAGCTCGGCGCCGATCAACTCGTCGTCCGAGCCCTCCTCGTCCTGACGCAGGTTGATCGCGATCAGGCCGCCGGAGCGGGGCGAGTCGTAGTCCTTGAGCGCCGTCTTCTTCACCAGCCCGGAGCGCGTCGCCAGGATCAGGTAGGGCGCCGCCTCGTAGGTGCGCACCGCCATGACCTGCGCGATCCGCTCGTCCGGCTGGAAGGCCAGCAGGTTGGCCACGTGCTGGCCGCGGGCGTCGCGCCCGGCGTCCGGCAGCTCGTAGCCCTTGGCCCGGTAGACCCGGCCCTTGTTGGTGAAGAAGAGGATCCAGTTGTGCGTGGTGGTCACGAAGAAGTGGTCGACGATGTCGTCCTGCTTCAGCTGCGCGCCGCGCACGCCCTTGCCGCCGCGCTTCTGCGAGCGGTAGAGGTCCGAGCGGGTGCGCTTGACGTAGCCGCCACGGGTGATCGTGACGACGATGTCCTCTTCGGCGATGAGGTCCTCGACGGACATGTCGCCCTCGTAGGGGATCAGCGTCGAACGCCGGTCGTCGCCGTACTTGTCGACGATCGCGGTCAGCTCCTCGGAGACGATCTCCCGTTGCTTCGCCGGCGAGTCCAGGATCGCGTTGTACTCACGGATCTTGGCCATCAGCTCGTCGTACTCGGCCGTGATCTTCTGGCGCTCCAGGGCGGCCAGGCGACGCAGCTGCATCTCCAGGATCGCGTTGGCCTGGATCTCGTCGATCGCCAGCAGCGACATCAGCGCGTGGCGGGCCACGTCGACCGTGTCCGAGCGGCGGATGGTCGCGATGACCTCGTCGATCGCGTCCAGCGCCTTGAGCAGGCCGCGCAGGATGTGCGCGCGCTCCTCGGCCTTGCGCAGCCGGAACCGGGTGCGGCGGACGATGACGTCGACCTGGTGGTTGACCCAGTGCCGGATGAAGGCGTCGATCGAGAGCGTGCGCGGCACTCCGTCGACCAGGGCCAGCATGTTGGCGCCGAAGTTGGTCTGCAGGTCCGTGTGCTTGTAGAGGTTGTTCAGCACGACCTTGGCGACCGCGTCGCGCTTGAGCACGACGACCAGGCGGGTGCCGGTACGGGACGAGGACTCGTCGCGGACGTCCGCGATGCCGCCGATGCGGGCGTCCTTGACCAGGTCGGCGATCTTCAGCGCCAGGTTGTCCGGGTTGACCTGGAACGGCAGCTCGCTGATGACCAGGCACTGACGGCCGTGGATCTCCTCGACCTCGACCACCGCGCGCATCGCGATCGAGCCACGCCCGGTGCGGTAGGCGTCCTCGATGCCGCGACGGCCGACGATCAGCGCGCCGGTCGGGAAGTCCGGGCCCTTGATCCGCTCGATCAGGGCTTCCAGAAGCTCCTCGTTGGAGGCCTCCGGGTTCTCCAGATACCAGAGCGCACCGGAGGCGACCTCGCGCAGGTTGTGCGGCGGGATGTTGGTCGCCATCCCGACCGCGATGCCGGTCGAGCCGTTGACCAGCAGATTGGGGATGCGGGCCGGCAGGACCTGCGGCTCCTGGGAGCGGCCGTCGTAGTTCGGCGAGAAGTTGACGGTCTCCTCGTCGATGTCCCGCATCATCTCCATGGCGAGCGGCATCATCCGGCACTCGGTGTACCGCATCGCGGCGGCCGGGTCGTTGCCCGGGGAACCGAAGTTGCCGTTGCCGTCCACCAGCGGCATCCGCAGCGACCACGGCTGCGCGAGGCGGACCAGCGCGTCGTAGATCGAGCTGTCACCGTGCGGGTGGTAGTTGCCCATCACGTCGCCGACGACGCGGGCGCACTTGTAGTAGCCCTTCTCTGGGCGGTAGCCCCCGTCGTACATCGCGTAGAGCACGCGCCGGTGCACCGGCTTGAGGCCGTCGCGGACCTCGGGCAGGGCACGCGACACGATCACGCTCATCGCGTAGTCGAGGTACGAGCGCTGCATCTCCGTCTCGAGCTCGACCGGCTCGATCCTGGTGTCCAGCAGACCGGCCAGGCCGGTCTCGTCGGGGGTCTCCTCCGGCTGCGCGCCTTCGGGGCGGTTGTCATCGACCACGGGTGGTCATGTTCCTTTCGCTGCGGTTTCGCTGCGCTGCGGCTGCCGGAGCCTCAGACGTCGAGGAAGCGGACGTCCTTGGCGTTGCGCTGGATGAAGGAGCGGCGGGCCTCGACGTCCTCGCCCATGAGGATCGAGAACAGGTCGTCGGCGCGGGCGGCGTCCTCCAGGGTGACCTGGGAGAGCAGGCGGACCTCGCGGTCCATGGTGGTGACCCGCAGCTCCTCGGCGTTCATCTCGCCCAGACCCTTGAAGCGCTGGATGGCGTCGTCCTTGGGCAGCTTGCGGCCGCCCTGGCGGCCGGCCTCCAGGGAGGTCTCCTTCTCGCGCTCGGTGTAGACGTACTCGACGTCGTCCCGGCCCCACTTGATCTTGTACAGCGGCGGGCGGGCGAGGAAGACGTGGCCGCCCTCGATCAGCGGGCGCATGTAGCGGAAGAGCAGGGTCAGCAGCAGCGTGGAGATGTGCTGGCCGTCGACGTCGGCGTCCGCCATCAGGATGATCTTGTGATAGCGGAGCTTCTGCAGGTCGAAGTCCTCGTGCACGCCGGTGCCGAAGGCCGAGATCAGCGCCTGGACCTCAGTGTTCTGCAGCACCTTGTCGATCCGGGCCTTCTCGACGTTGAGGATCTTTCCTCGGATCGGCAGGATCGCCTGCACCCGCGGGTCCCGGCCCTGCTTGGCCGAGCCGCCGGCGGAGTCACCCTCGACGATGAAGATCTCGCACTCGGTCGGGTCCTTGGACTGGCAGTCCGAGAGCTTGCCGGGCAGCGACGCCGACTCCAGCAGACCCTTGCGGCGGGTCAGGTCACGCACCTTGCGGGCCGCGACGCGGGCCGTGGCGGCGGTGATCGCCTTGCGGATGATGTCCGCGCCCTCATTCGGGTTGCGGTCCAGCCAGTCGTTGAAGTGCTCGTGGACGACCTTCTGCACGAAGGTCTTCGCCTCGGTGTTGCCGAGCTTGGTCTTGGTCTGGCCCTCGAACTGCGGCTCGCCGAGCTTGACCGAGATGATCGCGGTCAGACCCTCGCGAATGTCCTCGCCGGTGAGGTTGTCGTCCTTCTCGCGGAGCAGCTTCTTGTCCCGCGCGTAGCGGTTGACCAGACCGGTCAGCGCAGCGCGGAAGCCCTCCTCGTGGGTGCCGCCCTCGTGCGTGTGGATGGTGTTGGCGAAGGAGTAGACGCCCTCGTTGTACGAGGTGTTCCACTGCATGGCGATCTCGACGGAGATCTTCTTGTCCTTGTCCTCCGCCTCGAAGTCGATGACGGTGGGGTGGATCACCTCGCCCTTGCGGGAGTTGAGGTACTTCACGAAGTCGGAGATGCCGCCCTCGTAGTGATACCGCACCGAGTTCGGCTTGCCGTCGTCGTCGGTGTGGTCCGGACGCTCGTCGGTCAGCGAGATGGTCAGGCCCTTGTTGAGGAAGGCCATCTCCTGGAAGCGCCGGGAGAGCGTGTCGAAGGAGTACTCGGTGGTCTCGAAGATGTCCGGGTCGGCCCAGAAGGTGACCGTGGTGCCCGTCTCCGGGGTCTCCTCGTGCTTGGCCAGCGGAGCGACCGGCACGCCGATCTTGTACTCCTGCGACCAGCGGTAGCCGTCGGTCCTGACCTCGACCGCGAGGCGGTGCGAGAGCGCGTTCACGACGGAGACACCGACGCCGTGCAGACCACCGGAGACCGCGTAACCGCCGCCGCCGAACTTGCCGCCGGCGTGCAGCACGGTCAGCACGACCTCGACGGCCGGCTTGCCGGTGGTCTTCTCCACACCCACCGGGATGCCACGGCCGTTGTCGATCACGCGGACGGCGCCGTCGGGCATGATCGTGACGTCGATGGTGTCGGCATGGCCGGCCAGCGCCTCGTCGACGGAGTTGTCGACGATCTCGTACACCAGGTGGTGCAGGCCGCGCTCACCGGTGGAGCCGATGTACATGCCCGGGCGCTTACGGACGGCTTCGAGCCCCTCCAGCACCTGGATGGCACTGGCGTCGTACGACTTCTTGCCGTCGCCGCTCTCGCCGTTCTCTTCGGGAGACTGGTTGGGGTTGCCGGACTCGGCCACGAAACGCCCTCTCTGGCACAACGCGGGCCGCGCCCCGGCCCTGCGGACAGGCTGGAGGCGGCCACGGCGTTCGACTCAATACCGCAAGCGGCAGTGTTTGACTTCCAGTCTACCGGTACGACTGACATAGATGGGGCTTTGCCGCCCTCTGAACGGCCCGTGCCGGACGTCAACCACGCCCGGACATGTCCCCACACCCGGTCGGGGGGCCTACGCCGCCCTGGAGCCCGTTTCTCGGCTCCGTCGCCTACGGCGCGTCACACCCACTCCCGTGCCCGTCAGCCCCAGGTGTCCCCGGGGCCCTTGCTGCCGGGCGCCCGCAGCCTGCCCTTGTAGCGGGCGGGACCCCCGGAGGGGCCCTGAACCTTGATGAAGCGGACCGTGCCGTCACCGAGACCGGTGTTCAGGGTACGCAGCAACTGCGGTGCCATCAGGCGGAGTTGAGTGGCCCAAGCGGTGGAGGAGCAGCGCACGGTGAGCACCCGCTCGTCCTCGTCGAAGTGCTCGGGCTCGCAGTGCGCGGCGATGTCCTTCCCCACGATCTCGGGCCACCGCCCCATCACCCCGCCCACGGCCGCGGGCGCCTCCCAGCCCCGCTCGGCGATCAGCCGCGTGATCGCCGAGCCGAGCGGCTGCGGGTCACGGCCGTCGGCACGCGCCCCGGAGCGGAGCCCGGTCCGGCGAGCCTGCTTCTTCTGGGTCACGGCGTCGCCACGCTTGCGAGCTTGTTCCTTGGCAGCGCGAAGGGCGACCCGGGCCAGATCGACTCCACTGACCTCGGGAGTCTCCTCCGCCATGCTGCGCCTCGCCTTCCCCAGCCTGTGGACAAGCAACCAAGAGTACGCGGGTCAGCTGAGGCAGGCGGGGATCATGCAGCATCCAGGGGCGCGAGGAACTGCGCGAGGAACCACCGGCGTGCGGATGGCCCTGCCCGTTCGGCCTGCCAGCTGCGTGGGAGGGGGCACCTCCCGGCCGAAGGCTGGGGGATTGTCGCGCAGTTCCCCGCGCCCCTGAGCAGGTTGCAACTAAAGCTTGGTGACTTCGCCATCCATCACGGCGAACCTTGCGCCGTGCAGCGCGTCGGGAACGTCCTCCGGGACCGCCGCCGTCACCAGGACCTGCTCGCCCGTGACCACCCGGTGAGCCAGCGCCTCACGCCGCCGCGCATCCAGCTCCGCGAAAACATCGTCAAGAATCAGCACCGGCTCGCCGCCGTCCTCGCGCAGCAGGTCGTACGAGGCCAGGCGCAGCGCCAGCGCGTACGACCAGCACTCGCCATGGGAGGCATAACCCTTGGCAGGAAGCTCACCGAGCCGCAGGCCAAGCTCGTCACGGTGGGGACCCACCAGCGTCAGACCGCGCTCCAGCTCCTGTTTGCGCGCAGCCCCCAACGCCGCCAGCAAAGCAGCATGCAGGGCCTCACGGCCACCGCCAAGCGGCACGCCCTCGCCCATCGAGGAGCGGTACTCCAGCAGCGTCGGACCGCCGCCCGGCGCCAGCTCCTCGTACGCCCGCGCCACCAGCGGCTGCAGGGACGCGACCAGGTCCAGCCGCTGCGCCAGCAGCTCCGCGCCGGTCCGCGCCAGATGGTCGTCCCAGACGTCCAGCGTCGACAGCTCCACCCGCCCCGAGGAGCGCCGAGCCATCGCCGCTGTCTTCAGCAGCGCGTTGCGTTGCTTCAGCACCCGCTCGTAGTCCTGCCGCACGCCGGCCAGCCGCGGGGCGCGCAGCGTCAGCAGCTCGTCCAGGAAGCGGCGGCGCTCGCCGGGGTCGCCCTTGACCAGCGCCAGGTCCTCCGGCGCGAACAACACGGTCCGCAGCAGGCCCAGTACGTCGCGCGGCCGGACGTTGTCGCTGCGGTTGATCCGGGCCCGGTTCGCCTTGCCCGGGTTCAGCTCCAGCTCGATCAGCGTCTGCCGCTCGTCGCGGACCACCATCCCGCGCACGATGGCCCGCTGCGCGCCCGCGCGCACCAGCGGGGCGTCGCCCGCGACGCGGTGGCTGCCGAGGGTCGCCAGATAGCCGACGGCCTCGACCAGGTTGGTCTTCCCCTGGCCGTTGGGACCGGTGAACGCGGTGACGCCCGGGTCGAGCGGAACCTCGACCCGGGCGTAACTGCGGAAGTCGGCCAGCGAGAGATGCGCGACGTGCACAGCTTCCTTCGCAGGTTGTGGATAACTCCGGTGGAACAGCTACCAGTTGGCTACTTCGACTCGACCGCTACTTGCTCTCGACCGCGTGGCCGCCGAACTCGTTGCGCAGCGCGGCGATCATCTTCATCTGCGGGGAGTCGTCCTGGCGCGAGGCGAAGCGCGCGAAGAGCGAGGCGGTGATCGCGGGGAGCGGGACGGCGTGGTCGATCGCGGCCTCGACGGTCCACCGGCCCTCGCCCGAGTCCGCGGCGTAGCCCTTGAGCTTGCCCAGGTGCTCGTCCTTGTCGAGGGCGTCCACGGCCAGGTCGAGCAGCCAGGAGCGGATGACCGTGCCCTCCTTCCAGGAGCGGAAGATCTCGCGGACGTCGGTGACGCTGTCCACGGCCTCCAGCAGCTCCCAGCCCTCGGCGTAGGCCTGCATCATGGCGTACTCGATACCGTTGTGGACCATCTTCGCGAAGTGGCCGGCACCGACCTTGCCCGCGTGGACCGAGCCGTACTCGCCCTCGGGCTTGAGCGCGTCGAAGATCGGCTTCACCTTCGCGACGTCCTCGTCGGAGCCGCCGTACATCAGGGCGTAGCCGTTCTGCAGGCCCCAGACACCGCCTGAGACACCGCAGTCGACGAAGCCGATGCCCTTGGCCGCGAGGTCGGCAGCGTGCTTCTCGTCGTCGGTCCAGCGCGAGTTGCCACCGTCGACGACGACGTCGCCCGGCTCCAGCAGCTCGGCCAGCTCGTCCACGGTCGACTGGGTCGGGCCGCCGGCGGGGACCATCACCCACACGACGCGGGGCGCGGCGAGGGAACCCACCAGCTCCTTGAGGCTCGCGACGTCGGACAGGGCGGGGTCGCGGTCGTACCCGACGACGGTGTGGCCGGCGCGGCGGATGCGCTCGCGCATGTTGCCGCCCATCTTGCCGAGACCGATGAGTCCGAGCTGCATGACTAGTCCTTCGTTCCGTGGTGACTGTCCGCGGCCCCGTTGCCGCACCAGATTGAGCCTATCCCCGACGGCCAGTTGCACTACCTGGGGGCGCGGGGCTCTGGAGGTGCAACCGGGCGTCAGCCGGACAGGCGCACCGGCATGATCAGGTACTTGTACGCCTCGTCCGCCTCGGTCTCCTGCGAAGCCTTGCCGCTCAGCAGCGCCGGCTTCGTCGCCGTCGTGAAGCTCAGCTGGGCCACCGGGGAGTCGATGGCCGACAGGCCGTCCAGCAGGTAGGCCGGGTTGAAGGCGATCGAGATGTCGTCACCCTCCAGGTCCGCGTCCAGGCGCTCGGACGCCTGGGCGTCGTCGCCGGAGCCGGCCTCCAGGGTCAGCACGCCCTGCTCGAAGCTGAGCCGCACCGGGGTGTTCCGCTCGGCGACCAGGGAGACACGCTTGACGGCGTCCACAAAGCTCTGGGTGCCCACTGTGCCGACCGCGGAGAACTCCGTCGGGAACAGGGAGCGGAACTTCGGGAACTCGCCCTCCAGCAGGCGCGTGGTCGTTCGGCGGCCGGCGCCCTCGAAACCGATCAGGCCCTCGCCCTTTCCGCTGCCCGCGAGCGCGATGGAGACGTTGTCGCCCGCGCTCAGCGACTTCGCGGTGTCCAGCAGGGTCTTCGCGGGCACCAGGGCCACGGCCGACAGGCCGGGCTGCTCAGGCTTCCACAGCAGCTCCCGGACGGCGAAGCGGTAGCGGTCGGTGGCGGCCAGGGTGACCCGGTCGTCCTCGATCTCGACGCGGACACCCGTCAGCACCGGGAGCGTGTCGTCGCGACCGGCCGCCACGGCGACCTGGGCGACGGCGGCCGCGAAGGCGTCGCCCGGGACCATGCCGGAGACGGTCGGCATCACCGGCAGGGCCGGGTACTCGTCCACAGGCAGGGTGGGCAGTGTGAATCGCGAGCTGCCGCAGACGACGAGCACGCGCACGCCGTCGGTGGAGATCTCCACCGGCCTGTTGGGAAGCGAGCGTGAGATGTCGGCGAGCAGGCGACCGGAGACCAGGACCGTGCCCGCCTCCTCCACGTCCGCCTCGGCCTCGACGCGCGCGGAGACCTCGTAGTCGAAGCCGGACAGGCTCAGCTTGCCGGTGTCCTCCTGGCTCTCCGCCGTCAGCAGCAGCCCGGCGAGGACCGGCACCGGGGGCCTGGCCGGGAGGCTGCGCGCGGCCCAGGCCACGGCCTCCGCGAGGACGTCACGCTCGACCCGGAACTTCACCGGTAACCGCCTCCTGATGTGGGTAGGACGCTTCTGCGTCCTAGTTGCCGAGGAACAGTCTGACGCATACCACGGACAGCTGAGGCAGATGGGCCGAAGTGGCATCGAACGCATGTCGGGTCAGGCGTTCTCCACAGATTTGGCCCCCACCTCCTTTTGGATCAAGACCGAGCTATCTCTAGTGGGTAGTAGTAGTAGGCCTTGTGGAAACCGTGGATAACCCCATTCCGCGCTGGTCGGAGCCCCTTTTTTGTCCACATTGGCTGGGGACGGCGACGGTGGAAGAACTACACGTCCTGTGGATTCAGCACCCCCTGTGCACAGGGCAGTTGGGTTGTCCCCAGGTTGTCCACCACTTCGTCCCCAGGTTTTCCCCTGGTTACCCACAGCCCCTGTGGCAACATCACGGAGCTCATTTCCCTCGTCCCGGTGAAATGCCTCTTGATGTTGCCATTCTGTGGACGTCCGTGTGGAGAAGTCGGTCAATGCTGGGGATAACCACCCCGAACCTGGGGACAGCGCGTGGATAACTCGGGCGCCCGGTTGACAGGCCCTCAGTTCTCCACAGGCTGTGGACGACTGATTCCCACAAGTCCACAGGGGGTTGAGCTGGGACGATCCTTCCAGAGCGGGCTGGCCTGTGGACCGATTCTGGATAACTCGCTTCTCCCCAGGGTGTGGACGGAGCAAAGGTCCTCCTGACTGTGGAAACACAGGAGGGGCGCCCGATGGGCGCCCCTCCTGAACCGCTGTGCTCGGTCCGGCGTCAGCTCTTGATGCGGTTGGTGAGCTCGGTCACCTGGTTGTAGATGGCCCGCCGCTCGGCCATCATCGTGCGGATCTTGCGGTCGGCGTGCATGACCGTGGTGTGGTCGCGGCCGCCGAAGGCAGCCCCGATCTTCGGCAGCGAGAGGTCGGTCAGCTCCCGGCACAGGTACATGGCGATCTGCCGCGCCGTCACCAGCACCCGGCTGCGCGAGGAGCCGCACAGGTCGTCCACGCTGAGGCCGAAGTAGGCGGCCGTCTGCTGCATGATGACGCCGGCGGTGATCTCGGGCCCGTCGTCCTCGCCGCCGGGGACGAGGTCCTTCAGCACGATCTCGGCCAACTGCAGGTCGACCGGCGCCCGGTTGAGGCTGGCGAAGGCGGTGACCCGGATCAGCGCGCCCTCCAACTCGCGGATGTTCCGCGAGATCCGCGAGGCGATGAACTCCAGCACCTCGGCGGGGGCGTTGAGTTGCTCCTGGATCGCCTTCTTGCGCAGGATCGCGATGCGGGTCTCCAGCTCGGGCGGCTGGACGTCGGTGGTGAGGCCCCACTCGAAGCGGTTGCGGAGCCGGTCCTCCAGGGTGACCAGCTGCTTGGGCGGCCGGTCGGAGGAGATCACGATCTGCTTGTTGGCGTTGTGCAGGGTGTTGAAGGTGTGGAAGAACTCCTCCTGCGTCGACTCCTTGTTCTGCAGGAACTGGATGTCGTCGACGAGCAGGATGTCCATGTCGCGGTAGCGCTGCCGGAAGCCGTCGCCCTTGTCGTCGCGGATCGAGTTGATGAACTCGTTCGTGAACTCCTCCGAGCTCACGTAGCGGACGCGGGTGCCCGGGTAGAGGCTGCGGGCGTAGTGGCCGATGGCGTGCAGCAGGTGCGTCTTGCCGAGGCCGGACTCCCCGTAGATGAAGAGCGGGTTGTACGCCTTGGCGGGGCTCTCGGCGACGGCGACCGCGGCCGCGTGGGCGAAGCGGTTGCTGGAGCCGATGACGAAGGTGTCGAAGAGGTACTTGGGGTTCAGCCGGGCGGCCGGCTCGTCCTTGCCGGGCAGCGCGGGAGAGCTGCCGCTGGAGCCGGTCCCCGGCCGCGGCATCGGCGGAGACGGCGGGGCGGGCACGGCGACGACGCCCTGCTCGCGTTCGGGCTCGCTCGAGTACGCGGGCTGGTGCGGCTGCTGGTGTGACTGCTGGTGCGGCTGGTGCTGCTGGGCGGGCGGCGCGGAGGCATCGGGGAGTGCCGGCAGCTGACGCTGCGGCGGCTCGATCTGCTGGGCCGGCGGCTGGGGCGGCAGTTGGACCGGCAACTGCGGTACGGCCCACTCGTCCTGGTACGCCGACGGCTGCTCCTGAGGAGCCTGATACGGAGCCTGCTCCTGCTCTTGGTACTGGGGCTGGTACTGGGGCTGAGGCTGGGGCTGGGGCAGCTCGGAGTAGTGCCGCTCGGCGGGGTAGTGAGGCTGCTGCTCCTGGTACGGCTGGCTCGGTGGCAGCGCGTGCTGCGGGTAGCCGTACGCCTGCTGCGGCTGGTAGGCGGCGGAGGGCAGCGGCGTGGGCGGCGTGAGCGGCGTGAGCGGCGCGGGCGTGGGCTCAGGGGCGAGCAGGCCGGCGTTGGCGTCGACGACGACCGCGATCAGGATCGAGCGCTGGAACTCCTGCCCCAGCAGCTCGGTGATCTTCTGCACCAGCCGGCCTTCGAGCACGCCCTTGCCGTACTCGTTCGGCGTGGCCAGCAGCGCGGTGTTGTGCATCATCCCCATGGGATGCGTCAGCTGGAGCCAGTGCTTGTCCTTGGCCCCGACCTCCGGATCGCTCGCCAGTCGCTCGACGACTCGCGCCCAAGCGGAAGCGAGATCGTTGGTTGTGTCAGCCACTGGTGCACGCCTTCGTTGGGGCAGGAGATCCATGGGAAGTCTGTCAACGGTAGGCGGCGGGCATGCCCTGGTTCAAGTTGTTGTCCACAGGGTGTGGGCGACGTGTCGCGGCTGGTCCGTGCCCGGACGGTCGTGGTCGCTCACCGGTGAGCAGCGGGCCGGTCGGGGCCGGTTTGACCCGTAGGCTCCGTTCCGCGTACCGTAACGAGGTCGAGTTGTCGATGGCCGCTGCCGCATGCCCGCGGAGTCTCCGCAGCCGAGGCGCGCAGCTACGGGCGTCGTGGATCACCGTACAGAACGGGTTATGGGGATCGCGCGGACGCACGGTGACGGCCAACCGATGTTTCGCCGCCCCTTCGATTGACCCTGGAGTTACCCCGTGAGCAAGCGCACCTTCCAGCCGAACAACCGCCGCCGCGCGAAGACCCATGGCTTCCGCCTGCGGATGCGCACGCGTGCCGGTCGTGCGATCCTCGCGGCGCGCCGCGAAAAGGGCCGCAGCCGTCTGTCCGCCTGATAACCGCCAGATCACCAAGGTCGTCATGTCGTGCTGCCCTCCGAGTATCGGCTGAGGCGGCGCGAGGATTTCGCGACCGCGGTACGGCGGGGCCGCAGAGCCGGCCGCCCGCTGCTCGTCGTGCACCTCTTCCTGCCCGGTTCCGCCGGTCCGGAGGCGGGCACGACGACGGAGCCTGCAAACCCGCACGGCGCCGGGGGGAACTTTCTCCCGGCGCGTGCGGGTTTTGTTGTCAGCAAGGCCGTCGGTGTGGCCATGGTCCGAAATCGCGTCAAGCGTCGGCTACGTCACCTCATGGCCGAGCGAATCGGCGACCTGCCCGCAGGTAGCCTGATAGTGGTACGCGCACTTCCTTCGGCCGCCGAGGCGGAGTACGCGGACCTGGCACGCGATCTGGACTCCGCGCTGCGCAAACTGAGCGCCTCATCGCCGACAGGAGCAGGGCAGTGACCTACCTGCTGTGGGTGATGGTCGGGCTGGCCGGGCTGTTCGCCGGCAAGTACCTGCTGCTGGGGCTGATCAAGCTCTACCAGCTGACCATCAGCCCCATGCTGGGCCCGGTGTGTCGCTACCACCCGTCCTGTTCCCGCTATGGCTTCGAGGCAATCAAGGTCCACGGCGCGATCAAGGGCACCGCTCTGACCGCTTGGCGCATCCTCCGGTGCAATCCCTGGAGTGCCGGCGGCTTCGACTACGTCCCGGAACGAAAGCACCCGGTCTGGTACCGGCGGCTTCGAAAGCCGGTCCCTCCGACCACTGCCCAAGGAGTCTGACCCGTGGGGTTCCTCGACTCAATCCTCAAACCTCTGTACTACGGCGTCTCCTGGATCGTGGTGCAGTTCCACGCCGTGTTCGGGGCGATCTTCGGTAAGGACTCGGGCGCGGCCTGGGGCCTGTCCATCGTCATGCTGACGGTCCTTGTGCGAGCGGCGATGATCCCGCTGTTCGTCAAGCAGATCAAGTCCATGCGGACCATGCAGGCGCTCCAGCCGAAGATGAAGGTCATCCAGGAGCGCTACAAGAACGACCGCCAGAAGCAGTCCGAAGAGATGATGAAGCTCTACAAGGAGGCGGGTACCAACCCGGCTGCGAGCTGTCTTCCTCTTCTGGTGCAGTCGCCCTTCTTCATGTCGCTCTACGGCGTGCTGAAGAACGTCTCGCAGGACAAGGCAGTCGGTGTGATCACCGGCACGCTGCTGGTCAGTGCGAACCACGCGCAGATCTTCGGTGCGGCGATCTCCCAGACCTTCGTCGGTTCGAGCCTGACCAGCGTGAAGGTCGTCACCGCGATCTTCATTCTGACGATGTGCTTCACGCAGTTCCTCACCACGCGCCAGCTCATGACGAAGAACGTCGACCTCACGGTCAAGACGCCGTACATGCAGCAGCAGAAGATGATGATGTACGTCCTCCCCGTCATCTACATCTTCTTCGGCATCAACATGCCGGTCGGTGTCCTGATCTACATGGTCACCTCCAACGCGTGGACCCTGGGCCAGCAGCTGGTCATCATCCGCCGTAACCCGACCCCCGGCTCCATCGCCTTCACGGAGCGCCAGGCGCGCCTCAAGGCGCAGGGCAAGCTGAACCCGGACGGCTCCGAGATCAAGACCTCGATCAGCTCCCTGGTGAAGGGCGGCTCCGCCGCTCCTGAGGACGTCGTTCCCGAGCCGGCTCCGGTGCGGGTGCAGCCGAAGCGGCAGACCAAGGCGAAGCGGTCCGGCGGCGGAGGCGGTGGCGGTGGCGGTCAGCAGAGCGGTGGCGGCGGTGGCGGTAGCGGTACCAAGACCGCTCCGGCGCGTGGCCGGGCTACCGGCGGCAGCACTGGTGGCGGCAACCGCAACCAGGGCAGCTCTGGGCAGTCGCCCAAGAAGAAGTCCTGATCCTCATCTCCCACCCCCTACTGATCATCGAAGGAGTCGATTCGTGACGGACGGCACCGTGGCCCCCGCCGAGGGCGCCGCGTCCAAGAGCGAGCTGCTGGCCAACCTGGAGCAGGAGGGGGAAATCGCCGCCGACTACCTGGAGGCCCTCCTCGACATCGCCGACCTCGACGGCGACATCGACATGGACGTCGAGGGCGACCGCGCCTCCGTCTCGATCGTCGGTGAGGGACCGGGTGCTGCGCGTTCGCTGCAGCGTCTGGTCGGCCAGGACGGCGAGGTGCTGGAGGCCCTGCAGGAGCTGACCCGTCTGGCGGTGCACCGGGAGACCGGGGAGCGCAGCCGGTTGATGCTGGACATTGCGGGGTTCCGTGCGGGCAAGCGCGCTGAGCTGACCGCGCTGGGCGAGCAGGCGGCCAAGGAGGTCAAGGAGAGCGGCGAGCCGGTGCGACTGCGGCCGATGACTCCGTTCGAGCGGAAGGTCGTCCACGACGCCGTGGCCGCGGCCGGTCTGCGCAGCGAGTCGGAGGGCGAGGAGCCCCAGCGTCGCGTGGTCGTGCTGCCGGCCTGACCGGTCTGCCCGAGAGTGGTAGCGGGATTCGTCCGGCCCCGTTCGCAGTTCTGCTGCGGGCGGGGCCGTTGTGAGTAAGAGGAGTGGTGCGGCGTGGTGGAGGCCCAGCCCGAGGAGTTCGACATGGACCTCGGGGAGACCCCGGCGGTTGCTGCGGAGATCTTCGGCGACCGACTGGAGCAGGCCGTGCGCTACGCGGAGCTGCTCGCGGACGCGGGCGTCCGGCGCGGGCTGATCGGTCCGCGCGAGGTGCCCCGGCTCTGGGAGCGGCACATCCTCAACTGCGCTGTGCTGGGTGAGGCGCTGCCGGACAAGCGGTCGCTGTCGCTCTGCGACGTGGGCTCGGGTGCGGGACTGCCGGGCATCCCGGTCGCGCTGGCGCGCCCCGATGTGGAGATCACGTTGCTGGAGCCGCTGCTGCGGCGGACGACCTTCCTGGAGGAGGTGGTCCGGGAGCTGCGTCTCGACAACGTCACCGTGCTGCGCGGGCGCGCCGAGGAGATGGTCGGCAAGATCCAGGTCGACGTGGTGACCGCGCGCGCGGTGGCGCCGCTGGACCGGCTGGCCGGCTGGGGGCTTCCGCTGTTGCGTCCGTACGGCCAGATGCTGGCGCTGAAGGGGGAGTCGGCGGAGCAGGAGGTGGCCGAGCACAAGGCCGCGCTGCAGAAGCTGGGCGCGGAGTCGTGGTCGGTGGAGGTGATCGGGGCGGCCGTCGTCTCGACGCCGACGCACGTGGTGCGGGTGCAGGTGGGCGAGAGCCCTGGCGGGGTGCGGGCGGCGGCGCGGCGCGCCAAGGCTGCGCGGGCTTCTCGTGCTGGGACCCGGCGCCGCCGGTAGTGGTTCGACGGCGCGCCTGCTGACCAAGATCGCTAAGTATTTCACGTGAAACACCTGGAGATCTTGGTCTGGCCCTTCGGTCGAGCCGACCAAGATCACTAAATGTTTCACGTGAAACACTTAGCGATCTTGGTCGACGTTTGACCCGGTCAGAAGCACCGGAGTGTCGAACCGTCAGATTTGACTTAAAACGGGCATGGTGTTGCTCGTGAAACGTCGCTCCCTGCTCTCCGGCATCCTCAGCCGAAGCCGCGAGGCCGCCCAGCGCACCCGTCCCGCCCGTCCTTCGAGTGAAGTTCTGGTACCCAGGGGGCTGGAACGTCCCCAACTTCCCCCCGTGCCCCGCGAGCTGCGCGATGATTCTGACGACAGCCCGGAGTGTGAGGGGGGCGGACCCATGTCCGAACAGCATCCTGCCGTCGTCGTAGAGCCGGTCGTTGGGGAACCGCTGCCGGGGCCCCGGACGCAATCTCCGTTTGTCGACCCTGGTCGCAGTGTCCATCCAGCACCGTCGCATGAAACACTGACGGACATGCAGGACTCCGACACTCCGCCGCTCGCGGACGACACCCCTATCGCGCGCGCCGCGCAGGCCGCTGTCACCGCGATGTCGCGGGTCGGCGAGCCGCTGCCGCGCCCCGCACAGACGCGGGTGATGGTGGTCGCCAACCAGAAGGGCGGGGTGGGCAAGACCACCACCACAGTCAACCTGGCCGCCTCGCTGGCACTGCATGGCGCCCGCGTCCTGGTCATCGACCTTGACCCGCAGGGCAACGCCTCCACCGCGCTGGGCATCGACCACCACGCCGAGGTGCCGTCCATCTACGACGTCCTGGTCGAGGGGAAGCCCCTGGCCGACGTCGTCCAGCCGGTCGTGGACGTCGAGGGGCTGTTCTGCTGCCCGGCCACGATCGACCTGGCCGGCGCGGAGATCGAGCTGGTCTCGCTGGTGGCCCGCGAGAGCCGGCTGCAGCGTGCCATCGCCGCCTACGAGCAGCCCCTCGACTACATCCTGATCGACTGCCCGCCCTCGCTGGGGCTGCTGACGGTCAACGCGATGGTGGCCGGACGCGAGGTGCTGATCCCGATCCAGTGCGAGTACTACGCGCTGGAGGGCCTCGGCCAGTTGCTGCGCAATGTGGACCTGGTCCGGGCTCACCTCAACCCGGATCTGCACGTGTCCACCATCCTGCTCACCATGTACGATGCGCGCACCCGGCTGGCCTCCCAGGTCGCGGACGAGGTGCGCAGCCACTTCACCTCCGAGGTGCTGCGGACCAGCATCCCGCGGTCGGTGCGTGTCTCCGAGGCGCCCAGCTACGGGCAGACGGTGCTCACCTACGACCCGGGTTCCACCGGCGCGCTCTCCTATCTGGAAGCCGCCAAGGAGATCGCGCTTCGCGGCGCGGAGATGGATGCCGCGGCGGCCGAGGTGGCCTACGCAGCCGGGGTGCCCGGGGTCTATGCCCAGCAGCCCCGGACGATCGACCAGCACAGCACGATGGAGGGGAACCGGTGAGCGAGCGTCGTAGGGGTCTTGGCCGTGGCTTGGGAGCGCTGATCCCGGCTGCTGCTTCACCGGTCGGTGCCTCGGCCGTCCCCGGGACCGCTTCTCCGTCGGCCATGCCGGTGCTCGGCTCCGAGCGCGGCGTCGCCGCCGTGAAGGTAGCCGGGCTGAATGGCGCCGGTGGCGCGTCGTCGATTCCGGTCGGCACGCTGGAGCGCGAGCCCGAGCCGGTGGAGACCGCGACGCCGGAGGAGGACCCGCACGCGCTCCGACCGGTCGAGGGCGCCTGGTTCGCCGAGCTGCCGCTGGACTCGATCACGCCCAACCCGCGTCAGCCGCGTGAGGTCTTCGACCCCGAGGCGCTGAACGAGCTCGTCATCTCCATTCAGCAGGTGGGGCTGCTCCAGCCGATCGTGGTGCGTCAGGTCGGTCCGGAGCGCTACGAGCTGATCATGGGCGAGCGCCGCTGGCGCGCGAGCCGTGAGGCCGGCCTCGACGCGATCCCGGCCATCGTCCGTGAGACGGACGACGAGAAACTGCTCCTCGACGCGCTGCTGGAGAACCTGCACCGCGCCGAGCTCAACCCCTTGGAAGAGGCGGCCGCCTACGAGCAGCTGATGTACGACTTCTCCTGCTCGCAGGGGGAGCTCGCCGACCGCATCGGCCGCTCCCGACCGCACGTGAACAACACGCTGCGGCTGCTCAAGCTCTCGCCGTTCATCCAGCGCCGGGTCGCTGCCGGGGAGTTCGCCGGGGGCCACGCCCGCGTACTGCTGGCGGTGGAGAACGACGAGCTGCGCGAGAAGCTGGCGGCGCGGATCTCCCCGGAGGGTCTGTCGGTGCGCGGGCTGGAGGAGATCGTCGCGGTCATCGGCTTCGACGAGAACCCTGCCTCGCGCAAGCCCCCGGCGGCGCCCCGCGCGGGACGCCGTGTCTCGCCCGCCTTCGCCAGCCTGGCGAACCGTCTCTCGGACCGCTTCGACACCCGGGTGAAGGTCGAGCTCGGCAAGAACCGCGGCAAGATCGTGGTGGAGTTCGCCTCGGTCGAGGACCTCGACCGGATCCTCGGTTCCTTCGCCCCGGGTGAGGGCGCGATGCTCCGGCAGGGGCTGGAGGGTGACGGCGGCCACGCCGAGGAGATCGAGGAAGAGCAGGACTGAGCGACCAAGATCGCCAAATGTTTCACGTGAAACATTTGGCGATCTTGTACAGCACGATCTTGAAGCCTGAGCCCCCGCGTTTCAGTCGAAGCGCGGGGGCTTCTGCCTGTGTCCGCCCGTGGCTAGGCTGCATTTCGAGGAGGCAGCCATGGAGCGGCAGCACCGGAGCAGTGCCCGTGTCGAACAGGTCGCGCTGATCGCCTTGGGGCTGGGCGTCGGTGGGGCAGCGGGATTCCTTGGTGGGCTGGTCCGTGATCGCGCTGCCGTGTCGGGGCCGCTGCGCCTATCGTGGACGCATGGGACGCAGGCTGGTACCGCTCACTCTCGACTCGCTCGCCGATCTCCCACTGCCCTGTCGGTCCTGTGTCTTCTGGGAGCTGGATCCGGTCAGTGGTGAGGCTGCCGTCAAGAACGGGCAGTCGGAGCTGGAGAAGGAGTCCTGGATCTCCGCCGTACTGCTGGAGTGGGGCTCCTGTGGGCGGATCGCCTACGTCGACGAAGCGCCGGCCGGCTTCGTGCTCTACGCACCGCCTGCCTATGTGCCGCGCTCGCTGGCCTTCCCCACGAGCCCGATCTCGCCGGATGCGGTGCAGCTGATGACGGCTCGGGTGCTGCCGGGATATCAGGGGCAGGGCATCGGGCGGACTTTGGTGCAGACGGTGGCCAAGGACCTGGTCCGGCGGGGGTTCAAGGCGATCGAGGCCTTCGGCGATGCCCGCTGGGAGGAGCCCAGCTGTGTGCTGCCGGCGGATCATCTGTTGTCGGTCGGCTTCAAGACGGTGCGACCGCACCCCCGCTATCCGCGACTGCGGCTGGAGGTGCGGTCGGCGATCTCCTGGAAGGGCGAGATGGAGGTCGCTCTGGAGCGGTTGCTCGGCGCGGTCCAGAAGGAGCCCTCGCTCCGGCCGCTGTGAGCGGTTTGCACGACCAAGATCGCGCTCTACAAGATCGCTAAGTGTTTCACGTGAAACATCTGGCGATCTTGGTCCCCTTTCCATGATCGCAAAATGCTTCACGTGAAACACTTAGCGATCTTGGTAGCGCCAGGGGCATGTCTCGAGAGCGCTGTCGCCTTCAGGCGAAGGCCGCGGGCAGGTGAAGCACCCCGGTGGGGGCGTCGTCCTCCGGTGGGAGATAGACGCGCTGGACTGCGACGGCGATCGCCTCGACGGCCTGGGCGCGCACCTCGGCCGAGCGCAGGCGCGCCGCGTCGGCCGCGTTGGTGAGGTAACCGAGCTCCAGACGCACGCAGGGCATCTTCGTGGAGCGCAGCAAGGTCCAGGTGCGGGCGTGGCTGCGCAGATCGCCGAGGCCGCAGCGGGCGACCAGCTCGCGCTGGGCCAGGCCGGCGAACTGCTTGCCGGTGTGCGACCAGCGGCCGCGGCTCTCGTCGCCGTAGTAGTAGCTGGCGACGCCGCCGATCCCGGGATTGGCGTGGCCCTCCAGGTGGAGCGAGATCATCAGGTCCGCGCCGGTCTGGTTGGCGAAGCGGGCGCGCTCGGTCTCGTCAGGGGCGGCGTCGGCGGTCCGGGTGAGGTAGGTGCGCACGCCCAACGCCGTCAGGCGGCCCTCCAGGCGGCTGGTGATGTCCCAGACGATCGCGGCCTCGGAGGCCTCGTGAGCCTGGATGCCGGCGTCCGTACCGCCGTGCCCGGGGTCGATCACGATGACCTTGCCGGTCAGGGCCGGGCCGGAGTGGCGCAGCATCTCTGTCTCCCGCATCACGTGCGGCGCGCCGCCGACGACGGTCCGGGAGAGCCGCTCCAGCACCACGTACGTGGTCGGCCCGAGCGTGCCGTCCGGGTGCAGGCCCATGTTGCGCTGGAACTCGCTGACGGCCTGTGCGGTGGCAGGGCCGTAGATTCCGTCGACGCGGCCGGGCGTGAAGCCCATGTCGAGCAGCCGCTGCTGGAGATGGGCGACGTCGTCGCCGACCATCATCCCGCTGGGGGTGTAGCTGAGTACCCGATCGCCCAGCCGCCAGCGGGCCTCGTTGAGATGGCGGTACGTCTCCGGGCCGACGATGCCGTCGGTGGTGAGCCCACGCTGCTGCTGGAAGTGGCGGACCGCTGCGTCCACGGCGGTGTCGAAGAGGGCCTCGGCCGAGGGGATGCGCCGTCCCTGGCGGGCGGGCGGTGTCTCCGGCAGCAGGCCGAGCAGGCTGAGCTTGAACCGGATCTCGGCGACGGCGGGACCGCTGTCCCCGAGCTTCCAGTGATACGCGTGGGAGGGGCGCTGCTGGGACATAGGCAAGATCGTACGCCGCAGCCCCCATGTTTCACGTGAAACATGGGGGCTGCGGTCGTGAAGATCCTTAGCCGATCATCAGCCAAGCTGTGCTAGCCCAAGCTGTGCTAGCCCAAGCTGTACTATCCCAAGCTGTGCTAGCCCAAGAAGTCGGCCAGGTCGCGGAGCAGCGCGCTCTTCGGCTTGGCGCCGACGATGGTCTTCACGACCTCGCCGTTCTGGTAGACGTTCATGGTCGGGATCGAGAGCACGCCGTACTTGGCCGGGGTGGCCGGGTTCTGGTCGATGTCGATCTTGGCGATGGTGAGCTGGTCCGCGTACTCGGTCGCGAGCTCCTCCAGGATCGGGGCGACCTGGCGGCACGGGCCGCACCAGGTGGCCCAGAAGTCGACCAGAACAGGCTTGTCGCTCTTGAGGACCTCGGACTCGAAGGTTGCGTCGGTGACAGTGATGGTGGCGCCGGCCACGGGGGTCTCCTCGGGATTGCAGGTGCAGGTCGTGTGGTGGAGCAGGGCGCCCGCCGGGCGGCAGGCGTGCGGCTGTCAGTCAGTCGGCCACTTGGTCAATCGCTCAGACCGTGGCGGGCTGGTGCTCGGCCTCGGCGTGGGCCAGCGCGGCCAGGTAGCGCTCGGCGTCCAGCGCCGCGGCGCAACCGGTGCCCGCGGCGGTGATCGCCTGGCGGTAGGTGTGGTCGACGACGTCGCCCGCGCCGAAGACGCCGGACACGTTGGTCCGGGTGGACGGGGCGTCCACGCGCAGGTAGCCCTCGTCGTCCAGCTCCAACTGGCCCTTGAAGAGCTCCGTGCGCGGGTCGTGGCCGACCGCGATGAACAGGCCGGTGACGGCCAGCTCGCGCGGCTCGCCGGTCTCGGTGTCCCGCAGCGTCAGCGAGCTGAGCTTGCCCGCCTCGCTGTGCAGATCGGCGACCTCGCTGTTCCAGGCGAAGGAGATCTTCGGGTCGTTGAAGGCCCGCTCCTGCATGGTCTTGCTGGCGCGCAGCTCGCCACGGCGGTGGACGACCGTGACGGACCTGGCGAAGCGCGACAGGAAGGTCGCCTCCTCCATGGCCGTGTCGCCGC
Organism: Streptacidiphilus sp. MAP12-20; assembly: GCF_041262525.1. NCBI lineage: Bacteria > Bacillati > Actinomycetota > Actinomycetes > Kitasatosporales > Streptomycetaceae > Streptacidiphilus > Streptacidiphilus sp. MAP12-20. The sequence continues at coordinate 146,199 of NZ_JBGCCK010000001.1, forward strand.
CGCCGACGACGGCGATGTCCTGGTCGCGGAAGAAGAACCCGTCACACGTCGCGCACCAGGAGACGCCGCGGCCGGACAGCTCGTCCTCGTGCTCGAGACCGAGCTTGCGGTGCTGCGAGCCCGTGGTGACAATCACAGCCTTGGCGCGGTGGACCGTGCCCTCGGAGTCGGTGACGGTCTTGATGTCACCGCTGAGGTCGACCGCGACGACGTCGTCCGGGATGAGCTCGGCACCGAAGCGCTCGGCCTGGCTGCGCATGTTGTCCATGAGCTCCGGGCCCATGATGCCGTCACGGAAGCCGGGGAAGTTCTCGACCTCGGTGGTGTTCATGAGGGCGCCACCGGAGGACACGGAGCCCTCGAAGACCAGGGGCTTCAGCGAGGCACGCGCGGTGTACAGAGCGGCCGTGTAGCCGGCCGGGCCTGAGCCGATGATGATCACGTTGCGGACGTCGCTCACTGAATCTCCTGAATGCATCGCACCGGGCTGAACACTTCAACCTTTGGGCTGCCGGGGTTTTCGGGCGGGAGGTGCCATCCCCGTCAACGGTTCCCAAGTGTCTCGCATTCCCGGCGCTTCACGCGCGCGGCACCAACTGGTGGAAGAGGAGGAGCGGCGAAGCGCAGGAGTTCTGGACCAGATAGACGTCCCAGTGGTGCGGATCGGACGCGACCGGGTAGAGCAGGGCGAAGACCTGGACGCCGAGATAGTGACCGAACCCCTGGACCTGCGGGGGCGTCGACTGCTTCGTCGCGGCGAGGACACAGGCGGGCGCGGTCGGTCCATGAATCGCAGCCTCCTTGCCGGCCGACTGGGGGGTGGTCGGCGAGCTGTGGTCGGCGGGCGACGGCGGGGCGGTGGGGGTGGCTCCGGGGACGGTTGCCGCGGCGCCGTGGGAGCTGAGCTGCAACCGCGCCTGGTCCCGCACCAACGTCTGGATCTGGGCGTTCAGGCCGTCCGTGGTGAACTCGTAAACGGTGTTCGCATCGCCGGTGAGACGTGGAGCGGCCGCTGAGCCCGCGCCGCTGTTGGCACTGGTGCTCGCGCCGCCGTCGATGTCGCCGCCGCTGGATACGGCGAGTCCGATGCCCCCGGCAGCGACGAAGATCGCAAGGGTGGTGAGGGCCCGGCGCAGCCGCAGCCGCCCGCGCGAGCGCCCGGCCGGACGGTTGTCCGCCGGTCGACGGGTGGGCCGTGGCATGCCGGATTCGTCCGCGGCGTCACCGGTCGAGTCACCGGTCGCCTCGCTGTCGGGTGCCTCGTTGTCTCGCGCCTCGCTGTCTCGCGCCTCGGCCAACGCCGCGTCGATGCGTGCGGCCACGTCGTCGGGCATGGGGCCCGGGTCCGGCTCGGCGCCGAGCAGGTCGCGGAGCTCGATCAGGGCGTCGTGGGTCTCACGGCAGTCCGGGCAGTCACGCAGGTGCGCGGCGAGCTCGGCGCTCTGCTCGTCCGAGAGCAGCCCCTCAAGGTGCTCGGAGATGAGCTCGACCTCGGGGTGGGCGGGGTGCACGGTGGACTCGCTCATGCCTTCAGCTCACCTCCTGCTGCCCGGGTAGCGGTCGCTCCTGTCGATGGGACGTGTCTCTGGGCGGGTGGGTTCCCTTCGTCCGCTTCGCTCGGCTGTTGACCAGGATCACGCTCACCAAGATCGCTAAATGTTTCACGTGAAACACTTAGCGATCTTGGTCCGCTGTCGCCCTTCGCCGCGTCGCCCCCGGCCGTCCGCAGATGGCTCAGATGCGGCAGCAGCTTCGCTCTCGCTCGCGCGCAGCGGCTCTTCACCGTCCCCGTCGGAACGCCGAGCAGCGCAGCGGCCTCCGCGACCGGGTAGCCCTGCATGTCGACCAGGACCAGCGCCGCCCGCTGCTCGTGCGGCAGGGTGGCCAGTGCGGCCGCGAGCTCGCGGCGGAGCTCCCCGCGTTCGGCGAAGACATCGGCGCCCTCGTCGTGACCGGCCGCGCTCTCCAGCGTTCTGTCGTCCTCGACCAGGCGAACCCTTCTGGTCGACGCGCGTCGGGCGCGGTCCAGGCAGGCGTTGACGACGATCCGGTGCAGCCAGGTGGTCACCGCCGAGCGGCCCTGGAAGGTGTGCGCGGAGCGGAAGGCCGAGATCATCGCGTCCTGGAGCGCGTCCGCGGCCTCCTCGCGGTCGCCGAGCGTGCGCAGGGCGATGGCCCAGAGCCGGTCCCGGTGCCGCCGCACGAGCTCACCGAAGGCGTCGGGATCGCCTCCCAGATGGCGACGCAGCAGCTCCGCGTCCTCGACCGGCTCGGTCACCCTGCCCTCCACCCCCTCGGCGCCATCGTGTCGTGCGCACGAAAGTCGGGGTCAAGCCTGCCATCCCGGGGGCGTCCGCGTCAGCCCGCTGTGACGATCAGCCCAATACCTGAACTTCGGAGATGCCGCCGCGGAAGTTGCCCGGCTGGGTCGAGTCCGGGGGCAGGGCCGTGACGTGGACCAGGATGTAGCGGGTGCGCACGGGCTTGGTCAGGACGCCGCTGTCCAGTGTGGTGCCGGAGACCGCGCCGCTGTTGCTGATTCGCTGGAGGAAGCCGCTCAGGTCGGTGGGGGCGGCCGTGGCGCCGGCCGGGGCGGCGAGGATCTCCATGGTCTGGCCGGTCGTGGGGATGGTCACCTTGACCTCGGAGACGTCGCGAACGCTGCCCAGATCGATCAGGATGCCGCTGCCGTCCTTGCGGTTCGCCAGGTTGCCGAAGTTGGGATAGCCCTTGTAGCTGGAGGTGATCCACGCGGTGTCGGGCTTGCCGTCCACGGCCAGGCCCGCCTTGTCGCCCGCTATCGTCTGCGGGTCGAGTGGCGAGAACTCCGTCGCTGAGGAGATCGCGAGCGGCTTCAGCGCCCGCTGGCTCGCGCCGCTCTCACCCGGCAGATGACCCGTGGTGCCGCCCTGGCTGATCTGGGTGTTGGAGTTGGCGTTGGGCTGCGACATGAGAGCCTCGGCGGTGCCCCAGCTGCCCAGCGCGATCGCGCCCAGGACGACGAGGGAGACGGCCCACTTGAGCGCCTTGCCGGAGCGGCCGGGCAGGGCGGGCGGCAGCGGCTGGGTGAGGCTTGCGCCGGCCCCCTGGCGACCAGCGCGACCAGGACCACTGGAGCCGCGGCCGTTCGAGCCCCCGGAGCGTCCGGGACCTCCCGGACCTCCGGCGCCTGCGGGCCCCGCCGGACCCGTCGCGGCGGCGGCCTGACCGGCCGGACGCTGGGTCGGGTAGCTGGGCAGCACCAGCGGCTCGGGGGCCGGCTGGCGGACCTTCGGCAGGGCCGTGACGGCCTTGGCGAGGTCCTGCGGCGTGGTGATCGGCTCCAGCTTGCCGCCCGGCACGGCGCAGAGCGTGCGCGCGGTGAGATCGGACAGACCCCGATGCACGCCGGCCCTGACCCGCTCGGCGGGCACGGTGCCGAGGTTGCGCGGGAGGCCCTGCAGACCGTAGCGGTCCTCCGGGTACGGCCAGCGGTGCGTGAGTGCGGCGAAGAGCAGCGCGCCGATCGCCTTGGTGTCCTGGAGCGCCGCGTCAGCGCTGTCCTCGGGGTCGAGGCCGCGCAGCGCCGCGTTCACGGCGATGCCGTCGATCCGGTACTGGCCGCTGTCCGTGCGCAGCACGGAGGCGGGGGTGAGCCGCAGATGGGCCAGGCCGCGCCGGTGGGCGGCGGCCAGCGCGTCGGTGAGCTGGCGCACCAGCTGGTAGGCGTCGTACGCCTCCAGCGGCTCCTGCAGCAGCAGCTTGTCCAGGCCGGTGGCGTCGGGGAGCCACTCGCGGACGATGTAGACGATCCCGCCGTCCTCGACCGCGTCCAGCACCTGAACGAAGCGCGGGTCGCCGAGCAGGGCCGCCTGGCGGGCGGCGGCGAGCGTCGCCTTGGCGCGCGGGTGACCGGCGGCGAGCAGATGAATGCCGACGGCCCGGCGCAGCTTCTCGTCCATGGCACGCCAGGAGCTGAAGGCGCCCGCGTGGGTGATGCACTCCTCCAGCCGGTAACGGGAGGCGATCCGGTCCCCGCTGTGGCGCTCGGGCGCGGAGGGCAGAGCGACCGTGTCGGGCTCCTCGGCGACCGAGGTCGGAGCAGGCGCGGCGTCGGACTTGTCGTTGGTCGTGTCGCCGGCCTTGCCGCTGAGCTCGTCGTTGCGCGCGTCGTCGCGCTCGTCGTCGGGTTCCCCAGCCGGTTCCGTTGCCGGTTCCGTTGCGGTGGCGGCAGCCGAACCCGCGACGGGTGCCTCGCGAGGCTCCCTGACCGACTCCGCTGCGGCCGGCACCTCTGCCGGGGTGCCGCCCGGCTCGTCAGCACGTGAACCGGACGCGGCAGTTGGCTCGGCGTCAGGAGGCGTGTCTGCGGCGGCCAGTTCGGCCGCCAGCGCGGCGGCGGACAGCGGCGCGGTCGATTCCGCCGCCTTCTCCGCCGGCTTCTCGTCCGCCCGAGGGCCGCCCGTGGTCGTCCCCACGGCCGTCTCGCTGCGCTCTGCCACCGTTGTCCTGCCTCCCCAAACCGCACTGCCATCGATCATGTTCCGAGCCCACGATCAATTGTGCCAACTCGCTCCCACAGGTACGACCGTCGGAGGGGCACCTTGGTTGCTCACGAGAGCCGATTTGCGTGCGGTAGGTCCTCAGCGTCCGATTTTCGCGCGAACCATGGCGAGAAGCGAGTTGAGTTCCTCGATGCGCATCCGCTGCGCGACGACGACGAAGAGGGCCAGCTGCACCAGTCCACCGACCGCGACGGCCGCGAGCCCGCCGAGGCGGCCGTGCCCGAGCACGTGCATGACCCCGAAACAGAGCCCGGCACCGACGAGGGCCGGCACCACGCTGGCGCCGACGAGCTTGGCGTAGGTCTGCTTGATCCGCTGCCCGTCGAGGTCACCGATCCGGCGGCGCAGCCGCGGCACGGCCACCATCAGGCCCACCACGTAGGCGAGGCCGTAGACGAAGGCCATCCCGGTGACCGCCCACTTCGCCGGGAGCGCGACGTAGCAGATGACCGAGAGCAGCGCCTGGCTGACGGCGACCCAGACGGTGTTGTAGAAGGGCGTCCGGGTGTCCTCGTACGCGTAGAACCCGCGCAGCAGCACGTACTGGGCGGAGTACGGGATCAGCCCGAGGGCGAAGGCCGAGACCATGTAGCCGATCGACACCTCCCCGTAGATCAGGGCACCGATCGCGGGGCCCAGGGCCAGGAAGGCGAAGGCCGCCGGGACGATCGCCACGGCCGAGGTGCGCAGCCCGTACGAGATGTCGTCCCTGACCGCTGTGCCGTCTTCGTCGGCAGCGGCCCGCGAGATGCGCGGCAGCACGGCGCTCATGATCGAGACAGTGATGACGGCCTGCGGCAGCTGCCAGATCAGCAGCGCGTTCTGGTAGGCGGCCAGGCCCTTGCCGTTGTCGCCCGAGGCCACACCGGAGGCGGTGGCGAGCTGTGTCACGACCAGGAAGCCGACCTGGTTGGCCAGGACGAAGAGGAAGGTCCACTTGGCGAGCTTGGCAGCGTGGCCGAGCCCGTGGCCGCGCCAGTCGAAACGGGGACGGAAGCGCAGGCCGGCGCGCTTCAGGTAGGGCAGCATCGCCAGGGACTGCACCACCAGGCCGAGCAGGGTGCCGATGCCGAGCAACCGGATCCCCGCGGAGGGGATCACCACGTGCCCGGGCTCGCCCATGTGGGTGCCGTTCCAGGGGCCGTAGACCCAGAGGAACATCGAGAACGTGAAGATGATGACGATGTTGTTGAGGACCGGCGTCCACATCATCGGGCCGAACTTGCCCCGCGCGTTCAGGATCTGGCCCATGACGACGTGCAGACCCATGAAGAAGATCGTCGGCAGGCAGTACCGCGCCAGGGCGACGGTGGTGCTCGCCGAGGCCGGGGTCGCCATCGCCGTGTCGGACACCATCCGCACCAGCAGCGGGGCGGCCAGCACGGTCACCAGCACAACGAGGCCGAGCCCGACGATGACCAGGGTCAGCAGTCTGTTGGCGTAGGCCTCGCCGTCGTCGTCGTCGTTCTTCATGCTGCGGACGAGCTGCGGCACGAAGACGGCATTGAGCGCGCCGCCGCCGACCAGGATGTAGAGCATGGTCGGCAGCGTGTTGGCGACGCTGTAGTCGTCGCCCAGGGTCGCGTAGCCGATCGCGAGGCCGATGACCATCGTGCGGACGAAGCCGGTGCCGCGCGAGACGAGCGTGCCCGCCGCCATGATCGCGCTGGAGTTGAGGATGCTCGCGACCTTGCCCTTGGCCGCGGCGGATCCGGTGTCCGGCTGCGCCGTCCCGTCCGGGCGCTGCGGCAGGTCCGCAGGGACGAGCAGCGGGATGGTGCTGGTGGCCTCCGCGACCGAGTCGCCGCCCGCCTCGCCGTAGAGGCTCGGGCCGCTGTCGCGGAAGAGGAAGTCGTAGGACTCGTCCTGATTGCGCTGCTGCTGCGTCTGGGCCTGCTCGCGGGCCTGCTGGCGCCGGCCCGCGCCGCTGATCAGCTCGTCGACGCCGACGTACTGCTCCTCGGCGCCGCCTACGCCGCTGCCGCCCTGCTCGGCCCATGGGCTGTGGCCGGACTGCTGCGGCGGGAGGGGCTGGGACTGCGACTGCTGGGGGTGCGGCTGCTGCTGGGGGTCGTTGTAGGCCTGGCTGAAGCCCTGCGGCTGGTACGGCTGCTGCTGGTACGGGGCGTACTGCGGTTGCTGTGCCTCGAAGGACGCTGCCTCGAAGGACGCTGTCTCGAACGACGCCGCCTCGAACGACTGGGCCGCCGGTGCATCGAGGGGCTGCTGGTCGTAGGGCTGCTGCTGCCCGTACGGGTCCGTCGCATAGGGATCGTGGGCATAGGTCTGGTCGAGGTACGGATCAGGCGCGTGCCCGTCGGTGCCCTGCGGGGTCCTGCCGTCGCGCGGCGCGCTCATGCGTCTCTCTCCGGGTCGTCGCGTACCAGTAGCCAGATACCAGGTGCCTACCCTCTCACCTCTGGGACGCCGGACGGCGTCTCACGGCTCCTGGTTTTCGGAGTTCGCGGCCTCCAGCGCCGCATTCTTCTTCCGCTTCCAGTACAGCCGCAGCCCGGCCAGCACCACCAGCAACCCGCCGCCGGCGATGACGGTGATCACTCCGGTGGAGACCGAGGTCGCGTTGACCTTGAACGGAATCTGGCTGATCTGATGGCCGTCCTGGGTGCTGTAGAGCGTCGCCGTCATCGGGACAGTGCCGTTGGCCGTGGTGGTGACCTTGAACTTGTAGGTCTTCTTGGTTCGGCCGCCCGTGACGCTGACGTCGTAGTCGGACGTGTTGACCTGCAGCCGCTTCGGAGCGGAGCTGGTCAGCGAGAGCCTCATCTTGCCCACGGTCTGCTCCAGGTCGTTCTCGACCGTGACCGCGACCTGCGCCGAGGAGTTGTTGCCGGGCACCACGACGTCGGTCGCCTTCGGCAGGATCTTGACCGCCACGCCCAGGGTGCTGACATAGCCGCCCATCGACTGGCGGTAGTCGCTGCCTGCGGACGCGTTCTCACGCCAGGCGGTCGAGACCGAGCGGACCATCGCGGCGCTGAACGGCTCGCGCAGGCGGTCGGGGCGGGTCAGGATCTGCTCCAGCCAGGCGAGCCGTTCGCCGGAGCGGAGGAGGCCGTCGAACGCGTCCGCGCTGATCTCTGTGGATCTGAGCTGCGCCGGGTAGCTCTGCGGTACCGAGGTGTTCGCTCCGGGGGTGGCGCCCGCCTGGACGACGCTTTTCAGATCGGTCGGCGACACCCACTTGCCGGACTGCGCATCGGTCAGGGCCGTCGCCAGGGTCTGCGCGGTCGCCGTTGACATCTGTCGCGGCGGCTGGACCAGGACGAAGCGCTGCTGGTCCGGGCGCTCCTGGGTGATGGCCAGGGTCTCGGCCAGGAACTGCTGCGTCGCGGCGGTCTGTGCGCTCTTCGAGGAGAGATCGCCGGCGAAGATCTTGGCCAGCGCTCCGTCCGCCACCACCGCGGTCATCCCGTTGCCGATGGAGCGGGCGGCGTTCGGCGTGTAGTTGAGGTTCTGGCTGTCCGGCAGCGAAGTGCCGTTGACGATGATCTGGTTGGCGCCGCTGGTCTTCGCCAGACGCTCGATCGAGGTGTCCACGGCGCCCTGGTAGGGCCAGGCCACGTTGTGCGCGGCGTCGACCTGGAGCCGGTCCAGGCCGAGGGCACTGGTGGTGAGCGGAAGGAGGGCGCTCAGCGTCGGCCCGCCGCCGGCGTTGTGCGCGAGCGAGGCGAGGTCGGGGTCGGCGTAGGGCAGCGAGATCACGTCCGCCTTGCTCGGCTGCGTGAGCGTGTTCTGCAGGCTGCTGAGCCAGGCGGAGGCGGCGTCCGAGCCGGTGCCCTTCTTGAGACAGTTGCAGGTGTTGTTGGCGCCCTGCGCGTCCGCGGCGGGGCCGGCGACCTGGTAGTTCTTGGTCATCGCGTAGACGGTGTCGATCAGGTCGGGATCGATCACCCAGCTCAGGTGCAGTCCCGGGTTCGCCTGGCCGATGCCGGTGAGCTGGTTGAGGCGACCCTCCTGGGCGAGCGAGGCCGCCAGATTGTCGTCGGTCAGGACGGGCTCCTCGACGCCCGAGGGGTCGAGGTAGGTCTGCGCCTGGATCTTGGGGGCGTCCGTGAGCGGCCAGAGCGTGGCGACCTTGGTCGGCTTGTCGGTCGAACTGGCGGGGTGGATCGGCAGGAAGGTCCGGGTGATGCCGAGGGTCCTGCCTGCGGTGGCGCCGACCGTGCTCTGGGCGTCGACGCCGAGGACGTAGACGCCGTCCGGGCCCGTGCCGAGGCGGAGCTTGCCGACCGGCGCCGTGATGGTGAAGGGCGCGCTGGCCCCGGGGACCAGGGCTCCGATCTTCGCCTGCAGCGAGGGGTCGTCGATCTCGAGGCCGTCCAGGTCCGACGGCTTGCCGTTCGGGATCGTCGTCTCGATCTCGGAGCGGCTCCTGACGGCCCGGCCGGTCGTGGTCAGGCCCACGTGGAGCCCGTCGATCGTGGAGGTGCCGCGGTTGGTCACGGTGCCGGTCAGGGTGACCTGGCCGGTGGGGGCGGGCGCGGCCGGCAGGACGGTGTCGAGGGTGACGTCGATCGGGACGTTCGAGTCCCTGGTCGTGAGCCCGGTACCACGCGGGGCCGTGCCGGCGGCGGCCGGCGCCGAGCCAGGCACCTCGGTCACCTTGATCTGCGGGGCCGCCTCCGCGGCCGGAGCCAGGGTCGGGCCGGCCAGCAGGACCAGACCCGAGGCGAGTGTGAGCCGCCCCCAGCCCTGCAGCCTGCCGCCGCGTCGCACCCGGGTACGAAGGGTTCCGCCGTCTGTCGGCAGTCCGCTCGCCCGCCACCTCCCCGTCGCCGCCTCGCCCACGCGCCCTCGCCGTTCTTGTCGCTGTCCCCAGGGATGCTCGCCGCGCGTTGCGCGCCCTGGAATGGTAACGACGCCGGGTGGTCCCGTGTGCCGCTGGGCAGGCCCGGATGGGGGCAGCACATGGAAGTCCCAGGAACGCGCCGGTCCGGGACGGCGCCGGCTGTGCGGCTGCTGGGCCATAGCTGTCCCGCTGCCGTCCCGCCGCTGTGGCCCCCGCTGTGGCCCACGCTGTAGACCCCGCTGTGGGCGCTGGTGTGGCGCCGCACCTGTGGCCCGCCAGGTCATAACTGTGCAGCGCTGGTACCGCCGGGCCCCGTACCCTTGTCTGTCGTGTCCCAAGCTATGCCCTCCGGCTTCCCCGTGCCCGAATCCGCCCCCGCCGCTGACCCTGCCGTGCTGCCTGCCGCAGCCCCGGTTGCGGGCGGCGACGCGCTGAGCGAGACGCAGGCCGAGCAGTTGCGCGAGATCCTCCGTGCCTACCCGGTCGCCGTCGAGCTCGGCGAGCGGTTCCAGCGGGCCGGCTTCAAGCTGGCACTGGTCGGCGGCTCGGTGCGGGACGCGCTGCTGGGCCGGCTCGGCAACGACCTGGACTTCACCACGGACGCCAGGCCCAACGAGATCCTCAAGCTGGTCAAGGGCTGGGGCGAGGCGGTCTGGGACGTCGGCATCGCCTTCGGCACCGTCGGGGTCCGCAAGCACGACCTGCAGATCGAGATCACCACCTACCGCTCCGAGCTCTACGACAGGAACTCGCGCAAGCCCGAGGTCACCTTCGGCGACACCATCGAGGAGGACCTGGTCCGCCGCGATTTCACGGTCAACGCGATGGCCGTGGCGCTGCCGGAGGCCGTCTTCGTCGACCCGCACCACGGCCTGGCCGACCTGGCCGAGGGAGTGCTGCGCACCCCGGGCACGCCCGAGGCGTCCTTCTCCGACGACCCGCTGCGGATGCTGCGCGCCGCGCGCTTCGCCGCCCAGCTCGACTTCGCGGTGGCCCCCGAGGTGGTCACCGCGATGACGGAGATGGCGGACCGGATCGACATCGTCTCCGCCGAACGGATCCAGGGCGAACTGAACAAGCTGCTGCTCTCGAAGCACCCGCGCGAGGGCCTGAGCCTGCTGGTCGACACGGGCCTCGCCGCCCACGTCCTGCCCGAGCTGCCCGCGCTCAAGCTGGAGCTCGACGAGCACCACCGGCACAAGGACGTCTACGAGCACTCGCTGACGGTGCTGGAGCAGGCGATCGACCTGGAGTCGACCGGCGAGGGCGACGGCAAGCCCGACCTGACGCTGCGCCTGGCCGCGCTGCTCCACGACATCGGGAAGCCGCGCACCCGGCGCTTCGAGCAGGGCGGCGGCGTCTCGTTCCACCACCACGAGCTGGTCGGCGCGAAGATGACCAAGAAGCGGCTGCGGGACCTCAAGTACTCCAACGAGCTGATCGCCGACGTCTCCCGGCTGGTCGAGCTGCACCTGCGCTTCCACGGCTATGGCAGCGGCGAGTGGACCGACTCGGCGGTGCGCCGCTACGTCCGCGACGCCGGCCCGCTGTTGGACCGGCTGCACAAGCTGACGCGTTCGGACTGCACCACGCGCAACAAGAAGAAGGCCGCGGCGCTCTCCAAGACCTACGACGGCCTGGAGGAACGGATCGCGCAGCTCAAGGAGCAGGAGGAGCTGGACGCGATCCGCCCGGACCTCAACGGCGACCAGATCATGGCGCTGCTCGGCATCCGGCCGGGCCGTGAGGTGGGTGAGGCGTACAAGTTCATGATGGAGCTGCGCCTGGAGCAGGGCCCGCTCGGCGAGGAGGCCGCGCAGGCGGCGCTCAAGGAGTGGTGGGCGCAGCGTCAGGCGTAGCGCGGGCCGCGCGCCACGGGCGGGTGGCACCGTAGGCGAGGGCGGTGGCGGCGTAGAGCGCCGCCGCCGTCAGCACGACGGGCACCGAGCGGCCGGAGACCGGCAGCACGAGCGCGCACAGCGCGGCGGCAGCCACCAGCGCGCCGTTGAAGAGCACGTCGTAGAGCGCGAAGACGCGGCCGCGGTACGCGTCGTCGACGCCGCTCTGGACCGCGGTGTCGGTGCTGATCTTCGCGCCCTGGGTCAGCAGGCCGAGGAAGTAGGCGGCCGCCATGGTCGGCCAGGGCGTGAAGAAGAGTCCGAGCGCCGCGGTCAGCACGGCGCCCAGCGCGCAGCAGGTCGTCAGCCAGCCCGGCACGGTGAGTCTGCGACCGGCCCAGGGGGTGAGCGCGGCCGCGCTGAAGTAGCCGCCCGCGGAGGCGGCGAGGGCGGTGCCCAGCCAGCGGATCCCGCCGGCCTGGTCGCTGGGGGCCACGAAGGAGTTCCGGCAGAGCATCAGCAGCACGACCAGCAGCAGTCCGTAGCAGAACCGGCAGACCGCCACCGCCCCGAGCGCGCGGGCGGCGGGGCGGCAGTCGTGCAGCAGGTGCCGGAGGCCGTCGAGCAGTCCGCGTGCGGTGTCGACGACGGCGCTGCGGACGGAGGTTCCGGCGGCCTCGTCCAGATGAGCCCGGTCCGGCCCGAGCGAGTCCTTGCCCAGGGTGGACGCGGCGAGCGCGGCGCAGGCGTAGCCGAGCCCGGCCAGGCAGACCAGCAGCGCGTTGCTCCACGCTCCGGCGGGCAGTGCGAGCCGGACCAGGAAGGCGCCGCCGCCGCCGAGGGTCGCGGCGAGGGTGCCCGCGGTGGGCGCGAGCGAGTTGGCGGCGATCAGCAGGTTCTCGCTGACGACGTGCGGCAGCGCGGCCGAGAGCCCGGACAACACGAAGCGGTTGACCCCGGTCACGGCCAACGCGGCGACGAAGAAGGCCCCGGTCGGCGCGTGCGCGGCGACGAGCGCGGCGGTTCCGAGGCAGAAGACCAGGCGCAGCAGGTTTCCGTTGACCAGCACCTGGCGTCGCCGCCAGCGGTCGAGCAGCACGCCGGCGAAGGGGCCGACGACGGAGAACGGCAGCAGCAGCACCGCGAAGGCGGAGGCGATGGCGGTGGGTGTCGGCTGCCGTTCGGGCGAGAAGACGACGTAGGCGGCGAGGGCGGCCTGGAAGATCCCGTCGGAGAGCTGCGAGAGCAGGCGGGTGGCGAGCAGTCGACGGAAGCCGCGCAGTTCGAGGAGCTCGAGAAGAGAAGGGGACGTCGCCACCGGCCAAGCGTGGCACGCGTGGAGTGCGGTTGCACGCGTACGCAACCAAGATCGCTAAGTGTTTCACGTGAAACATATAGCGATCTTGAAGCGGCCAGTGGCACATGCAAGGGGCGCGAGGAACTGCGCGAGCAACCACCCTGTGCGGTGGCCCTGCTCGCTGAGCGACTCGCCACACTGGGTGGCTTGTCGCGCAGTTCCTCGCGCCCCATGCGAAGACGCGCGTCAGCGCATCAGCGCTCGACCTCGCCGCGGATGAACTTCTCGACGTTCTCCTTGGCCTCGTCGTCGAAGTACTGAACCGGCGGGGACTTCATGAAGTAGGAGGACGCCGACAGGATCGGGCCGCCGATGCCGCGGTCCTTGGCGATCTTCGCCGCGCGGACCGCGTCGATGATGACGCCGGCCGAGTTCGGGGAGTCCCAGACCTCGAGCTTGTACTCCAGGTTCAGCGGAACGTCACCGAAGGCGCGACCCTCGAGGCGGACGTAGGCCCACTTGCGGTCGTCGAGCCAGGCCACGTAGTCGGACGGGCCGATGTGGACGTTCTTGGCGCCCATGTCGCGGTCGCGGATCTGCGAGGTGACGGCCTGCGTCTTGGAGATCTTCTTGGACTCCAGGCGCTCGCGCTCGAGCATGTTCTTGAAGTCCATGTTGCCGCCGACGTTCAGCTGCATGGTGCGCTCGAGGATGACACCGCGGTCCTCGAACAGCTTCGCCATCACGCGGTGCGTGATGGTCGCGCCGACCTGGGACTTGATGTCGTCACCGACGATCGGCACGCCGGCCTCGGTGAACTTGTCCGCCCACTCCTTGGTGCCGGCGATGAAGACCGGGAGGGCGTTGACGAAGGCGACCTTGGCGTCGATGGCGCACTGGGCGTAGAACTTCGCCGCAGCCTCGGAACCGACGGGCAGGTAGCAGACCAGAACGTCGACCTGGCGGTCCTTGAGGATCTGGACGACGTCGACCGGCTCCTCGGCGGACTCCTGGATGGTCTCCAGGTAGTACTTGCCGAGACCGTCGAGCGTGTGGCCACGCTGCACCTGGACGCCCGTGGAGGGCACGTCGCAGATCTTGATGGTGTTGTTCTCGGACGCACCGATGGCATCGGCGAGGTCGAGGCCGACCTTCTTGGCGTCCACGTCGAACGCGGCGACGAACTCGACGTCGCTGACATGGTACTCACCGAACTGCACGTGCATGAGGCCGGGCACGCGGCCGTTCGGGTCGGCGTCCTTGTAGTACTCGACACCCTGCACCAGCGAGGCGGCGCAGTTGCCGACACCCACGATGGCTACGCGAACCGAACTCATTCCGGTTGCTCCTTGTTGCTCGTGAGACTCGTGCTGCGGCACGAATCTCTGCCTTCTTCAATGCGGTACGTCTGAAAAGCAGTGCGTCCGGAGAACCGGAGAAGCGCTGCGTCGATGCTGATTGCCGGCAGTCCCCCTGCCGCCCGCGTGCTACTGCTCCGCGTGATGCTGCTCGGCCTCGCTGCCCGGCGGACCGGTGGCGGGGCCGCGGCCGTTGCGGTTGGCGCGCTCGGTCTCGATCAGCTCGTTGAGCCACCGGACTTCGCGTTCGACCGACTCCAGGCCGTGGCGCTGCAGTTCGAGGGTGTAGGCGTCCAAGCGCTCGCGGGTGCGGGCCAATGAGGCGCGCATCCGCTCGAGCCGCTCCTCCAGCCGGTTCCGGCGACCCTCGAGCACGCGCATGCGCACGGCTCTGTCGGTCTGGCCGAAGAAGGCGAAGTGGACGCCGAAGTGCTCGTCCTCCCAGGCGTCCGGCCCGGAGTCGGCCAGCAGCTCCTCGAAGCGCTGCTTGCCTTCACCGGTGAGCCGGTAGACGATCTTCGATCGCTTGCCGTTGAGGGCGGTGGCGGGGATGTACTCGGCGTCGGGGTTGTCCTCGACCAGGTAGCCCTGGGCGACGAGGCCCTTGAGGCAGGGGTAGAGCGTGCCGTAGGAGAAGGCACGGAACGAGCCGAGCAGCACGTTGAGCCGCTTGCGCAGCTCGTAACCGTGCATGGGCGAGTCGTGCAGCAGGCCGAGGACGGCGAACTCCAGGATTCCCGAGCGTCTGCTCATCTTCCTCTCCCGCCTCCCTCCGCGTCGCTTGCGCTGTCCGACACCTGCAGTATGCCACTTCGATGTATCGAGTCGATACATCGAGACGATATGGCGTGGCCGGGATGACGGCAAGGGGGTGCCCGGTGGTGACGCTCACAGTTGTTGCTTGTGCATAAGGGGAAGCTGAGTGCGGCGGGGCGGGTGTGCCGTGTGGGGTGGCGTGTGGGTAGCGCTTGGGTGGGGACGAGGCGGGAGTTTGGCTGGGCTTTCGCAAGGATCTTCCGGCGTTATGTCCCAATTGGTAGTTGACGCCCGGTTAGGTACCTTCCCAGGCTGCGTACTCTGTCGCCTATGCAGAAAGCCGCCGGGACGTACGGGAACCAAAGGGGATGCTGGGGCGTCCCCGTCCTCGGCGCACTCTGGTCTCTTCGGCCTGCGCCTTGGGGGATCAGGACCATCGCCGCCTTCAGGCCGCACAGCCTGTAGACCGAGGAACAGCTGGAAGCAGCATGAGCGAACACCGGCGCAAACAGCAGCCGCAACCGCAGAGCGGTCGCCGCCCGGACGGGCCCACCTCCGTCGGGCGTGGACCGGTCAGCGGTCACCCGAGCGCGGGCATGTCCCCGCGCCGCACCGCCCGCCCGCAGGGCGGCCCCGGCGCGCCCGGCGCGACGACCGCCCAGCCTCGGCTGACGCGCGCCGAAATGCGCCGCGCCGCCCAGGGCAAGGGCGGCGGTCGTGGCGCGGGTGGTCGCGGCGGCGGAGGCGCTGGTCGCGGTCCCGGCCGGGGCGGGCAGCCGCCGCAGGGGCCGAAGCCGAAGCGTTTCATCGACTACCCGCGCTGGGGCAAGAGCGGAGTACGGCGCTGGCTGCCCTCGTGGAAGCTGGTGACGAGCTGCTTCCTGCTCATGTTCGGCGGTCTGACGGCCGTGATCGGCTATGCCTACGCCCAGGTGACGGTCCCGGACCCGAACGCCGCCTCGACGCTGCAGAGCAACATCTTCTACTGGGATGACGGCAAAACCGTCATGGCCACCAGCGGCCAGGTCAACCGGCAGATCGTGCCGATCTCCGAGATCCCGGTCCCGGTCCAGCACGACTTCATGGCCGCCGAGGACGAGACCTTCGAGACCAACGCCGGCATCGACCCGATGAGCATCCTGCGCGCCGTCCGCAACATGGCGACCGGTGGCAGCGTGCAGTCCGGGTCGACGATCACGCAGCAGTACGTCAAGAACGTCTACCTGAACAGCGCGCAGACGGCCTCCCGCAAGCTGAGCGAGATATTGATCTCGATCAGGATCGCGAACGGTGGCCTCTCCAAGAACCAGGTGCTGACCGGATACCTGAACACCAACTATTACGGGCGCGGCGCTTACGGCATTGAGGCTGCAGCCGAGGCCTACTACGGGGTCCCCGTCGCGAAGCTGAGCGTCAGCCAGGGCGCTTTCATCGCGGCCACGGTCAACGAGCCGAGCACGTTCCAGAACGTCGACACCCTCGTCACCAGCAATAAGGCGGTCTACGACCACATCGTCGGCCGCTGGACGTACGTGCTCAACCGGATGGTCATCAACAAGTGGATGACCCAGGCCGACCATGACGCGCTCATCGCCAAAGGCTTCCCCACACCTATCAAGTGGGCCCAGCACTCGAACCTCACGGGGCAGGTCGGCTACCTGGTCGACATGGCGACCAACTACGCCACGCAGCACTCCGGCGGACAACTGACCGACGCGATGCTCGCCCGCGGCGGTTACAAGATCTACACGACCTTCAACAAGGCCAAGGTCTACGCCCTCTCCGACGCGGTCGCCAAGATGGAGAAGGCGCACCTCGACCCGAAGAAGCACTCAGCCGACGCGAACGTGCAGGCGGGCGCCGCCTCGGTGGACCCGAGCAGCGGCGCGATTGTGGCGATCTACGGCGGGCCCGGCACCGACAAGGGTCACTACGTCGACAACGCCAACACCCACGGTGTCCCGGTCGGGTCGACCTTCAAGCCGATCGTGCTCGCTTCTGCCATGCAGAACGGGGCGATGCAGACCGGGAGCACGCAGACCACGCCGATCACCCCGGACAGCAAGTACAACGCCGACCCCTGCCTGAAGATCCACGACCAGTCCGGCAACTTCCTGCAGGACAAGTCGGGCACGTCGGCCTGCCCCGAACCGGACGGCCTCCTCCACCAGGCCAATGACGACACCGTCAAGTACGGCTACCGGACGCTCCGCTTCGCCATGGCGAAGTCGATCAACACGCCGTATGTGCAGCTCGGTGAGGACGTCGGCTACTCGCAGGTCAAGCAGACGGCGACGAACCTCGGCCTGGACCCGACGACCCTGGAGAGTCCGTCGGCCGGCTTCTTCATCGGCACCTCGACGCCGAACGCCGTCCGCATGGCAGATGTCTACGCGACCTTCGCCAACCAGGGCATGGAGCACGACCCGTTCTCGGTCTACAAGGTCGAGCTCGGTGACGTGGTTCAGACCTGGCTGCACGCGGTGCAGCCGAGGCAGGCGGTGAGCCAGGACATCGCCAACAGCGTCACCGACGTGCTGCAGGGCGTCGTCCAGAACGGTACGGGCACGAACGCCAAGGCCCTGGGCCGTCCGGCGGCCGGCAAGACCGGTACCACCGACGACTACAAGTCCGCCTGGTTCATCGGCTACACCCCGCAGCTGTCCACCTCGGTGGTGCTGTTCAAGGAAGACCCGAACCACCAAGGCCTGTTGTCCATGAAGGGCGTCGGCGGCTACGCAAAGGTCTTCGGTGCTGTCATGCCTACCGAGGTCTGGGTCGACTACATGACCACCGCGCTCAACGGCCAGCCGACCAAGGACTTCCCGCCGGCGCCGACGCTGCCCAAGGGCGGCAACGAGTCCGGTGCACCCTCGGCCTCGCCGAGCGCGTCCGCCAGCAGCTCGGCCTCGTCCTCGCCGTCCTCCAGTTCGACGGCGTCCAACTCGCCGTCGAGCAGCCCGACACCGTCGAGCTCCGGGAGCAGCACCTGCTCGCCCCTCCAGATCGCGCTGGGCACCTGCACTGGCCCGAGTTCGTCGCCGACGCCGACGGCGTCGAGTTCCAAGCACCACGGCGGCGGTGGGTCGTCCAGTCCCCCGGCTTCGCCGGGAGGGGCGCTGGTGCCGCCAGGCGGCTGAGCGGCTCGGCCAGGTGAGTGACGCGCGGCCCCGACCCTGACGGGTGGGGGCCGCGCGGCGTACCCGAGGAAGCCGGTGGAGTCCGGCCGCAACGCGTTGTCCACAACCCCCGGAAAGGATCGTGCGGCAGGATGAGCGGTATGACGTCGAGTGACCAGCAAGCCGACGAGGCCGGCGACGCCGGAGAGCACGTGCAGCCGGTGTGGGCGGTGCCGGGGGGCGGCGCTGCTCCGCAGCCGACGCTGCCGGTGCCGCCGCCGGAGGACACCGTCGTCGTGCCCGCCGACGAGGACCCGGTCGCGGCCGCGGCCAGCGAGCTGATCGGCGGTGCGCCGGGGCGTCGGGCGCTGCTCGGGGTGGGCTGGTGGAACGCGGCGCGGGTGCTGGCGCTGGTCGCCGTCTTCGTCTTCGCGCTGGGCATGGTGCAGAAGGTGCCCTGCTACTCCAGCGGCTGGTTCTTCGGGGCGTCGGCTCAGTACGACCACGCCTGCTACAGCGACATCCCGCACCTGTTCTCGCTGCGCGGCTTCAACCTGCCCGGCAACATCCCCTACGTCGACAAGATCCCCGGCTCGACCGACCCGAACATGCAGTACCTGGAGTACCCGGTGCTGACCGGTATCTTCATCTGGGCCGCGGCCAAGCTCACCCCCGGCGCGGGCGCCGAGGTCCACCGCGAGCAGGTCTTCTGGCTGGTCAACTCCGGCATGCTGATGATCTGCGCGGTCGTGACCGTGGTCGCACTCTCGCGCACGCACCGCCGTCGTCCCTGGGACGCGCTGCTCTTCGCCCTCGCGCCGGTGCTCGCGCTGGACTCCACGATCAACTGGGACCTGCTCGCCGTCGCCCTGGCCGCCGTGGGCATGGCGTTCTGGGCGCGCCGCTACCCGGTCTGGGCCGGTGTGCTGATCGGGCTGGCGACCGCGGCCAAGCTCTACCCGGTCTTCCTGCTCGGCCCGCTGCTGGTGCTCTGTCTGCGCGCCGGGCGGATGCGTGACTTCGGCAAGGCCTTCGCCGGGGCCGCGGTGGCCTGGCTGATCGTCGACATCCCGTTCATGCTCGCCAACTTCAGCGGCTGGGCCACCTTCTACACCTTCAGCGAGGCTCGCGGCATCGACTTCGGCTCGTTCTGGCTGATCCTCTCCCAGAACGGCTGGCTGGACGGGGTGGACACGACCACCGTGAACACGCTCATCACCGTGCTGCTGGGGCTCTGCTGCCTCGGTATCGGCTGGCTGGCGCTGGCCGCCCGCCGTCGGCCGCGCTTCGCGCAGCTCGCCTTCCTGGTGATCGCCGCGTTCACGCTCACCAACAAGGTCTACTCGCCGCAGTACGTGCTCTGGCTGCTGCCGCTGGCGGTGCTGGCCCGGCCGCGCTGGCGGGACTTCCTGGTCTGGCAGGCCTGCGAGGTGCTCTACTTCCTCGGCGTCTGGTACTACCTCGCCTACACCTCGACCAACAACCAGAAGGGCCTGCCGCCGGACTGGTACCACGCCGCCATCGCGGTCCACATCCTGGGGACGCTCTATCTGGTCGTGGTGGTCGTGCGGGACATCCTCTCGCCCGCGACGGACCCGGTGCGGCGGGACGGCAGTGACGACCCGTCGGGCGGCGTGCTGGACGGCGCGGCGGACGTCTTCACGCTCACCCGCGAGAAGGTCCTGGCCGCGCCCACGGAGCCACCCACCGCGCCCGCCGGGCCGACCAGCTACGCGATGGGGACCGTCGCCGGGCAGTGAGCGGCGCAAAACGGACCAAGTTCGCGCTGGGCAAGGTCACGCTGTGCAAGATCGCGCTGTGCAAGATCACTGAATGTTTCACGTGAAGCATTTAGCGATCTTGGTCCGTTCTGTGTTCCGGCGCTCCCGCGTCAGTGCCGGTCGACGATGCGGTCGAACAGCGTCGTCGTGTGCCGCAGCGTCGCCTTGAGCTCCTCGCCCGCCGCCGGCGGGGCGACCTCGCCGGGGACCCAGAGCAGCGAGATCTGCATGTGCGGCGGCTCGGCGAAGCCCAGCTTCGCGCCGTTCCAGCTGAACGGCGACGTGTTCCGGCCCAGCGTGGCGAGGCCGGCCCGGGCCAGGTTCTTGGCGCGCGGGGTCAACCCGCTCATGTTCTTCGGGGCCTCCAGGCCCACGCCGTGGGCCGTGCCGCCCGCGACGACGAGCAGGTGGCCGTCGCCGGACGCGCGGTGCTGGCGGTAGCCGAAGCGCTCGCCCTTGGCCAGGCGGTGCACCTCCATGACCGTGCCGCGGCAGTCGATCGCCTCGTGGTCGCCCAGCCACAGCTGCGTGCCGATCCGGGCGCGGAAGCGCACCTCCGGGTACCAGCCCTGGAGCTGCTCCATCTCGGCGGAGCTCAGGTGGCTGACGAACATGGTGCGCAGCGGCAGCCCGGCGGTGCGCAGCTGGTCGACCCAGCGGGCGGTCTCGGCCAGCGGGTCGACGCCCTCGGGGCGGTCCATCGGCAGGTGCACCGCGAAGCCTTCGAGCCGCACGTCGTCGATGGCCATCCGCAGCTTGCCGAGGTCCTCGGGGGCCACGCCGTGGCGGCGCATGCTGGTCATGCACTCCACGATCACCCGGCCGCCGACCAGGGCGCGGACGCCCTCGACGTTGCCCACCGTGCGGATCACCCGGTGCGGCAGCGGCACCGGGTCCTCGCCGATCCGATACGGCGTCAGGACGATGACGTCGCGGCCGAAGAAGTCCTTCAGCTCGGCCGCCTCGTACGCGGTGCCGACGGCCAGCATGTCGGCGCCGAGGCGGGTGGCCTCCTCGGCCAGCCGGGTGTTGCGGAAGCCGTAGCCGTTGCCCTTGGCGACCGGGACCAGGCCGGGGAAGGCCCCCAGCACCTTGCGCTGGTGGTCACGCCAGCGGGGGGTGTCCACGTAGAGACTGAGCGCCATGGGGAGGGGCCTTCCGGGACGGGTTGGTTGCGAGCAGTGTTGGTTGACGTAGTGTCAGCGACGCTGCATGTACATGTCGAGGGCCTTGTGCAGCAGCTTGTTGAGCGGGAAGTCCCACTCGCCCAGGTACTCCGCCGCCTGGCCGCCGGTGCCGACCTTGAACCGGATCAGGCCGAAGAGGTGGTCGGACTCGTCCAGGGTGTCGCTGATGCCGCGCAGGTCGTAGACGGTCGCTCCGAGCGCGTAGGCGTCGCGCAGCATCCGCCACTGGATCGCGTTGTTCGGCTGCACCTCGCGCTTGTGCACCGTGGAGGCGCCGTAGGAGTACCAGACGTGCTGCCCGACCGTGATCATCGTGGTGCCCGCCAGCGGGTCGCCCTCGTGGTAGGCCAGGTAGAGGCGCATCCGGTTCGGGTCCTCGGACGTCAGCGCCTTCCACTGGCGCTGGAAGTAGGAGAGCGGGCGCGGGATGAACTGGTCGCGCTCGGCGGTCTCCAGGTAGAGCTGGTGGAAGGCCGGCAGGTCGTCGTAGCCGCCCTGGACGATCTCGACGCCGGCCTTCTCGGCCTTCTTGATGTTGCGGCGCCACAGCTGGTTGAAGCCCTTGAGCACGTCGTCCAGGGAGCGGTTGGCCAGCGGCACCTGGTAGACGTAGCGCGGCTGCACGTCGCCGAAGCCGGCGCCGCCGTCCTCGCCCTGCTGCCAGCCCATCCGGCGCAGCCGGTCCGCGGTGTCGATCGCGCGCGGCTCGTACCAGTCCGCCTCGACGTCGCGCAGGCGCTTGGCCTCGCCGCCGGCGATGGCGTTCTTGATGGTCTCCGCCTGCCAGCGGCGGATGATCACAGGGGGGCCCATCTTCACGGTGAAGGCGCCCTGCGACTTCAGGTGGTCCAGCATCGGGCGCAGCCAACCCTCGAGGTTCGGGTCGAACCAGTCGATGACCGGACCCTCGGGAAGGTAGGCGAGATAGCGCTTGACCTTGGGCAGCTGCCTGTACAGCACCAGCCCGGCGCCGACGATCCGACCGCTGTCGTCGAACCAGCCGATGCTCTCGTTCCGCCACTCCGCCTTGACGTCGGCCCAGGAGGGCACCTGCATGTGGCTCGCGGAAGGCAGGCTACGGACGAAGGCCAGGTGCTCCTCGCGGCTGATGGTCCTCAGGCGCAGGCTCATGTGGGGGTGCTCCTCGGGCGTGGATCGCGTCAACAGCGCAGCCTACTGCCCTGGAGGAGCACCCCATAGAGGTGACGGGCGGGGCGCGTGTGGTCGGCTCGTCAAAGCGCGGCCGCGCGCCGCCCCCCTGGGATCAGGATCAGCCTGGAAGCACGCCGCCGAAGAGCCCGCCGTGCGCGAGCCCGATGCCCAGCCCCACGGCGGCCGCCACGCCCGCCACCACGATGACGAAGCGCTCGGCCGTCGTCGCCGACTTGTACTGCGCAAAGGCCGCTGTCACCAGCCCGGCCAGCCCCGACCAGGAGGCGAGCAGGTGCAGGCCGCGGAAAGCGCAGGTGGCGATGGCGATCGCGCCGAGTACGGCGGTGACCGCGGTCAGCGTGTTCTCCAGGGGGTGCGCCTTGCCGTCGCTGTTCAGCAGGGCTGCCAGCGGATTCTGGCGGACGACCTGCTGCCGGCCGGTTGACTGAACCATGGGTGACTGAGCCATGGGACCCGCCTCCTTAGGGAGGTCAGACGATTACGCACAGTAGTGCGCTCCATACCCGATGTGTACAGATTGCGGCGATACGGGGGCGGATTACAAGCCCCCGATCGGGTGCCTGTAGGCTGGACCGTCTGCACCGGTGTGGTTCCGTCGGGCATTGTCTGTTGAGCACTGTCTTCTCAGACATTGTCAGTGGCGGCCGCTACCGTTGCCGACGTGTATTGAAGACCCTCCTGCCACGGAAAGACCGTGGCCGCATGAGTCCAGAGGAGGTGGGTTCCACAATGCGTCACTACGAAGTCATGGTGATCCTCGACCCTTCGGTCGAAGAGCGCGCTGTCTCCCCGCTGATCGAGAACTTCGCCAATGTCGTCCGCACCGGCGGCGGCGCTGTCGAGAAGATCGACACCTGGGGACGCCGTCGCCTGGCGTACGAGATCAAGAAGCAGTCCGAGGGCATCTACTCCGTGCTCGACATCAAGGCTGAGCCTGCTGTCGTCAAGGAGCTGGACCGTCAGCTCAACCTGAGCGAGCAGGTGCTGCGCACCAAGGTCCTGCGCCCGGACACCCACTGAGCATCGCTTTCTAGAGGCGGCACGTCCTTGCGCCTCGCCGAAGCAGTCGCAGTTTCCGTCACACCCGCACCCCCGCAACGTCTTCTCCGAGAGGTCTGACATGGCAGGCGAGACCGTCATCACCCTGGTCGGCAACCTTGTCGACGACCCCGAGCTGCGGTTCACCCCGTCTGGCGCGGCCGTCGCGAAGTTCCGCATCGCGTCGACTCCCCGCACCTTCGACCGTCAGACCAACGAGTGGAAGGACGGCGAAAGCCTCTTCCTCACGTGCAACGTCTGGCGGCAGCCCGCGGAGAACGTCGCTGAGTCGCTGCAGCGCGGCATGCGCGTCATCGTGCAGGGCCGCCTGCGTCAGCGCACGTACGAGACCAAAGAAGGCGAGAAGCGGACCGTCTTCGAGGTCGAGGTCGACGAGGTCGGTCCGAGCCTGCGCTCGGCCACCGCGAAGGTCACCCGGGCCCAGCGCTCGGGCGGTCCCGGCGGTGGTGGCTTCGGCGGCGGGCAGCAGGGCGGCGGGTTCAACGGCGGTGGCGGAGGCGGCCAGCAGGGCGGCAGCTGGGGCGGCAACGCCCCGCAGTCCGGCCCGGCCGACGACCCCTGGGCGTCCAGCGCCCCGGCGGGCGGCGGTCAGCAGGGCGGCGGCGGCTGGGGTGCCCCGGCCGGCGGCGGCGGCTTCTCGGACGAGCCTCCTTTCTAGACCGCGCAGCTCAGCGGTAGGCGTCACGCGCCTGTCGGCAGTCCGCCTCGGCCTTGCGCCGCGGCATTCTGTCGGTCAACGTGCGGCGCTCACACAAGACTTGATCACGAACACTGGAGTACACGATGGCGAAGCCGCCCGTGCGCAAGCCTAAGAAGAAGGTTTGCGTCTTCTGCAAGGACAAGATCACCTACGTCGACTACAAGGACACGAACCTGCTTCGCAAGTTCATCTCCGACCGTGGGAAGATCCGCGCCCGCCGGGTCACCGGCAACTGCACCCAGCACCAGCGCGACGTCGCCACGGCTGTGAAGAACAGCCGTGAGGTCGCTCTGCTGCCCTACACCTCGACCGCTCGCTGAATAGGAGGGTGACCGAACCATGAAGATCATCCTCACGAACGAGGTCTCCGGCCTCGGTACCGCTGGCGACATCGTCGAGGTCAAGGACGGGTACGCCCGTAACTACCTGGTCCCGCGTGGCTTCGCCATCCGCTGGACCAAGGGCGGTCAGAAGGACGTGGACGCGATCCGTCGCGCCCGCAAGATCCACGAGATCCAGACCCTGGAGCAGGCCAACGAGGTCAAGGCCAAGCTTGAGGGGCTCACCGTCAAGCTGGCCGTCCGTGCCGGCGAGGCCGGTCGCCTCTTCGGCTCGGTGACCCCGAGCGACGTCGTCGAGGCCATCAAGGCCGTCGACGGCCCGCTGGTGGACAAGCGCCGCGTCGAGATCGGCTCGCCGATCAAGACCACCGGTGCCCACCAGGTCACCGTCAAGCTGCACCCCGACGTTGCCGCTGCCATCAGCGTCAACGTCGTCGCAGCCTAAGACGCCGAAGGCGTCTCTTCAGGGGCGCGAGGAACTGCGCGAGCAACCAGCCCATGCGGATGGCCCTGCTCGTTCAGCGACAGACCACCAAGGGTGGCTTGTCGCGCAGTTCCTCGCGCCCCTTCATGCGCGCTTACGCGCGCACCGCGCCGATCACCAACCAGGCCCCGGTCCGCGCCCGCAGCGCCATCGACACCATCCGCACCACCATCGCGAAGCCGATCGCCAGCCAGAGCGCCACCAGCCCGTGCGGACCGAACGCCAGCGCCACCGGCGCGTAGAGCGCGAGCGTCGCCAGCATCGCCCGGGCCAGGTACGGGCCGTCGCCCGCGCCCATCAGCACGCCGTCCAGCACGAACACCACGCCGCAGACCGGCTGCATCGCCCCGGCCACCACCAGTACCGGCATCAACTGATGCTGCACCGCCGGGTCCGCCGTGAACAGCGGCAGGTAGAGCGGCTGCGCCACGATCAGCAGCGCGCCCAGTGCCACGCCCGTGCAGACGCCCCACTCCACCATCCGCCGCGTCGCCTCCCGCGCGCCCGCCGCGTCTCCCGCGCCGAGGCAGCGGCCGATGATCGCCTGGCCGGCGATGGCGATGGCGTCCAGGGCGAAGGCGAGGAAGCTCCACAGCGACATGGCGATCTGGTGCGCCGCGATCTCCGCGTTCCCGAGCCGGGCCGCGACGGCCGTCGCGATCAGCAGCACCGCACGCAGGCTCAGCGTCCGCACCAGCAGCGGGGCGCCGGCGGTCGCGCAGGCGCGTATGCCGGGCAGGTCGGGCCGCAGGCTCGCGCCGGTGGCCCGCGCTCCGCGCAGTACCACCACGAGGTAGGCGGCGGCCATGCCCCACTGCGCGATCACGGTGCCGAGGGCGGAGCCCGCGATGCCCAGGCCCGCGCCGTAGACGAGCGTGAGGTTGAGCAGCAGGTTGGCGGTGAAGCCCGCGATCGCGACCACGAGCGGGGTGCGGGTGTCCTGCAGCCCGCGCAGCACGCCGGTGGCGGCCAGCACGACCAGCATGGCCGGGATACCGGCGGCGCTGATGCGCAGGTAGTCCACCGCGTAGGGCGCGGCGCTCGAGGAGGCGCCGAAGAGATCGACCAGTCCGGGCGCCAGCGGCAGCGCGGCGGCCACGACCAGCACAGAGATCAGCAGCGCGAGCCAGATCCCGTCGATGCCCTGCTGCACAGCGGCCCGTCGGTCGCCGGACCCGACGCGTCGGGCGACGGCGGCGGTGGTGGCGTACGCGAGGAAGACGAAGACATTGACCAGCGTCGCGAGCAGCGCGGCGGCGACCCCGAGTCCGGCGAGCTGGGCGGTGCCGAGGTGGCCGACGATGGCGGAGTCGGCCATCAGGAAGAGTGGCTCGGCGATGAGAGCGCCGAAGGCCGGGACGGCGAGGGCGAGGATCTCCCGGTCGTGCTGGCGCAATCGCATGGTCCTACCGTAGTCATCCACAGGTAATGGGTGCAATCGGCTTTGGGTTATTACGCGACGCTGCGCCGCGCAGCCGCGCGTGCACCGTTTGTCATGATCCTCGACTCTCTGCCGAAGTTTTTCCCCCGCGCCGGATGCGGTGGCCATCATCGCAGGTCAGCGCGGTGATCGGTAGATGGATGAGTGGTTGTCCACACCTTGTCCCCCGAGTCGTGCACAGGCTGGAGGCAGTTGTCCACAGGCATGGGGCCGTCATCCACACCCCCTGTGGATAACCGCCTTGGCCATTGTCGGACCCGTGCCGTTGAATGGAGCGCTAGGCACGGCACGGCACAGGCACCGGAAGGCGGCACCGATGAGCGGGGCACCGTACGACGACGGCGGCTTCGACGACGTCCCCCCGCCTCCGGACGACGAGTGGCCCGCGCCGGGTTCCGCCTCCGGCTCGGGATCCGGGTCCGGCTCGGGCTCCGGCTCGAGTGGGTCCGGGGGCGGCGCCGGCGACCGCCTGCCCTTCTCGCGCAAGCGCGACGGCGGCCGCGGCGGCGACGACAGCAGCGGCCGGGGCGACTCCGGCGCCAGGTCCGCCGACGAGGTCGCGTACGAGCGCGTCCCGCCGCAGGACCTCGCCGCCGAGCAGTCCGTCCTGGGCGGCATGCTGCTCTCCAAGGACGCGATCGCGGACGTGGTCGAGGTCCTCAAGCCGAACGACTACTACCGCCCGGCGCACGAGCTCATCTACAGCGCCATCCTCGACCTCTACGCCCGCGGCGAGCCGGCCGACCCGATCACCGTCGCCAGCGAGCTCGTGAAGCGCGGCGAGATCACTCGCGTCGGCGGCCCGTCCTACCTGCACACCCTGGTCAACTCGGTCCCCACGGCAGCCAACGCCGAGTACTACGCGGAGATCGTCCACGAGCGCGCTGTCCTGCGCCGACTGGTGGAGGCCGGCACCCGCATCGCCGGCATGGGCTATGCGGCGGAGGGCGACGTCGACGAGATCGTCAACCGCGCCCAGGCGGAGATCTACGCGGTCACCGAGCAGCGCACGAACGAGGACTACGCCCCGCTCTCCGACATCATGGAGGGCGCGCTCGACGAGATCGAGTCCATCGGCTCCCGCAGCGGCCAGATGTCCGGCGTCCCGACGGGCTTCGCCGACCTGGACTCACTGACGAACGGGCTCCACCCGGGGCAGATGATCGTGGTGGCGGCGAGGCCCGCAATGGGAAAGAGCACGCTTGCGCTCGATTTTGCTCGTTCCTGCTCGATCAAGCACAAGATTCCGAGCGTTTTCTTCTCCCTCGAAATGGGACGCAACGAGATTGCGATGCGTCTCCTCTCCGCGGAGGCGCGGGTCGCGCTGCACCACATGCGCACCGGCGCCATGACGGACGAGGACTGGACCCGCCTCGCGCGGCGGATGCAGGACCTGAACGATTCTCCGCTCTACATCGACGACTCCCCGAACCTGTCGATGATGGAGATCCGCGCCAAGTGCCGCCGCCTCAAGCAGCGCAACGACCTGCGCTTGGTCGTCATCGACTACCTCCAGCTGATGCAGAACGGCGGTTCCCGCCGGGCCGAGAGCCGTCAGCAGGAGGTCTCGGAGATGTCGCGAAACCTGAAGCTGTTGGCCAAGGAGTTGGAGCTGCCGGTCATCGCGCTCTCCCAGCTGAACCGTGGCCCGGAGCAGCGCACCGACAAGCGGCCCATGGTCTCTGATCTTCGTGAAAGTGGATCAATCGAACAGGATGCCGACATGGTCATCCTGCTCCACCGCGAGGACGCCTACGAGAAGGAGTCCCCGCGTGCGGGCGAGGCGGATCTGATCGTGGCCAAGCACCGTAACGGCCCGACTGCGACGATCACGGTGGCGTTCCAGGGTCACTACTCGCGGTTCGTGGACATGGCGCAGAGCTGAGACGCCGGCTGCGCCGGGTCGGCCGTCGCGTGGTCGGGACCAGCGCGGGCAGTGCGGGGAGCGATCGGCGCGCAGAAGAGGGCGTCGGCGAGGGTGGCCGCGCCCGGGCGGTGGGCGTGGATGGGTCCGGCACGAACGAGTGTGCTCGGGGAGGCGCCGCCCATCCGCACGCGGTCAGCGCACGCGGGACGTGCAGCAACCGCACCCAGAGCCAGTTGGTGTCGCTGCTCACCTGGTCGGCGCGGAAGTCCGCAAGCTGCTGGCGCAGCGAGTGCAGGGCGGCCGTGGAGGCGGCGTCGTCGATGACGATGCGCGCGGACTCTCGGGTCAGCGGGTGCCGCGGAGTTGGTCGATGAGGGTGTCGACGTCGAGGTGGAGGCTCTCGGCCCCGTGGGGGACGACGCGTTCGGTCAAGCGTAGGAAGCGCCGGATCTCGGCGGCGTCGGCGCGCAGTACGGCGGCTTCCGCGCCGCTGCCCAGGGTGATGTGGACGGAACCGGAGCCGGGGGCGGGACGGATGAGGACGTCGCCGAGGCCGGACGCCTGCCGTAGGCCGGAGCGGAGGGTTTCGCGGGCGAGGACCCAGGTGACAGTCGTGGTGGGGCTGGTCAGGCAGTGCAGCCGGACGGCGTACGGATCGGCCTGGGTGTAGGTGAGTTGGGCGGGCACCGGGATGTCGCCGATGTGTCCCGCCATCAGGTGGAGCTGGATGTCCGCGCCGCAGGCGGCTGCGGCGGCACGTCGGCCGGTGGGTGGCGGCAAGGCCTGGGATGACGTCAACTCTCCTGCCCTCCCAGCCCTCTGCGGTGCTTGCCGAACAGCGGCTGGCCCGCTCGCGGAGCCGGGAGCGGTCGGGAGCCGGGGCCGCGGGTCAGGCGCCGCCATTCGAGGTCGGGCTCGCCGGGTACCGAGCGGCCGGTGCTGTGCCAGACCTGAGCGAGGTCCGCATAGATGGGTTCCTCCTGCCGAAACGTTTCTCCTGGTGCCGCAGAGGGCCTCAACGAGTCTGCCGTCATGCCCGGATCAACGAGGGAGGCGGCTTCTGGCAACTGTTCTCGTCGCGATCCACGAAATGGGACAGCGCTCTCCGCATCGGGAGACGTATCGTCGGCGGCATGTCGATCGAATCCGCCCCCGTCCGTCAGCAGCTTCGCGATGCCCTCAGTGTGGCGATCAAGGCTCGCGACCGCTCCGCCGCCTCCGTGCTGCGCGCGACGCTCGGTGCGATCGAGAACGCCGAGGCGGTCGAGCGTAACGAGCCCGAGGCCGGTACCTCGCTCGCGATCGAGCAGATCGCCGTGGGCGTTGGTGCGGCCGAGGTGGAGCGGCGGCTGCTGACGGAGGACGACGTGCGCGGGATCGTGCGCGCCGAGCTCGCCGAGCGGGAGGCGGCGGTCGGGGAGTACGAGCGCGTCGGCCGGCCCGAGCACGCGGAGCGGCTGCGGGCCGAGATGGCTGTTCTTACCCCGTTCCTCTGACGGAAGCGGCAACCGGCTGGCGTGACCGGCGGCCCGGCTGCTCGGCCACTCGGCTACCCGGCTCGTTTCACGAGGCTGCGTCCGGCGAACAAGATCGCTAACTGTTTCACGTGAAGCATTTGGCGATCTTGGTGGCGGTCGCCGAGTCTTCGAGCGGCCGAGTCGGCCAGTCGCGCGGCCTTCGCCGTGCCGGCCTTGCCGCGGGCTCCCTGCCGCGGCACCGGCAATTCGTTTTCGCAGCTCCACCCGCGCGCATTAGCGTCGGGGCATGCCCACACCGCAACTCCCCTACACCATCGGCGACGACGACTTCACCGAGCTTCTGCCGGAGACCCGTCGCGCCCTCGCCCACCGCATCGCCGTCGCCCAGCGCGAGGGGCGCATCCCCGGACTCGTGGCCGCCGTGCTACGGGACGGGGAGCGCCGCTGGTGGGGCTCGCGCAGTATGGTCGACGGTCATGCCCCCGACCCGGACACCCAGTTCCGGATCGGCTCGATCACCAAGACATTCATCGCCGTCCTGGTGATGCGACTGCGCGATGAGGGCCGGCTCAAGCTCTCGGACCGGCTCGAGCAGCACCTCCCGGGCGTGGGTCCGGCCGCCGGGACGGTGACGATCCGCCAGCTGCTCTCGCACAGCGCCGGACTGAGCAACGAGCCGCCGGGGCCCTGGTGGGAGCGGTCCGACGGGGCGCTGCGCCCGGAGCTGGCCGACGTGCTCCAGCATCCGCCGCTGCGGCACGAGCCGGGGCGCCTCTTCCATTACTCCAACGTCGGTTTCGCGCTGCTCGGGGCACTGGTGGAGCAGCTGCGCGGGGACGACTGGTACACCGTGCTGCACCGCGAGGTGCTGCGGCCGCTCGGGATGCGGCGCACCAGCGCGCTCCCGGACGCGCCGCACGCGGGCGGTTGGGCGGTGCACCCCTGGGCGGAGGTCATCCTCTCTGAGCCGCTCCAGCGGACCGGCCGGATGGCGCCGGCGGGACAACTCTGGTCCACGGTCGGGGACCTGACCCGATGGGCCGCCTTCCTCGCGGTCGGTGACGATCGGGTGCTGGCGGCGTCGAGCGTGGCCGAGATGCGCGAGGCCAACGCGTCCGGTGACGAGCAGTACGGGCTCGGGCTCGCGCTCACCGAGGTCGCCGGGCTTGCGCTGGCCGGGCACACCGGCTCGATGCCGGGCTTCCTGGCCGCGCTCTGGGTCTGCCCGGAGGAGCGGCTCGGTGCGGTCGTGCTCACCAATGGGACCACCGGTCCGGCCGGTGGTATCGGCGCGGTGGCGGCCGACCTGATCCGCATCGTCGCGGAGCGCGAGCCGCTGATCCCCGAGCCCTGGCGTCCACTGACCGGCTACGACCCGCAGGTGCTCGCGCTGACCGGGTCCTGGTACTGGGGGCCGACCGGCTTCGGTCTGCGGCTGGTGGGTGCGGCGGACGAGCTGGAGCTGGTGCCCCTGGGCGTGGCCGGGACGCGGGAGGCACGGCTGCTGCGCGCGGAGGACGGCGAGTCGTGGGTCGCCGAGGGCGGCTACTGGCACGGCGAGACGATGCGCGTGGTCCGGGACGAGGACGGCGGCGTCAGCCATCTCGATCTCGGCACCTTCGTGCTGACCCGCGAGCCCTACCCGCTCGACGGCCCGGTGCCGGGTGGGGTCGACCCGGCGGGCTGGCGCGCCGAGGATTGGTGAAATACCTGTCAATTCGGCGGAATTTGTCATCATGCGGGTAAGGCGGGCATCACTCGCACGGTGCGACGAGCGCGAAGAGGCTGACCGATGGCGAAGGACACCCCGGCCGACACCGGAGGCAGTGGAGACGGCAGAGGCAGCGGAGACAGCGGAGGCAGCGAAGGTAGTGGAGACAGTGGAGCCGGCCGCGCGGCCGGGGCGGCCGGGGCTGCGGGGACGGGGATCACGGTGGACGTGTTCACCGGGCCGGAGGCTGCGTTCTTCGCCACCTCCTCGCTGGCCTACGGTCCCGAGCATGCGGTGCTCATCGACACCCAGCTCACCCGCAGCGCCGGGCGCGAGCTCGCCGAATGGGTGGCCGGCAAGGCCCGCACGCTCACCGCGATCGTGATCACTCATCCGCATCCGGACCACTACTTCGGTACCGAGGAGGTGCTCCGGCTCTTCCCCGGTACCCCCGTCTACGCCGACCCGGCGGTGATCGAGGCGATCACGCGGACCGGTCTGGCCAAGGTGGCGCAGTGGCAGCAGGTTTTCGGGGACGACGTCACCTCGTCGCCGATCGTCCCCGGGCCGCTGCCGGCGGACACCCTGCTTGTCGACGGCTCCGAACTACACGTGCTGGCGCTCGGCCAGGGCGACTGCGCGGCGACGACGGTCGTCCACGTGCCCGGCGCGCGGACCGTGGTCGCGGGTGATGTGGCCTTCAACGGCACCCATGTCTGGACGGCCGACACCACGGCGGAGGAGCGCGCGGACTGGCTCGCCAGCCTGGAGACGGTGCGCGGTCTCGACCCCGACCGGGTCATCGCGGGCCACCGCGCACCGGGCCAGGACGACGACGCGACGCGGGTCCTCGCCTTCACCGGGGACTACCTGCGCGAGTTCGACGCGCACCTCGCCGAGCACCCGGGTGACCCTGACGGCCTGTTCGCGGCGGTCAACGAGACCTACGGCGAGCTGACGCTCCCGGCGATCCTGCAGATCGGCGCGCAGGAGAACACTGCGCGCTGACCGGCGGTCGATCGACGCTCCCAGGAAAGTGCTGGCGTTGACGTCAGGGTCAAGGTCTACGGTCGTTCCCAGAAGGACGGATTCGACGGTCGACCAAGATCGCTGAATGCTTCACGTGAAACATTCAGCGATCTTGATCCGGGATGAAGCGGGGGCGTTCGCATGCGCATCGGTGAGCTTGCCCGACGGGCGGGGACGACGACGCGGACGCTCCGCTACTACGAGACGCGCGGGCTGCTGTCGGTGCGGCGCGGCGAGAACGGGTACCGCAGCTATGGCGAGGAGGACCTCCGACTGCTGCGCCAGATCCGGCTGCTCCAGGACTTCGGCTTCGAGCTGGAGGAGACGCGCCCCTTCGTCGACTGCCTGCGCGCCGGCCACCCCAACGGCGATTCCTGTCCGGCTTCGCTGGACGTCTACCGGCGCAAGCTCGCCGAGCTGGACGAGTGCATCGACCGGTTGCGCGAGGTCCGCGACCAGGTGGGCGCGCAGCTGGCCCGCGCGGAGGTGCAGGAGTCGGCGGACACACCGCACGCCCCGCGCTGCGAACTGACGGAATCGCGGGACGGGACGCAGGATGGAATGCCGGACGGGACGGGAGAGGGCTGATGGCGGGAACGAGTGAGCTGGTCGCGGCGGTCGGTGACGCGGACTTCGCGGCGCAGGTGCTGGCGAGCGAGCTGCCGGTGCTGGTGGAGTTCACGGCGGACTGGTGCCCGCCGTGCCGGATGATGGCCCCGGTCCTGGCCGAGCTGGCCGCCGAGCGGGTGGCGGAGCTGCGCGTGGTGACGGTCGACGTGGACGTCAACCCGGAGACGCAGGCCGGTTACGGCGTGCTCTCCATGCCGACCATGATGCTCTTCCGCGACGGCGAGCCGATCTGGTCGGCGGTCGGCGCGCGGCCCAAGCGGAAGCTGGGACAGGAGTTGACGGACGCCATTGCCCGGGCGCGCGCGGCAGCGTAGCGCCTACGCGGCGGGTGCGCCCCGTACTTCACCCTATTTGTCGGATCAGTAGCGCAGCCGTGCCACGCTCCTGGGAGGTACGGATCCGACGGGAGATGAAGCTCCAAGGTGTCGATCGGAAGCGCTCTCAATCGAAACGGTCGCCCCCGCTCGCGTGGCGCGGGCAGACGAGGCGACAAGACGGTGGTCGCTCCCGAGCCGTCCAAGTCGGCGGCTGGGGAGCCTGCCGCCCCGAAGGCTGATACCGAGGCCGAACCGACGGCTGATTCCGGGGCGTCTGCAGCTTCGGACCCGGCCGTCACCGCGGCTGGGCCGGAGACTGCGGCGACGGCCGCGACCGCGCCGACCGGGCAGGCCATCGGGACGAGCGAGGCCGCCGCAGTGCCCGCTCCGCAGGAGGAGCAGGCGGCGCGGCCCGAGCTCGCGGCTCGGCCGGAGCTCGCGCCGGTGATCGCCAACGCGCCCGCGCGCAACTGGGTCGCCGGACCCGACGACGCGTGGAGCCGGGCCTGGGCGGCGCCCGCCGTCAGCTACGCGCCGGCTCCGCCGCTGCCGATCCTGCCCGCGCCGCCGCCGGTGCCGTCGGGCATTCCGGCCACCCCGCTGCCCCCGCCGCCGATGCCGCTCCCCGGCTCGGTCGTGGCGGTGGTCCCGCTGGCGTCACGTCAGAAGGCCGCTGCCGCCGCCACTGCGAAGACCCGGACGGCCAGATCGGTCCCGCCCAGCGTGCCGGCGGCTGCGCACGCCGAAGCGCTGCACGCCGAAGCGCTGCACGCCGCAGCGCTGGAGACTGCCGTACCGCAGGCCGACGTACGCCAGACCCAGGCCCAAGTCCAGGCGCAGGCGCCGGGCACCGGCAGCGTCGGGCCGACGCCGCAGGACATCGTGCTGATCCGGCGCAGTCTCAGCCTCGTCGAACCGGTCGCGGACCGCGCGACCGCGCACTTCTACGCCGTGCTCTTCCTCCAGCGGCCCGAGCTGCGCGCACTCTTCCCCGCCGCGATGGACGTCCAGCGCGACCGGCTCTTCCGCGCCCTGCTCGCCGCCGGTCGCGCGGCCGACGATCCGCCGGTGCTCGTCGAGTACCTGGAGCGGCTGGCGCGCGGGCACCGCAAGTACGGCGTCCTGGACGAGCACTACGCGCCCGTCGGAGCGGCGCTGCTGGCGGCGCTGGAACGTTACTGCGGACGGCAGTGGAACGAGGACACAGCCCGTGCCTGGACCAAGGTCTACGGGGTGATCTCCCAGGTCATGATGGCCGCCGCGGCGAGTGCCGCGCAGAGCTCGCCGGCCTGGTGGCAGGGCGAGGTGCAGTCCGTCGAACCGGTCGGCAGGGATGTCGCCGTGGTGACCCTGCGCACGGACCACCCCTATCCCTACCGCGCCGGGCAGTACGCGAGCCTCGAGGTGCCCTGGTGGCCACGGGTCTGGCGGCAGTTCTCGCTGGCCTCCGCCCCCGACGGGCGGCCCGGCGCGGACGGGCTGCTGCGGTTCCACGTGAAGGCGGTTCCGGCGGGCTGGGTCAGCAATGCGCTGGTGCACCGCGCACACCGCGGGGACGTGCTGCGGCTCGGCCCCGCGCAGGGCTCGATGGTGGTGGACCCGTGCGAGCAGGACCCGCTGCTGCTGGTTGGCGGCGGGACCGGGATCGCACCGCTGCTGGCCGTCGTGGAGGAGCTGGCGCTCGCGGGCGCGCGGCGCACCGTCGAGGTCTTCTACGGCGCCCGCCGCCCCGACGAGCTCTACGCCGAGGCAGCCCTGCGCGAGCTGGACCAGCGGCTGCCGTGGTTGTCGGTCCGCACCGCGGTCTCGGACGCGTCGACTCCGTCGCCGCGCACGGGCACGCCGCGCACGGGGTCGCCGCGCGCGGGCACGGCGGCCGGTGTGGAGCGCGGGCCGCTGCCGGAGGTCGTCGCCCGCTTCGGGCCGTGGGAGGGCTACCGGGCGTTGCTGAGCGGACCGAACGCGATGATCCGGCGCGCCCGGGGCGTCCTGCTCGACGCGGGCCTGCCGCGCGACCGGATCTGCTCCGACCTGGAGGACGAGCCGGCGTCCTAGACCACCCGCCACTGTTCCTGTCGTCCCGGACGGGCTGTCCCGCACCCGTCGGCGTGCTTCACAGCCCAAGGTCGTCGGCGAGCAGGGCGGTCACGCCCTCGATGTTGGCGGCCAGGTAGGCGCGCAGGGACGGGGGCACCACGTTGACGGCGGTGACCCCCTCGCGGGTGAAGGGCAGCCGGACGATCTCGTATTCGCCGTTCGGCTGCTCCACCTCGGGGCCGTGGCGGCGGGACAGGTCCATCGCGGCGAGGCGGCAGACGAAGAAGTGCTGCACCTTCACGCCATGGGGGTGCAGCTCGGTGCCGTCCTCGTGGTGCGTGTGGGA
Organism: Streptacidiphilus sp. MAP12-20; assembly: GCF_041262525.1. Lineage (NCBI taxonomy): Bacteria > Bacillati > Actinomycetota > Actinomycetes > Kitasatosporales > Streptomycetaceae > Streptacidiphilus > Streptacidiphilus sp. MAP12-20. The sequence goes on from NZ_JBGCCK010000001.1 coordinate 181,502, forward strand.
CACCACGTCCACGAAGGCCGGGACGATGTCGGTCGCCTTGCCGCCCAGTTCCTCCGCGAGCTCGCGGTGCAGGGCGTCCACGACCGTGGCGTCGGAGGGTTCCATGCCGCCGCCCGGAGTGATCCAGTAGGGCGGACGGCCGGGCTTGGTCCGCTTGATCATCACCAGTTCCGGCCCGTCCGGACCGGTGTCGAGCAGGATCGCCCTGGCTGTGCGCTTCACCACAGGGCGTACTGCGTGTCGCTGTGCTGCTGCCGCGTGCTGTGCCACCACGACAGGAGTGTGCCGCAGGTGAAACGGGGTGAAACCCGAACGCTCATTCCCTATGGGGAGGTTAAGAGAGGATCAAATCTCACCCCCGCCGTTTGGCGGGGGCAGATCTACGTCTGGAGTGCGAGACATTACTGTGATCTGACGGGCATTATGTGGAGGAGTTGCGTCCATATGGCATATGCCCAGGGGGGTAGAGATGGCAACGGAGAAGGCCGCTCCGACGCTGATCGGATCGGTCCAGCGCGCGCTGCGGCTTCTGGAGGCCGTGGGCGACCACCGGCAGGGGGCGACGGCCAAGCAGCTCGCCCGCAAGGCCGGACTCCCGCTCGCCACCACTTACCACCTGCTGCGCACGCTCGCCCACGAGGGCTACCTCCGCCGCGTCGACGGCGTCTACGTCTTCGGCGAGGCCGTCGGCACGCTGAGCCGGTACCGGGAGTTGCGCGAGGGCCGGGACGCGATCACCACCGCCCTGGACCGGCTGCGCGAGGAGCTCGGGGCCGCGACCTACTTCGCCACCTACCGCGACGGCGAGCTCGAGGTCGTCGACGTGTCCGAGGGGCCCGGCATGCCGGCCGTCGAGCAGTGGGCGGATTTCCGGGTCACCGGCAACGCGCACGCCATCGGACAGTGCCTTCTCGGCCAACTCGACCGGGAAGGCCGCCTTGACTACTTCTCGCGTCACAGTCCGCAGTCGCTCACGCCTCGCTCGGTGACCGACTCGACGACGTTGCTGCGCCGGCTGGAGGCCAGACATCCTGGCCGTCCGGTGCTGGAGCAGCAGGAATACCAGCCCGGAGTGGTCTGTGCGGCGGTGCCGATCACGGTCGGCTCGGCAGTCTGCACGATCGCGCTGTCGCTGCCGGTCGCTGAGGCGCATCGGCTCCCAGCGACGGCGGACCGGCTGGCGATGCGTGTCGGAGCGGTGATGGACCGACTTTCTTTCACCATCTGAAAACTTCGCACTTGGTACCGAGTGTGGACGAAGCGACCATGGTGTTCACACGCAGTACCGAACTGACGACGGGGATCGAGAGGTACCGCAATGAAGATGCAGAGCCTGGTCAAAGGCCAACTGGTGATGAGTCTGCTGGTCTCGGACGAACTGGCCTTCGACACGCACGTCGAGCTCGCCTACGACCCGAGCGACCCCTTTGCGGTCCGGCTCACCTTCCACCTGCCCGGCGATCCGCCGGTGAGCTGGATCTTCGGCCGCGAACTGCTGCTGGACGGGATCACCCGTCCCACCGGTGAGGGTGATGTCCGCGTGGTGCCGGTGCCCGGCACGGACGAGGACTTCATGGACGTCTGCATCGAGCTCCACTCCCCTGACGGGATGGCCGTACTGCGCTCCCCCGCCATCCCGTTGATCGCCTTCCTGGGTCGCACCGACCGTGTGCTCCCGATGGGGCAGGAGCACACGGTGGCCGACCTGGACCGGCAGCTGGAGTTGATTCTCGGGCGCGCCTGAGCCGGACGGCTCAGGGGCTCAGTCGTCGTCGCGCACGACCATGTGCAGGGCCCAGGCGATGATGCTGATGATCAGCGAGCCGAGCAGGGCCGGCACGAAGCCGTCGACGTGGAAGTCGAGGTTGAGCTTGCCCGAGGCCCAGGACGTGAGCCAGAGCATCAGCGCGTTGATCACGAAGGTGATCAGGCCGAGCGTGAGGATGAACAGCGGCAGCGAGAACAGCTTGACCAGCGGCTTGACGAAGAAGTTCACCACACCGAAGACCAGGGCGACCAGGACGACGGTCAGCGCCTGGTGGCCCCAGCTGGCCTTCTGCAGATGGATGCCGTTGATGAGCAGGGCGGCTACCCAGATGGCCGCCGCGTTGATCAGGGTCTTGACGAGAAACTTCACCATGGCGTGATCGTCGCAGCCTGTGACGGGCAGCGGTAGTCCCGAACGGTGACGTCGGTGTCACAGCTTTGTGCGCAGCGCTGGTGGGACCGGTGAGGGCCAGGGCGCCCGACTGGTTGAATGTCGCGCATGAAGGTCTTCCGGATGGACGAACTCGACGCCGAGCGCGCCGCCAACGAGGGCGCCTACCTGCAGTTCCTGCGCGAGCGGAACATGTCCGCCGGGCTCTACGCCCTGGACGCCGGCCAGCAGGACCCGCAGCAGCCGCACCACGAGGACGAGTTGTACGTCGTGCTGAGCGGCCGCGCGGCGCTCACCGTGGGCGAGGAGACGAGCACGGTGGGGCGCGGCAGCGTGGTCCACGTGCCGGCCGGGGTGGCGCACCGCTTCCACCACATCAGCGAGGACCTGCGGGTCCTGGTGGTCTTCTCCCCGCCGGAGTCCTGAGCGGAGCACTGAGCGGAACCCCGAGCGCAACCGTCGGCCCCTCAGGGTCGACCCTGGTTGCGGAGCTGTCCTGATCAGGGTCTTATCCGGGTCTTCTCAGGGGCAAGAACACTTCGGGGGCCGCGTGTCCGCCCGTACGATCGAAGACGTAACCAGGACACCCGAGGGGGAGGACGGACATCATGACTGAACTGTGGAAGGCACTCCCCAGCTGGGTGCGGAACATCGTGGTCCCGATCATGGCCATAGTCGTTGCGTGGTGGGTGCTGTCAGCGCTCGTGGGCATCGTCTTCGGCCTGATGAGCTTCATCATCAAGGCGCTGGTGGTCGTTGGCCTGGGCGCGGTGGTCGTGATCCTGGTGAAGAAGGCATCCAAGAGCTGACTGAGCCTCACACACGTACGAGGGCCGACCCGCGACTGCGGGTCGGCCCTCGTACGCTTGCTGGAGTGGTTACTTCACGGTGACGCAGACCGGCGCGCTGGTCGCCGGGATCAGCGTGGATCCGTACGGGGTGATCAGCGGGTAGGTCTGGGTGTAGACCGCGCGGAAGCAGGCGCTGCCGGTGGCCTTGATCCAGACCGCCGGCGGGCGCGTCACCTGCGGGCCGGCGACGTGGACCACCGAGCCGTTGTGCCAGATGTTGCTGCCCGGTGCGGCCCACTGGTACTGGATGCTCGCCTGGTCCCCCGGGTTGGCCGTCCAGATCCCGGTGGGGCGATCCCAGACGGTGGCGGAGAGCTGGTACCAGGTCCCGAGCTTGACGGAGGTCGCCGAGAGGTGCGCGAACGCCGCAGTGGCCCAGCCCGTCTGGTAGGTGAAGGACTGGTCCGTGGTCAGCCCGTTGGTGGACACCAGGTGCAGGAGGAGCGAGCCGCCGGTTTCCTGGGTCGCCGACGTGGCGAGCGCGAGCGCGGGCGCGGTCGAGCCGTTGCCCGAGGCCAGCGTGACACCGTTCTGGGCGGTGATGCTCCACGACTGCAGCGCGCTTACCCCGTCCGCCGACGTGATCTTGGGCGTCAGGCGGATGGTGCTGCCGGCCACGTAGGTCTTCGCCGTCGTCGGCCAGTCGGAGGTCAGCGGGAGAGCCACGGTCACCGGCTCGGTCGCGGTCTCCTTGATTCCGGCGCTGTCGGTGACCACCCAGGTGAGCGTGTGCTTGCCGAGAGGCAGCGGCTTGTTGGCGGCACCGGTGCTGCCGGTCGCCGGCAGAATGCAGGACCCAGCCGCATTCGAGCTGAGGTTGGCGATGTTGACCGGTGAGTCCTGCCATACGGTGCCATCGACCTGCAGCTCGACGTTGGTCGGGCCGCCGTACGTCTGGCTGGACCAGCCGCAGGCCAACCAGCTCGGGTAGCTGTAGCTGAGGCTGAGCGCGTGCCAGTCGGGTCCGGTGACCGTCGCTGCGGGCGCGTTGAGCGTGAAACCGGTCTCGTTGGCCCCGGCGATGACCTCGGTCAGGGGATAGCTGACCGTGCCGTTGCTGTCCGTGGCGACGGCGGCGACGCGGTAGGTGGCGCCTGCGGGAAGGGCGCCGGCGTCGGCGGTCACCGTCCAGCTGCCGTCTGCGTTCTTGGCGAAGTGCGTGACCGGCAGGGCAGGGTTGCCGGGCGCCTCCAACTCCACGTCGGAGATCGCCGTTCCGGCCGTCGCCGTCGCTGAGACGGATGGAGTGACCGTCCAACTCAGCGACTTGCCGACGCGCACAGGCCAGGCCCCGGCCGGAGCAGTCCCGGCTGAGGGACGATGGTTGTCGACGGCCAGGTTGGCGTAGGCGGTGGCGTTCGAGGCGGCGCTGATCACGCTGACGGGGATGGTCCGGGTCCCGTCGGTCATGGCCGGCACCTCAGCACCGCCCGTGGCGTAAGGGAGCAGCGCTGCGGTGTTGAGAGAGAAGTGGACGGTGCAGGTGCTGTCGCACTGCCCCGGCGCCGGGGTGACGACCCCGTAGAGCGCCGGAGGGCCGAACGGGAAGCCGAACCGGACCATCTGGACCGGGGATCCGGGCACCGGCGTGATGGTCGCGGCGAGGTCGATGACTCCGGAGACCGTCGGCATCGTGCCCGGAGCGGCGCCGTTGACGCTCACCGAGATGGTTGCGGCCGGTGTAGCGGCATGGGCCGCGCCCGCGAGAGGGAGGGAGGCGCACAGAGCTGTGCCGGTCAGCACAGCCATGGATCTGAGGCGCCGGCGGGATATGCGCACGGAGCTCCTCGTGAAAGGTATGAGGGATCACCCGATGGTGATCAGCGAGTGGACTTTAGCGTTCCGTGTGCCATTCGCACATATCGCTTGTACAAAAGACGTCGGATTCTTATCGACGCCGCCGGTGCGAGGCCCTTCCGGGTGCCGGAACTGGCGTTGTGTCCCGAACGTCCCGCGACGCGACCAGCGCGGCCAGCGCCGTCGTCAGCGGCACGGAGGCGATCAGGCCGATGCTGCCGACGAGCGTGCGCACGACCTCCTCGGCCACGATCTCGCTGGTGGCCACCTGCCAGACGCCCCGATGCGACAGCGAGAACAGCAGCATCAGCGGCAGCGCCGCGCCCGCGTAGGCCATGACGAGGGTGTTGACCGTCGACGCGATGTGGTCCCGGCCGATGCGGATGCCCGCGCGGTAGAGCGCGCGGGCGCCCATGGTCGGGTTGGCGGCGCGCAGCTCCCAGACCGAGCTGGCCTGGGTGACCGTCACGTCGTTGAGTACGCCGAGCGAGCCGATGATGACGCCGGCCAGCAGCAGGCCGGGGAGTTGGATGCCGGGGAAGAGCGAGTGCACGAAGGCGGTCTCGTCGGAGGTGTTGCCGGTCAGTCGGGTCAGCTGGATGAACGCCTCGCCGAGGCCGCCGATCAGTGCGAGCGAGACCATCGTGCCGAGCACGGCGACGGAGGTGCGCGCGGAGAGGCCGTGGCAGAGGTAGAGCGCGAGCAGCATGATCAGCCCGCCGCCGACCACCGCGACCGCCAGCGGGTTCTCCCCGCCGAGGATCGCCGGCAGGACGAAGAACGCGAGCACCAGAAAGCTGATCGCCAGCGCCACCAGCGCGGCCAGGCCGCGCAGTCGGCCGATCAGGACGACGGCGATGGCGAAGACGCCCGCGAGGATCGCCATCGGCGTACTGCGGTCCGCGTCCTCGACGGTGTACTGGAGCGCGGCGGGGGCGCTCGGCGAGTAGTCCACCACGACCTGCTCGCCCGCGAGGTAGACGGCGCTCTGGTCCGGCGGCAGGGTCTGCGTGACGCTGTGGCCGCTGTCCTTGCCGCTGGTCAGGTGGATGGTGATCTCGGTGCAGGTCGTCGTGGTGCCCTGTCCGCACGGGACCGAGCGCGTCGCGGTCACGGTGCCGCTCACGGTCAGCTGGTCGAAGCCGGTCCCCGTCGGCGCGTGCGAGGGCAGCGGCGCGGGCCAGAGCAGTGCCAGCCCGCACAGCACGGCCAGCGCGAACGGCACCAGCACGGCCGCGAGCAGCACGCGCAGCCGCGCGGAGGCGGGGCTGGCGGGGCCGTGGTCGTGGGTGTGCCCGCTGTGCCCGGTTTGCCCGCTGTGCTCGTGGGCCGGGTGGTGCTGCTCTGCCACGCTGGCGAACGCTACAGCGGCGACCGCTCCGCGGACAGCCCTGGCCAAGCGATGGCACCCCTCGCTACGGTGTGTGCATCTCATCTGTAGACGCGGGAGCTCGGAGCACCGGGCTGAGAGGGCGCTGACCGTCGTACACGCGAACGTGAATTCGCGTACGACGAACGCTTGCGCCGACCGCAGGAACCTGACCGGGTAATGCCGGCGTAGGGAGTAGTGGGTCTGATGACCATGCACGACGACGCACAGCAGAAGTCTGCCTCCAGCACGGGCTCCAGCACGGGGGGTGGCTACCCCACCCCGGCCTGGCGCAAGGCGTACCGCCAGGGGACCCGCCCCGATCTGCGCGTCCCGTACCGTGAGGTGCTGCTCAGCACGGGCGGCACCGTCCCGCTGTACGACACCTCGGGTCCGTACACCGATCCGGGCTTCGAACCGGACGTGCGCCGCGGCCTGCCGCCGCTGCGTGACGCCTGGATCAGCCAGCGCGGGGACGTCGAGGACTACCACGGGCGCGAGCCGCGCCCGGAGGACGACGGCCTCAAACACACCACCCCGCGCGGCGGGGCGGGTCTGGCCAACCTCGACGCGGTCTTCCCAGGCCGCCCGCGCCGCCCGCGTCGCGGACGCGAGGGCGCGGCGGTGACCCAACTCGCATACGCGCGACAGGGGATCGTCACGGCGGAGATGGAGTTCGCGGCGCTGCGCGAGGGCATGTGGCCGGAGACCGTCCGTGAGGAGATCGCGGCGGGCCGGGCCGTGCTGCCGGCCAACGTGAACCACCCGGAGTCGGAGCCGATGCTGATCGGCTCGAAGTTCCTGGTGAAGATCAACGCCAATATCGGCAACTCGGCGGTGACCTCCTCGATCGAGGAGGAGGTGGAGAAGATGTCCTGGGCGACGCGTTGGGGCGCGGACACCGTGATGGACCTCTCCACCGGCCGCAACATCCACACCACCCGCGAGTGGATCCTGCGCAACTCGCCCGTTCCGATCGGCACGGTGCCGCTGTACCAGGCGCTGGAGAAGGTCGACGGCAAGGCGGAGGAGCTGAGCTGGGAGGTCTACCGGGACACGGTGATCGAACAGTGCGAGCAGGGCGTCGACTACATGACCGTGCACGCGGGCGTGCTGCTGCGCTACGTGCCGATGACGGCCCGCCGCAAGACCGGCATCGTCTCGCGCGGCGGCTCGATCATGGCGGCGTGGTGCCTGGCGCACCATCAGGAGAACTTCCTCTACACGAACTTCGAGGAGCTCTGCGACATCCTGCGCGCGTACGACGTCACGTACTCGCTGGGCGACGGGCTGCGTCCCGGCTCGATCGCGGACGCGAACGACGAGGCGCAGTTCGCTGAGTTGCAGACGCTGGGCGAGCTCGGTCGGATCGCGCGTGCGCGTGACGTCCAGGTGATGATCGAGGGCCCGGGACACGTCCCGATGCACAAGATCAAGGAGAACATGGATCTCCAGAAGGAGATCTGCGACGAGGCCCCCTTCTACACACTGGGCCCGCTGACGACGGACGTGGCCCCCGGCTACGACCACATCACCTCCGGCATCGGCGCGGCGATGATCGCCTGGTGGGGCACGGCGATGCTCTGCTACGTCACGCCGAAGGAGCACCTGGGCCTGCCCAACCGCGACGACGTGAAGACGGGCGTGATCACCTACAAGATCGCCGCCCACGCCGCGGACCTCGCCAAGGGCCACCCCTCCGCCCAGGACTGGGACGACGCCCTCTCCGACGCCCGCTTCGAGTTCCGCTGGGAGGACCAGTTCAACCTGGCCCTCGACCCGGAGACCGCCCGCGACTTCCACGACGAGACGCTGCCGGCGGAGCCCGCGAAGACGGCGCACTTCTGCTCGATGTGCGGGCCGAAGTTCTGCAGCATGAAGATTAGTCGAACCGTCATAGAGATGTTCGCCGGTGACCAGGCGCTGAACAGCGACGATTCGACGGTCGTCGCTGGCATGAAGGCCAAGTCGGAGGAGTTCGCGGCGCTTGGCCACCAGGTCTATCTGCCGGTCGTCGACTAAAGGGTCGGACACAAGCCAGGGCCAGTGCGCGCGGTCTGGGGAGAGCGCGTGCACTGGCCCTTCCACGCCGTCGGACTTACGCGGCTGACAGGAGTTCTTGGACTGCCTCGACGCAGCGGGAGGACGTCACCTGCCGGGACAGGTTGAGTGTTCGGAGGCCCGCTGGGTGTGCCGCTTCAAGGTCACGCCGTTGCAGGTGCGAGGCGGCGAGTGCGGCCTGGGACATGACTCCCCGCCAAATTCCCAGCGGCGGGCACGCTCTGGACGCGCATCACTGGCATATCGCTCACCGGACCCCAGTCGCCAAGCGCCGACGCGGCGCGTTCCCGCCCCGCCCGGTCCCATGCTCGAAGGTGATCGCAGAAGGGTGCAGCTGTAGTACTACAATCCGCTCGAACTCACTGGCTGCCTAGAGGCGGATACCTTGATAAAACGGGCTGGCAAGGCTCGGTGCGGAATGTTTCTCAGCATGGTCATCGGCATGGGACTGGTCGGGGCGTCCAGCCCGGCGACGGCGGCCAGCGTGCCGCAGCAGTGGATCAACTCGACCGGACCCGTGGCCTCATCGAACTACCAGACGTACACGGCGTCGTCGACGGGAACTTCCCCGGCGCATGTGACGCTGACGCTCACCCAGTCCAGCGCGCTGGGATTCAAGATCAAGAGCGTGTTCTCGGACAGCACCGCCGGGGCCACCGTGGCATCGAACAACGCGATGTCGGACCATATCTACGACTCTGCGAACAAGAGCCCCATTGATTGGAGCTTGACTGACGGCAACACTGACACAGGCAGCTTCGACTACATCCTTCCGGGCTCCTACCTGGTCACCGATACCGTGACCGACAGCAATGGTGCGACAGCCACCGCTTCCGTCGAGGTGAACACGCTCGGCTCGGCGTACTCCACGGTGACGCCGACCCGGCTCCTGGATACGCGCTACGGCATCGGTGCTGCCAAGCACACCGTAGGACCGAACTCGATCGTCAAGCTGCGGGTCGAGGGCGCCGGGCCGGTGCCGTCGAGCGGCGTGACCGCGGTGGTGCTGAACCTGACGGCCGTCCCAGTCTCGGGAGCCGGTTTCGTCACGGCATATCCGAGCGACGACGGCACTGCGGTGCCTATTGCCTCAAGCCTCAACTACGTCCCGGGGCAGACCGTTGCGAACCTCGTCACCGTGCCCGTGGGGCGCGACGGCTACGTCTACCTCGCCGACAAGGGCGGCACGATCAACCTGATCGCGGATGCCAGCGGCTACTACTCGCGTACGGCTCCTGACCTCTACGAGCCCGTCATGCCGCAGCGCCTCCTTGACACCCGTATCGGGACGGGCGCCTCGAAGGGCGCTGTCCCCAACGGCGGCACCGTGAAGCTCGCGGTCGCGCTCGGCGACACCTACCTGCCCCCGGCCGGGGAGATGACGGCGGCCGCGGTCAACATCACCGTCGTCAACGCGACCAACGGCGGCTTCGTCACCGCGTACGCCGACGGTGCGAGTCGACCGGGCACGTCCAACGTGAACTTCGCCAAGGGGCAGATCGTCTCGAACAACGCCGTCGTCCCGGTGGCCGCGGACGGCAGGATCGACCTGACCGCCGCGTTGGGCACCACGGCCTCGGTGAACCTGGTGGTGGACATCGTCGGGTACTACTCGGCGTCGCCGAACTTCGCCACGACGGTATTCGTGCCGCTCGCGCCGAGCCGAGTCTTCGACAGCCGGCAGGACCGCCAGGGCCAGATCGCGAGCGGAGTCGAGTACGACCTCAACCTCGGCGAGTGGGCCATGCCGGTCGCGGCGGTCGAGATGAACGTGACGGTCACGAACACCAGGTCTGCCGGCTATCTGAACCTCTATACCTACGGGGCGCCCATCCCGGGCACCTCGAACACCAACTGGACTGCGGGGCAGACTCTCGCCAAGGGCGCGTCCGTCACTCCCAGCCAGTTCAACGGCTGGATCGCGATCTACAACGCGGGCGCCGGGGGCACGGACGTGATCCTCGACGTCTCGGGCTACTTCGAGAACGCGCGCGTGTAACGCGACGCCCAATGAGCCCACAGACTCAGAAGGCCCGCACCGGCTTCCCGGTGCGGGCCTGTCCGTGCACTCGCCTGCGGGCATCCATGGGGGTTCACGGCCGGGTCTGACGCGGAGCACGTGCTGCCTTGAACGACGGCGGTCGGCCGCCCGGTGCTGGTGGCAACGGTGACGCGCTCAGCGATCAGCAGCGGTTTGGGTTGGTCAAGTTGGAGCGCGCCGGCTTGTCGGGCTGGGGCATGCAGGCGGTGACGGACTCGCGCCACTCAACCGGCCCCGTCGGCTTCGTCGAGGCGGATGATCCAGATGTTCGCCGTAGGCCAGGTGCCGTTGTCCGTAGGCAGGTGAGGTCGGCGCACTGGGCCTGACCGCGCCGTGGGCCACATCCGACCTGCTCACCGCGACGATGCACCCTGCAGCCAGACTATGCACTTCATCTGCGGATCCACCGCGAGGAGCGTCTTGACCTCCTCCACGCTGGGAGGATCGGGGAGTAACCCCCGAAGCCTTTTGTCTTTCTCGTCCCCCGTAGCCATGTCTGCCCCTTCTGCGGCAGCATGAAGATCTCGCCGAACATCCGCGACGAGTTCGGTGCGGACCTCGCGCTCGACCCGGACGCGGGCATGCGAGCCAAGTCCGAGGAGTTCGCGGCCCAGGGTAACCGGGGCTACCTGCCCGTCGTGGACTGAGCCTGGCCGAGGGACCGGTCCGTGCTGCGGCGCGCGACCGGTCCCTGCTGTGAAGCGTCGTCAGGGGCGGGCTGTTGTTCGACGGTTCGCTCGGGGATGCGAGGATTCCCCCTGCCGGATCGGAGTTGATCGGGCGACGGAGGGGGAGTGACGTGAAGCGAAAGACCCTATTGATCTCCACGGCGGGGGCGGTGCTCGCTGCGGCCGCGGTGGCTGGGGTGATCTCATCGGCCTCGGCGGCCAGCGCGCCCGGGATCGTCGGAGCGCCCGGGAAGGTGGATCGAGCCACCATCGCGTCCTTCGACCGCATGGCGCAGGCCGCTCTGGACCGACGGACGGCGGCACTGCTGAACACGACTGCCGCCCGGCAGGCGGCCCCGCAAGCGGACGCGCACGTCAGCCTGGCGGCCGGGCTGGCCCGGACCGAGGACCAGGTCGTCTCCTCGCTGCGGGCCCGCAAAGCGCGGCTTGCGGCTGTGGGAGAGGTGTACAGCGCGGGTCGTACCAAGGTCACAGTGGACAACGTCGTGGTCAACGGCGGGCGGGCCGACGTCTACGTCACCGAGACCACGACCCTGACCTACAAGAAGCTGCGCGGCGACGAGCCCGCGACGACGGGCTTCCAGGCGAAGCATGACGTGACCTTCGCCGCCACGTCCCAAGGGCGTTGGCAGCTGACGGGTATCGAGGACCAGCTCACCGGCGGCGTTCCGCAGGTCAACGCGCCCGCCCCGAACGTGGCGTCGGCCGCGTCCGTCGACCCCCTGCAGGGGACCCCCGCGGACACCTCGTGGCCGGCCTCGCCGCTTCCGAAGGGCGTGAGTTCCAAGGGGTACAACTACGCGGCGATGGCGGCCTACGCGGAGAAGTACTGGAGCCGCTACAACCCCGCCTACCGGCAGTTCAACGGCGCGGGCGGGGACTGCACCAACTTCATCAGCCAGTCGCTGAAGGCGGGCGGCTGGAAGAACGCCCCTGGCATCGACTCGGACTATCACAACTGGTGGTACAGCGCCGACAGCGAGAGCTGGACCTGGGTCGGGGCCAACGACTGGTCCTGGTTCGCGCTCTCCAGCAAGCGGGTGACGAACCTGAAGAACGTCTACCAGCTCGGCGTCGGGGACATCCTGCAGATGGACTTCAACCGGGACGGCTCCAAGGACCACTCCATGATCGTCACTTACCGCAGCCGGTCCGGTATGCCGTACGTGACCTACCACTCCACGAACACCTATCGCAGGTCGGTGGCGAGCCTGGTCATGTCCTTCCCGGACGCGGTCTACTACGCCTATCGCACCTGACAGACAGCACCTGACAGCACCTGACAGCGGCGGACGGTTCGACGGGGCCGGGACCGCCGACCATGATCGCCAGGTGTTTCACGTGAAACACCTGGCGATCATGGTGTGGCGCCCGCTCAGACGAGGGCGCCGGCGCGCAGCATGCCCTGGACCCGGTCGCGCTTGATGACGCCGAGGAGGTAGCCGTCGTCGTCGACGACCGGCCAGATCGCGAGGTCCTTGATGATCATGGTGAGGGATGCCATGCGCAGGCCCAGGCCGGGCCAGGCGAAGGGGCCGCGCTGGTGGGCGGTGTCGCGGATCGGGGTGCGTTCGGTGTACCAGGAGCGGGCGAGGAACGGGTGGAGACTGGCCCTGGACACCAGGCCGGCGCAGCGGCCGTTGTGGTCGCGGACGAGAAGGTAGTCGACGTGCGCGCCACACAGGATGTCGTTGGCCTGATCGACGGTGCTGTCGTCGGCTATCTGGTACTCGCACGGCTCCATCGCGTCGGCGACGGTGAGACCGGTGTGGCGGCCGGTGCTGAGGCCGGGGCTGAGGCTCTCCGGCAGACGTTCCGGCAAAAGGGGAAGGGTGGTGGTCACAGTGACACCGGAACCCGTCTCCGGGCCTGTGTGAAGTCTGCCCGGCATTGTGCGCAACCAGAACGAAGCCGGAACGGAGTCCGGAATGCGGAATGCCCTGGTTGCGTCCAGGTTACTCCCGGGCGGCACGGTGCGGGGTGGACTGGCAGGAGTAGCGTGGAAGGCAACCGAGGACATGTCGTACACCGGCAATCACGTCGCTGTCGCCCTGGGTCATGAGCGGTTCTCCCGGAGAACCGGACGGGCGGCTTCCGACATGGCGACTCCCCTCCCCTTGCCCCATTCCCTCTGGCCTTGGTCGATGCCCGACGCCCCACTGCTGCCGCGCCTCGCGCTCGACCCGACCATGTCCCGCACCGGCATGTTCGACGGAGCGTGGTGGCCGCGCTCGAACGACGTCCACGCCGAACTGCCGGACCTCATCACCGCGCTCGACGCCCACCTGGGCCGGATCCTCCGGGTCGGGCTCGCGTCCGCCGCTTGGCACGACATACCCCGAGACGTCACCGTGAACGGCCTCGTGGTCCGGATCGGCCGGATCTCCGGGAGCGAGGAGACCATCAGCCTCACGCGCGGCTTCCAGGATCACTTCCTGCTCCTGGTGGTGCCGCCGGACACCGATCCGCTGACCGCCGCACTCGCGATGGCGGGCGCCGCGGCCGCCGGCAACCGGAGCTCGGCGGCGGAGCTGCTCGCCGTCTATCTCCCGTCGGAGGGCTGACCGAGTTCGGCGCGGTAGTGGGCGATCTTGTCGTGCAGGTGATGCTGCTGCGCCAGCAGGTGGGTGATCTGCTCGGCGACGGCTGCGTCGTGGCGCTCCAGCAGCTCGACGCGTTCGGCGAGGTTCGCTGAATCGCTGCCCTCGCGGGCGAGTTCGGCGTAGCGGCGCATGTCTGCGATGGGCATGCCGGTGTCGCGCAGGCAGCGCAGGACGGAGAGCCAGGCGAGGTCGCCCGGGGTGAAGCGGCGGTGGCCGCTGGTGGCGCGGTCGATGTCGGTGAGCAGCCCGATGCGCTCGTAGTAGCGGAGGGTGTCGAGGCTGAAGCCGGACTGTTCGGCGGTCTCGGCCGGGGTGAGATGTGGGGTGAGGTGCGGGGTGAGGTGAGAGCGCGGCGGGGTCGTGGTCACGCGCTGATTCTGCATCGTGCTTGACCTGGAGCGCGCTCCAGTTGTGAGGCTCGTCGCGAAACGAAGGCGGGAAGAGAAGGGGATTTCGCGATGCGCTACCGCATGTTGGGGGACCGTCAGGTCTCCGCGCTCTGCCTGGGGACGCTGCCGTTCGGCGCGATCGTCGACGAGGCGACGTCGTTCGCGCTGCTGGACCGCTTCGTCGAGCGCGGCGGCACCTTCGTCGACACGGCGAACTGTTACTGCTTCTGGGTCGACGGCTGCTGCGGGGACGAGAGTGAACTGCTGCTCGGCCGCTGGCTGGCCGCGCGCGGCAATCGGGACGAGGTCGTCGTCGCGACCAAGCTCGGCGCCCGGCCGGACCCGGCGCGGGGCGCGGAGTGGCCGGCGAACCGGGAGGGGCTGTCGGCGAAGACGGTGGAGCAGGCCGCGCGGGAGAGCCTGCGCCGGCTCGGGACGGATCGGATCGACCTGCTCTACGGCCATGTGGACGATCCGGCGACCCCCGTCGAGGAGACCGTCGCCGCGTTCGGCGCGCTGGTGCGCGAGGGGGTGGCGGGGCGGGTCGGCATCAGCAACCAGACCACCGCGCGGCTGGCCCGCTCGCGGAAGGCCGCGGCGGAACAGGGCGTCGCGCCCTACGTCGCCGTCCAGCAGCGGCACACCTATCTACGGCCCGCGCCGGACGCGGACTTCGAGTACCAGGTCCACGCCGACGCCGAGCTGCTCGGCTACGCGGCGACCCAGCCGGACCTGACCGTCCTCGCCTACGGTCCGCTGCTGAACGGCGCGTACACCAACCCCGCGAAGGAGATCCAGCAGCAGTACCTTCACGCCGGGACGGACGCCCGGCTCACCGCGCTTCGGGAGATCGCCCGGGCGGTGGACGCGACGCCGAACCAGGTCGTACTGGCGTGGCTGCTGGGCGGGGAGCCGAGCGTGCTGCCGGTGATCGGGGCGAGCAGCCCGGCCCAGCTCGTCGAGGCCCTGGACGCGGTGGAGCTGGAGCTGACCGCGGAGCAGCGCGCGCGGCTGGATCGGGCCTGAGGGGGGAGAGAGGCCGGAAGAAATTTTGGGAGCGGGAGGGCCGGTCCGTCCGGAGGGCTTGTGGGCGGTACTCCCCCGCCACCGGAAGGTTTCCCGTTTCCGCAGTTCAGAGCAGTTTCATCCAGTGGATATCCGCTCGCGCCCGGGACGCGGACGCTTACTGTAGGGGCATGAGGATTGGAATCGTGGGTGCCACTGGTCAGGTCGGCGGCGTGATGCGCCGGATTCTGGAGGAGCGTGAGTTCCCGGTGACGGAGCTGCGGCTCTTCGCCTCGGCGCGCTCGGCCGGGTCCACGCTGCCGTGGCAGGGCGGAGAGGTCGTCGTCGAGGACGCGGCGGCGGCCGACTGGAGCGGGCTGGACATCGTGCTCTTCTCGGCGGGCGGCTCGACGTCGAAGGCCCTGGCCGAGAAGGTCGCGGCGGCCGGCGCGGTCGTGATCGACAACTCCTCCGCGTGGCGCGGCGACCCGGACGTCCCGCTGGTCGTCTCCGAGGTCAACCCGCACGCGATCGCGAACCGCCCCAAGGGCATCATCGCGAACCCGAACTGCACCACGATGGCCGCGATGCCGGTCCTCAAGCCGCTGCACGAGGAGGCCGGGCTCGAGGCGCTGGTCGTCGCGACCTACCAGGCCGTCTCCGGCGGTGGCCTGGCGGGCGTGGCCGAGCTGTACCAGCAGGCCTGCAAGGTTGCCGAGGTCTCGGACCAGCTGGCCTTCGACGGCGAGTCGGTCGAGTTCCCCGCGCCGCAGAAGTTCTCGAAGCCGATCGCGTTCAACGTGCTGCCGCTGGCGGGCTCGGTCGTGGACGACGGTCTGAACGAGACGGACGAGGAGCAGAAGCTCCGCAAGGAGAGCAGGAAGATCCTGGAGATCCCGGAGCTGAAGGTCTCCGGGACCTGCGTACGGGTGCCGGTGTTCACCGGCCACAGCCTGCAGATCAACGCGCGCTTCGACCGCCCGATCAGCGCGGCGCGCGCGTACGAGCTGTTGGCGGCCGCGCCGGGCGTGGTCGTCTCCGAGGTCCCGACGCCGCTGGAGGCGGCGGGCAAGGACCCGTCCTTCGTCGGCCGCATCCGTCGCGACGAGACGGTGGAGAACGGCCTGGCGCTGTTCGTCTCGAACGACAACCTTCGCAAGGGCGCTGCGCTGAACGCGGTGCAGATCGCGGAGCTGGTTGCCGCGGCGCTGAGCGCGTAAGCGCGGCTTTAGGGGCGCGAGGAACTGCGCGACAAGCCACCCACCCAGGTAGAGCCCCGAACGTTCAGGGCCATCCGCGGTCGGTGGTTGCTCGCGCAGTTCCTCGCGCCCCTGGGCGTTTGCAACACTGTCAGTCGTCCGCATTGGGGAGGAAGCGGCTCAGGTGCGCCGGGCCTTCGTAGTCGGGGGAGGTGAAGTCCGGGGAGCTGTAGCCCGGGGAGGAGAAGTAGACCTCGTCCTCGCGTTCCTTCTCCGGCTTCTCCTCGCCGCTGCCGTCCGTGATCCCCTCGCAGCCGGGACTGGTGAAGCCGGGGCTGGTGAAGCCCAGCTTCGGGCGGTGGCGGACCAGGTCGACCTTGCTGCGGTGTTCGCTCGCCTCCGCCGCCGCGCGGGTGGCGAGCTCGCGTTCGAGGAAGGGCAGGACCGCCCGCGTGCGGAGCGCCGCCCGCCAGGTCTCGCGAGCCTTGGCGACCTCCGCCGCCAGCTCCGGTTGTGGGCGTTCGGGCTCCGCCGCCGAGTCCCGGCGCGCGGTGAGGAGCAGGCCGACCGTCGCCGCGACCAGCGCCCCGCCGCCGACCACGGCCAGCACGCCGGCTGCGGTGATCAGCTGGCGGCCCAGTGCCAGCGTCGGCGAGCCGGCGCGGACGGCGAGGCCGGTGAGCCAGAGGACCAGCGCGCTCGTCCAGGACAGGACGGGGACCAGCACCGCCGCCATCGCGGGCAGGCCGGCGCGGCCCGCCGCCTCCAGCGGGGTGTCAGGCTCGACCCACTGGGCCGGGTCCGTGCTGCCCAGGCGGTCCGTGTCCGGGCCCGCGCCGACCTGCGCGAGCTGCTCGCGGAGCCCGCGGTAGTAGGCGTACTCCGGCGCGGCGCCCGCGCTGATGTCGGGCAGCTCGCGCAGGGCGCGGTCGTGCAGCTGGGTCGCCGTGGTGGCGCCGCGGCTGGCCCGGAGGGCGTCGCGGATGTGCGGACTCTGCAGGGCCTCGTCCAGGATCCGCACGTAGTCGGGCTTGTCCTCGGCCAGCATGTGCGGAGCGATGTCCATCGTTCTGCTCCCCCGTGGAAGGATCGGCCGGTTCGGCGCGCGGGTGGGGGTTGGTTCGGCGTTATGGGCTGTTAACACCCATGCTAGGCGCGGAGGCTGACACAGTGACAGCCGGTTTCCGGAATTTTCGCGACGGGAGGGATAGGAGTTGCTTCTGGCAATTGCCGAAGGCAAGCCAGAACCTGCCGCTCCGTCAACTCAGCGGCAGCCTGGCGATCAGCAGGCGGCCCTCGCCTTCCATGGTGACGCCGCCGTCCATCGCCACCGCCAACTCCTCCGCGTAGACGTGCGGGCCGGTGACCTGGACGCCGGAGCGGCCTTCCTCGCTGGCCGCGTCGCCGAGCAGGTAGGGGATCGGGCTGTGGCCGTGGACGATCCGGTGGCCGCCGAAGGTCGCCAGTAGCTCCCGGGCCGCCTGCGGGCCGCTCTCGCCGCGGAAGGCGAAGCGCTTGGTCATTCGGCGGAAGCAGTCCCACCACTCGTCGGCGTCGCCGTGCTGCAGCACCTCGTGGACCGCGTCGTTCACCGCGTCGACCGAGTCGCCGTACTCGAGGTAGGCGGTGGTGTCGGAGTGGACCAGCAGGTGGTCGTCCTCGACCGACATGGCCGGAAGGCGGGAGAGCCAGGCGACGTGGTGGTCCTCCAGGCGCTCCATGTCCGTGGGCTGCCCGCCGTTGAGCCGCCAGGC
Organism: Streptacidiphilus sp. MAP12-20; assembly: GCF_041262525.1. Lineage (NCBI taxonomy): Bacteria > Bacillati > Actinomycetota > Actinomycetes > Kitasatosporales > Streptomycetaceae > Streptacidiphilus > Streptacidiphilus sp. MAP12-20. Next base: position 199,418 of record NZ_JBGCCK010000001.1, read on the forward strand.
GGCCAGGAAGGAGGCGGTGCCCGCGCTGGACTGGACGGGGTCGTCGCCGTAGCGGTCCGCGCCGAGCAGCAGCAGTTCGTGGTTGCCCATCAGCGCCCGGCAGTAGCCGCCGGTCGCGGCGGCCTCGGCGGCGAGGCGCATCACCAGGTCGATCACGCCGATGCCGTCGGGGCCGCGGTCGGTGAAGTCGCCGAGGAACCAGACCCGCGCGCGCCCGGCGCACCAGTGCCCTTCGGCGTCGATGAGCCCCTGGGCGTGCAGACCGTCGACCAGTTCCCGCAGATAGCCGTGGACGTCGCCGATCACGAAGAGCGGACCCTCGGGCGGCGGTTGCACACCGTCGACCAGGGTGGCGGGACCGTGCTCGACGGCCGAGGCGTCGGGCTCGGCGGGAATCGGCGGACCCAGTTCGAGCGTGGGCGGATCCAGCCGCGCGGCGGCCGCCATCGCCTGCGTGGAGAGCGGCGCCACCGCGGCGACCGGCATGGCAGAGATGGCGGGCATGACGGGTGGGGCAGGCACCACCGGCGCGGCGGTCGCGACCGGGGGCGGGGTGAAGAAGTCGAACGACGTGGACCCGTCCGCTGCCTGCGTGGCGTGCGGGCCTGGGTCCGGCTGGTCAGGCCAGGCGGGACGGTCCACGGGTGTCATGAAGCCCATCGTATAAAGCTGTCCTTCCCGGCGTACGCACCTGGGAGGGATCAGCCCGTCGAAAACGTTCGTCGGTCGGGATCTGAGATGGATCATCCGGTGACAAAGGGGGGCAGGTCAGGCGGCCCACCCCGTCGTTGGCCCGGCGCTCGAGTGGCGGGTCACTCCTCGCCGGGCGGGCGTGGCGCGGCCACCGTCGTGCGTGCCGGGCGGCGCTGCGAGGAGCGGCGCACGATCAGCTCGGTGGGCATCAGCTGTCCGGAGGTGTCCTGGGTGGGCGGGGCCGCGCCCTCGATCGCGTCGATCAGCAGGTTGACCACGGTGGTGCCGATCCGGCGCGGTTTGAGTGAGAGCGTGGTGATCGGTGGCTCGGTGGTCGCGTAGACGTCGCTCTCGCTGCAGCAGACCAGCAGCAGGTCCTCGGGGACGCGCAGGCCGTAGCGGCGGGCGGCGGCGAGCAGGTCGGTGCCGTTCGGGTCGAAGAGGCCGTAGACGGCGTCGGGCCGGTCCGGGCGGGCGAGCAGGCGGTCCGCGGCGACGGCGCCGGCGCAGGGGTCGTGCGCCGGGTAGGCCTCGTAGAGCGGCTGCTGGCCGACGCCGCGGCACCAGCCGAGGTAGGCCTCGGTGCTGAGGCGCGTGTAGGTGTCGGTGCTGGTTCCGGTGAGCAGGCCGATCCGGCGGGCGCCGGCCTGGGCGAGGTGGTCCAGGATGCCCAGGACCGCGGCGTGGTGGTCGTTGTCGACCCAGGCGGTGACGGGACAGTTGCCCGGCTTGCCGTCGCTGACGACGGGCAGGCCCTGGCGGTAGAGGTCGGCGACCATCGGGTCGTGGTCGGCCGGGTCGATCACCACCGTGCCGTCGAGCGCGACGTTGCTCCAGACGTCGTGCCGGGACGAGGCCGGCAGGACGACCAGGGCGTAGCCGCGGTTGAGCGCGGCCGAGGTGGCGGCCCGTGCCATCTCGGCGAAGTAGGCGAACTCGGTGAAGGTGAAGGGCTCCTGCCCGTACGTCGTCACCGTCAGGCCGATCAGGCCCGAGCGGCCGGTACGCAGGGTGCGCGCGGCGGCGGAGGGGCGATAGCCCAGCCGTTCGGCGACCTCGCGCACCTTGGTGCGGGTCTCGTCCGGCAGGCGTCCCTTGCCGTTGAGCGCGTCGGAGACCGTGGTGATGGAGACCCCGGCGGCGGCCGCCACGTCCCTGATCCCCGCGCGTTCCAGCCGACGCGCGCGGGTGGTGGCCCGGCGGCCGTGATGATTCGCTGCTGCTGTCATGTCTGGCCGATCGTATGGCGAGGAACTGTCGTGAGGGGATGGTCTGTCCGGCTTGGCTGGAGATACGTTTCTCCATGAGCATTGATGCGTTTTCTCCTTGCACCAACGACCGATTCGGGCGCATTCACCTGTGTTTTGGTCATGTACTCACGGTGTCGCCCAGCGACTCTTCGCGCGGCCGGACCGGCACATGTCACTCGCACGGGTGAGGTTCCGGCGATCGGCTCGTATGGTGATCTCGACCGGTTACGGCGAGGCCGTCACGATGGCGTGGCGCGCGTCGCGATTCTCTGGAGGACGACCACGGTGAGCAGCGAAACCACTCCCGGCCCCCGACTGCGCGAGGCCCTGGCGGGCATCCCCGCCTACAAGCCGGGCAAGCCCGCGCAGGGCGCCGACGGCGCCCCGGCCTTCAAGCTCTCCTCCAACGAGAACCCCTACCCGCCGCTGCCCGGCGTGCTGGAGGCCGCGGTCGAGGCCGCGCAGAGCTTCAACCGCTACCCGGACATGGCCTGCGCCGGACTGATCGCGGAGCTCGCGCAGCGCTTCGGCGTCCCGGAGTCGCACGTCGCGACGGGGACGGGTTCGGTCGGCGTCGCGCAGTCGCTGCTGCAGTCGACCTCTGGTCCGGGCGACGAGGTGATCTTCGCGTGGCGGTCCTTCGAGGCGTACCCGATCATCACGCAGATCAGCGGCGCGACGTCGGTGCGGGTCCCGCTGAAGGCCGACGAGACGCACGACCTCGACGCCATGCTGGCGGCGGTGACGGAGCGGACCCGACTGATCTTCGTCTGCAACCCGAACAACCCGACCGGGACGGTCGTGCACCGCGAGGAGCTCGAACGCTTCCTGGACGCGGTCCCCGCCGACGTGCTGGTGGTGCTCGACGAGGCGTACAACGAGTTCGTGCGGGACGAGGAGGTCCCGAACGGGATCGAGGTCTACCGCGACCGCCCGAACGTCTGCGTGCTGCGCACGTTTTCGAAGGCGTACGGGCTGGCCGGCCTGCGGGTCGGCTTTGCGATCGCGCACGAGCCGGTCGCCCAGGCGCTGCGGCAGACGGCGGTGCCGTTCGGCGTGAGCCAGCTGGCGCAGGACGCGGCGGTCACGTCGCTGCGGTCGGAGGCCGCGCTGCTGGAGCGGGTCGCGTCGCTGGTGGCCGAGCGGGAGCGGGTCGTCTCGGCGCTGGTCGCCCAGGGCTGGACGGTGGCGACGACGCAGGCGAACTTCGTCTGGCTGCGGCTGGGTGACCGGACGCTGGACTTCGCTGCGGCGTGCGAGGCGGCGGGCGTGGTGGTCCGGCCGTTCGCGGGCGAAGGCGCGCGCATCACGATCGGCGAGACCGAGGCGAACGACCTGTTCCTGGAGACGGCGGCGGTCTTCCGCAAGTCGCTGTAGGCGGACCGGCGGCGGTGGCAGAACCAAGATCGCCAAATGTTTCACGTGAAGCATTTGGCGATCTTGGTCGAGCCGGTGGTGACCGGCCGGGAAGCTGGTCGGTCAGGCGGTGGGCTGGTCAGGCGGTCGGGCGGTCGGGCGGTCGGGCGGTCAGGCGGTCGGGCTCGCGCTTGGTGAGGCGCCCGGGGAGCGAGCCGGGATCAGTGGCTTGCAGATGGTGTACGCCGCGGCCGTCTTCGCGTCCGCCGTGTTCAGCGCACGGAGGCCGCCCGAGCTGGGGATCGTGACGCCGTGGTCCTTCATGCAGCTGGTGAACGCGGCCATCGCCGAGGAGTTGAGATTGCCCCGGCCGCCGCCGAAGCCGCCCTGGGGACGGAGGGAGGCGCAGGCCTGCATCGCCGCCGCCATCGTGGGGTCGGCAGACGCTCCGCCGCCGAACCCGCCACCTCCGCCGTAGCCGCCTCCAGCTCCGCCGCCCCCGCCGTAGCCGCCGCCGGGGCGCCCGCTGGGCAGGTTCACGCCGTGCTGGCTGAGGCACTGCCGGTAGGCCTGCATCGCCGCACCTTGGGCGCCTGCGGAGGCGGATGCCTGGCCGCCGGCGGTGGCGGTGGTCGACCCGGCGGAGGAGCAGCCGGACAGCAGCAACGCGCCGAGGCTGAGCAAACCTGCTGCGCAGGCCGTGCGAGGGCTGAGTGTCTTCATGGGCCATGACGGAACCGCACCGGCTTAGCCTTCGCCTGGATGCTTCCTAGGAAACTCCTGAGTCCGGAAAGGCGGGAAGGCTCTCCGGTGCCGTCGAGATCGGTGGCAAAAGGCGGAAGTGCACCAGTTTGTCTAGTATCTCCTGCCAGTGAACTCCAAGGTTTCTCGCAGAGTCCGCTGGGCGCGCCCCGCCATGGTGTCCGGCATGAAGGTGCTTCCACGACGGCGCAAGTCCGTCCTGCTGAACTCCGTGCTCGTCACGGCGCTGCTGGCCACGGCCGGCGGGGCGTGGGCAACGGTGGCCCAAGGCTCCAGCACCGCCAGCCCGTCCTCCACGCGCACCGCAACGGTCACGCGCGGCACGGTCCTCGCGACGGTCTCCGGGTCGGGCACGCTGACCTCACCGTCCGACGCCGGGGTGAACTTCACCACCGGCGGCACGTTGACCGAGGTCGATGTGACGGCCGGTCAGAAGGTGACCGCTGGACAGGTGCTGGCCAAGGTCGACGCGACCACGGCGAACGAGACGTTGGCCAACGCCCAGGCCCAGCTGACCTCCGCCCAGACCAATCTGACCCAGGTCGAGGCCGGTCAGCTCCCCGCGACCACCAACACCAACAACAGCGGCTCCGGCGGCTCCGGTGGCTCCGGCGGATCGGGCGGCAGCAGCAGCGGCGGCGGTCGCGGCCAGTCCGCGACGCCCACGCCCACCCCCACGCCCACCCCGAGCCCCACTCCCACCGTCAACCAGGCGCAGCTCGCCAGCGCCGAGCAGCAGGTCACCTCGGCCCAGAACGCCGTGGCCGCCGCGCAGCGCTCGGTCGACGGCACCGTGCTCAAGGCCCCGGTCTCCGGCACGATCGCCTCCGTCAGCGGCAAGGTCGGCCAGTCCGTCTCCGGCAGCAGCAGCTCCGGCGGGTCGGGCAGCGGCAGCAGTTCAAGCAGCAGTAGCTCGTCCAGCTCCAGCAGCCTCTCCGGCTTCGTCGTGATCACCAATCCCTCGGGGATGGAGGTCACCGCCGACTTCTCCGAAAGCGATGCCCTCAAGCTCAAGTCCGGGCAGGGCGCGACCGTCACGCTGAACGCCGACACCAGCCAGGTGCTCAACGCGAAGCTGCTGTCCATCAGTTCGCTGCCCGTCAGCAGCTCCGGCAGCAGCAGCTCGGCCAGCGCCGTCCAGTACGCCGCGCTGCTGTCGATCACCGGAAGCACGTCCAACCTGCGCACCGGACTGAGCGCCAGCGTCCAGGTCGTCACCGGCGAAGCCTCCGGCGCGCTCTACCTCCCCACCTCCGCGATCAACGGGACCGGCGCCAACGCCAGCGTCCAACTGGTCCAGGCCGACGGGACCACCCAACGGACCCCGGTCACCCTCGGCGTCCAGGGCGACACGAGCGACCAGATCCTCTCCGGCCTCACCGAGGGCCAGAAGGTCCAGATCACCGTCGTGTCCACCAGCGGCAGCAACGGCTTCCCGAGCACCGGCTTCCCCGGAGGCCTCGGTGGTGGCGGGGGCGGCGCTCGTGGCTTCGGTGGTGGCGGCGGTGGCGGTGGCCGTGGCACCGGCGGGGGTGGCAAGGGATGAGCCCCGCTCCCGTCATCGCCGCCCGGCGGCTGGTGAAGACCTACGGCATGGGGGGCGCCGTCGTCCACGCCCTGGCGGGTGTCGATCTGACGGTTCAGCAGGGCGACTTCGTGGCCATCATGGGCAGTTCGGGCTCCGGCAAGTCGACGCTGATGAACATCCTCGGCTGCCTCGACGTGCCGACGACCGGCCGCTACCTGCTCGACGGCATCGACGTGGGCGGGCTGGACGAACGGCAGTTGTCACTCGTGCGTAACCGCAAGATCGGCTTCATCTTCCAGTCCTTCAACCTGGTCCCGCGGACCACCGCGATCGCCCAGGTCGAGCTGCCGCTCGCCTACGCGGGCGTCAAGGCCGCCGAGCGGCGCCGCCGCGCGATGGCGGCGCTGACCATGGTCGGCCTGGCCGACCGCGCCGATCACAAGCCCAACGAGCTCTCCGGCGGACAGCAGCAACGTGTGGCGGTGGCCCGTGCGCTGGTCACCGCGCCCGCGATGCTGCTCGCTGACGAGCCGACCGGCAACCTCGACAGTCACAGCACCAAGGAGGTCCTCGGCATCGTGGACCGGCTCAACGACTCCGGTCGCACGGTGGTGCTGATCACGCACGAGGACGAGGTCGCGCGTCACGCGAAGCGGGTGATCCGCCTGGTCGACGGCCTGATCGTCAGCGACGAGCGGCAGGCGCTGGTCGACGGGCCGCCGCCCGCACTGGTCGCGGCGGCGATGGAGGCAGCCCGGTGAACCCCTTCGAGACGCTGCGCTTCGCCGCGTTGGGCCTGGCCGCCAACAAGGTCCGCTCCGGGCTGACCATGCTCGGCATCCTGATCGGCGTCGCCGCCGTCATCCTGCTGCTCGCGGTCGGCAACGGCTCCTCGCAGGCGGTCAAGAACTCCATCGACGCGCTCGGCACCAACGCGCTCACCGTCAGCTCCGGCGCCGGCTTCGGCGCGCAGTCGACGGCGACCAGCACCAAGCCGCTCACCATCGACGACGCCCGCGCGCTGGCCGATCCGAGCCAGGCGCCCGACGTGAAGGGCGTGGCCCCCGAGGTGGAGACCTCGCAGACCGCGCTCTACCAGGGCACCTCGCACACGGTCAGCTCGGTGATCGGCACGTACCCCGCCTACTTCGAGGCCTCGAACAGCAAGGTCGTCAAGGGCGACTACTTCAGCAACGACGACGTGCTGGCCTCGCGCAAGGTCGTGGTCATCGGCTCGACGACGGCGACCGACCTGTTCGGCACCGCCGACCCGATCGGCAAGCAGATCATCCTGGGCGGCACCCCGTTCACCGTCGTCGGCGAGTTGGCGACCAAGGGCGGCACCGGCTTCCAGGACCCGGACGACGTGATCATCGCGCCGCTGCCGACGGTGCAGAACGCCTTCACCGGCTTCGGTTCGCTCAGCCAGATCCTGGCCGAGGCGACCTCCGCCGACACCACCACGCAGGCGCAGAACGAGATCACCACCGTACTGATGGGCCGGCACGGGATCACCAACGCCTCGGCGGTGGACTTCCGGATCAACAGCCAGACCACGCTGCTGAGCACCCGCAGCTCCACGACGCAGACGTTCACCGTGCTGCTGGGTGCGGTGGCGGCGATCTCGCTGCTGGTGGGCGGCATCGGCATCACCAACATCATGCTGGTGACCGTCACCGAGCGGACCCGTGAGATCGGCATCCGCAAGGCGATCGGTGCGCCGAAGGGCGTCATCCTGAGCCAGTTCCTCGCCGAGTCGACGCTGTTGTCGCTGGTCGGTGCGGGGCTCGGGGTGGTGACCGCGCTGGTGGGAGCGCACTTCACGATCGTCGGGATCAAGCCTGTGGTGATCCCGCAGTCGGTGTGGGGGGCGTTCGCGATCGCGGTGGCCATCGGCCTGTTCTTCGGCAGCTACCCGGCGAGCCGGGCGGCGAGCCTGCGCCCGATCGAGGCGCTGCGCCATGAGTGAGAGGCAGAGGGAGACCATGAGCGTGGATGTCGTGGAGTCGCCGGAGTCCATCCTGGCCGAACCGCCGGACGCGCTGGACATCAGCGCGGAGCTGGCGGCTCCGCCGAGGCGGAAGCTGCCGTGGCTGACGCTGGTGCTGGCCGGTGCGGTGGTGGCCGGGCTGGGCTTCATCGGCGGGGTGCTGGTGGAGAAGGGCCAGACCCCGGCGACGTCGAGCGGTTCGACGGGCCGTGCGTTCACAGCGGGCGCACGGGGTGGCTTCGGCGGTACGGCAGGTGCGGGTGGTGCGGGGGCGACGGTCGGGACCGTCAAGCTCGTAGACGGCAGCACGATCTATGTGACGGACACCTCGGGCAATGTCGTGAAGGTCACCACGGGTGGTTCGACCAAGGTGGGCATCTCGAAGTCGGGCAAGGTCAGCGACCTGAAGCCGGGCTCGACGGTGACCATTCGCGGCACGACGACTTCCTCCGGAGATGTAGCGGCCACCACGGTCACGCAGCTCGGAGGGTGAGTTGCACCCTCAGGGGCGCGGGGCTCCGCTTGATCAACTGCGTGCGCGACAAGCCACCCTGTGCGGATGGTCCTCAAGGCGCAGGGCCATCCGCACAGGGTGGTTTCTCGCGCAGTTCCTCGCACCCCTGAGGTTCCTCATACAGTCCTCATCTGCAGCGGCTAGCCTGCCCGCAGCAAGAATCGAAACTCCCCGGGGGCGCGCCCATGGACACCGCCGAAGCCAGCCTGCTCGTCGTCGACGACGAGCCGAACATTCGGGAGCTGCTCTCCGCCTCGCTCCGTTTCGCGGGCTTTCGCGTCGCGTCCGCCGCGACCGGCGCGGAGGCGGTCGCGGCGGTCGCGCGGTCGCGGCCGGATCTCGTCGTGCTCGACGTGATGCTGCCCGACGCGGACGGCTTCTCGCTCGTGCGACGGCTGCGGGACGACAGCGAGCGGGACAAGATCCCGGTCATCTTCCTCACCGCCAAGGACGGGGTCGACGACAAGATCAACGGCCTGACCGCGGGCGGCGACGACTACGTCACCAAGCCGTTCAGCCTGGAGGAGCTGATCGCCCGAATCCGGGCGATCCTGCGGCGGACCGGTGGGCCCGCCGAGGACGGGCGGCTGGTCGTCGCGGATCTGGAGCTGGACCCGATCGGCCACCAGGTCACCCGGACCGGGCGCCAGGTCTCCCTCTCGCCGACCGAGTTCAAGCTGCTCGAATACCTGATGACCAACACCGGCCGGGTCGTCTCCAAGATGCAGATCCTCGACCACGTCTGGGCCTACGACTTCGGCGGCGACCTCAGCATCGTCGAGTCCTACATCTCCTATCTGCGCCGCAAGATGGACTCGGGCGCGGAGGGCGCGCCCAAGCTCATCCACACCGTGCGCGGCATCGGCTATGTCCTTCGCCGCCCGACTGCCTAGCCGCCTCCGTCGGTCCGTGCACGTGCGCGTGACGGGACGGTTCTCCCTGCGCGTGCGGCTGCTCGCGCTGTCCGTCGCGCTGGTCGCGCTCGGGCTGACGGTCAGCGACACGCTCGTGCTCGGTGACGTGCGCAGTCAGCTCGTGCAGCGGGTCGACAGCCAGTTGCAGCGCTTCGGCGGGCAGGCGGCGCGGCAGCTGGATGATCCGAAGCACCACCCCGTTCCCAGCGCCGGGCGTCATGCGTACCTGCCCAGCCAGTACGTGGTCACCCAGGTCGGCGCGGACGGCGGGTACGGCAGCATGCTGGTTCAGCCGGTCGAGGCGGGCGATCCGCGGCCGGCTCTGCCGTCCCTCGACGCGGCGGGTCTCGCCGCGCGGATGGGGAAGCCGTTCACCGTGGCCGCCGATCACGGCGGCGGCAGCTGGCGGGTGCTCATCCTGCCGCTGGACACGCGCCCCGGTGCCGGCGTCGTGGTGGCGGTCTCGCTCGACGACACCGACGCGATGCTGGCGAAGCTGAACAACGGATTCCTGGTGATCGGCGCGGTCGTGCTGGTGCTGCTCACCGCCGCAGGCTTCTTCGCGGTCCGGGCGGGGCTGAAGCCGCTGCGGCGGATCGAGGAGACCGCGCAGCAGATCGCTTCCGGGCATCCGCTCTCGCACCGCGTCCCTGACGCCGACGCGGACCAGCGGACCGAGGTGGGCCGGCTGGCCCGCTCGCTCAACTCGATGCTGGCGCAGATCGAGTCCGCCTTCGCCGCGCGTACCCGCTCCGAGGACCGGATGCGCCGTTTCGTGGCCGACGCGAGTCATGAGCTGCGCACCCCGCTGGCCGGTATCCGCGGCTTCGCCGAGCTCTACCGGATGGGCGCACTCGGCACCGAGGCCGACGTCAAGCGCACCATGAGCCGGATCGAGAGCGAGGCGGTCCGGATGAGCGGCCTGGTCGAGGACCTGCTCACGCTCGCCCGTCTCGACGAGCAGCGTCCACTCCAGCTCGCGCCCATGGACCTGCGCACGCTGGCCGCCGACGCGCTGCACGACACCACCGCGCTGGACCCCTCGCGTCCGGTGCAGCTGACCGGCCCGGCCGGTGCGCCGACACCGGGGGCCGCGCTGGTACTGGGTGACGAGGCCCGGCTGCGGCAGGTCGTCACCAATCTGGTCGGCAACGCCGTCAAGCACACCCCGGCGGGGACACCGGTCCGCATCGGCGTCGGCACGCTGGACGGCGAGGGCGTGCTGGAGGTGGCGGACCAGGGACCCGGCCTGACGGAGGAGCAGGCGGCGCGGGTGTTCGAACGCTTCTACCGGGTGGACGCCTCGCGCAGCCGTCAGGACGGTGGGGGAGCGGGTCTCGGTCTGGCCATCGCCGCGGCGCTGACGGCGGCTCACGGCGGGCGGGTGGAGCTGGAGACCGTCCCGGGCGCGGGTGCCACCTTCCGGGTGCGGCTCCCCTCCGCCTAGGCCCCGCACAGGCTGAGGTGCTCGCGCGCGGCAATCGCCACCCTGGCTGGTTCGGCCACGACCCACTGTCCTGACCGGCGCTGACGGTTTACCCCACCCCCCTGTCAGGCTCGCGGAAGGACATGGTGATAATAGCTTGTGATCGTGTTCACTTTCACAAGCGCACCAGCATTTCGTGTTGATGCAGCTCATCCCACACCTATGGGATGAAAAGTGCATACATGGACATGATGGCCAGCCGACCAGAAGGGACTCCGCATGGATCTCGCGCTCGCGCACGAGACGATGGCGCGATGGCAGTTCGGTATCACCACCGTCTACCACTTCCTCTTCGTGCCGCTGACCATCGCCCTCTCCGCGCTCACCGCCGGCCTGCAGACGGCTTGGGTCCGGACCGGCAGGGAGAAGTACTTCAAGGCCACCAAGTTCTGGGGCAAGCTCTTCCTGATCAACATGGCGATGGGCGTCGTCACCGGCATCGTGCAGGAGTTCCAGTTCGGCATGAGCTGGTCGAACTACTCCCGCTTCGTCGGTGACATCTTCGGGGCCCCGCTGGCCTTCGAGGCGCTGATCGCGTTCTTCTTCGAGTCCACCTTCATCGGACTGTGGATCTTCGGCTGGGACCGGTTGCCCAAGAAGCTGCACCTCGCGGCGATCTGGATGGTCGCCATCGGCACCAGCCTCTCCGCCTACTTCATCCTGGCCGCCAACTCCTGGATGCAGCACCCGGTCGGCTACGAGATCGCGAACGGGCGCGCCCAGCTGACCGACTTCCCCAAGGTGCTCTTCCAGAACACCACCCTGGTCGTCGTCTTCCACACGCTGACCGCCGCGTTCCTCACCGGCGGCGCGTTCATGATCGGCATCGCCGCCTACCAGCTGCGCAAGGCGTCCAGGATGGCCAAGGCGGACCAGGACCCGGTCAAGGTCGCGGCCATGAGCACCTCGCTGCGGCTCGGCCTGATCACCTGTCTGATCGCCGGCCTCGGCACCGCCGTGAGTGGCGACGCGCTGGGCAAGGTCATGTTCGAGCAGCAGCCGATGAAGATGGCGGCGGCCGAGGCGCTCTGGGACACCCAGGCGCCCGCCCCGTTCTCGATCTTCGCCTACGGCGACGTCTCCAAGGGCCACAACACCGTCGAGATCACCATCCCCGGCCTGCTCTCCTTCCTGGCCAAGGGTGACTTCACGTCGGCGGTGCCCGGCATCAACAACACCAACGACGCCGAGAAGGGCAAGTACGGCAGCAAGGCGGCCGACTACAAGCCCAACATCCCCACCACCTTCTGGGCCTTCCGGTGGATGATCGGCTTCGGGATGACCTCCTTCGTGATCGGCATGGTCGGCCTCTGGCTGACCCGGCGCAGGTTCTGGCTGGCCCCGGAGTACCGGCGGGCCGGTGACGAGGTGCCGCTGTTCATGCTGACGAAGGACAAGGAGCTCGGCCCCTTCCTGAACAAGTGGATGTGGCGGGCCGCCATCTGGACCATGCTCTTCCCGGTGATCGCCTGCTCCTGGGGCTGGATCTTCACCGAGATGGGCCGTCAGCCCTGGGCCGTCTACGGCCTGATGACCACCGCCGACGCGGTCTCCCCCGGCGTCTCGCTCGGTGAGCAGTGGACCTCGCTCATCGTCTTCACGCTGCTCTACGGGCTCCTCGCGGTCATCGAGGTCAAGCTGATGGTCAAGTACGCCAAGGCCGGTCCGACCGACGAGCAGCCACCGCGCGAGGACCCGACCATCGGCGGTCCCCCGGCCGGGTCCGAGGACGCCGACAAGCCCTTCGCCTTCGCGTACTGATTGCTGACTGGAGACCCACAGATGCAACTCCACGACGTCTGGTTCGTGCTCATCGCGGTCCTCTGGATCGGCTACTTCTTCCTCGAGGGCTTCGACTTCGGGGTCGGTATCCTCACCAAGGCGCTGGCCAGGGACGAGCGGGAACGCCGGGTCCTGATCAACACCATCGGCCCGGTCTGGGACGGCAACGAGGTCTGGCTGCTGACCGCCGGCGGCGCGACCTTCGCCGCGTTCCCCAACTGGTACGCGACGCTGTTCAGCGGCTTCTACCTGGCGCTGCTGCTGATCCTGGTCTGCCTGATCGTGCGCGGCGTCGCCTTCGAGTACCGGGGCAAGCGCGACGACGCGGTCTGGAAGCGGAACTGGGACCACACGATCTTCTGGTCCTCGCTGCTGCCGGCGTTCCTGTGGGGCGTGGCCTTCGGCAACATCGTCCACGGCACGAAGATCGACTCCCACATGGAGTACGTGGGCAACTTCCTCGATCTGCTGAACGTCTACTCGATCCTCGGCGGCCTGGTCACGCTCTTCCTGTTCACCTTCCACGGAGCGGTCTTCACCGCGCTCAAGACGGTGGGCGACATCCGCGAGCGGGCGCGCACCCTCGCGCTCCGGATCGGCGCGGTCACCGCACTGCTGGCGCTGGCCTTCCTGATCTGGACGCAGGTGAACAACGGCGACAACTGGAGCTTTGCCGCGATGGTGGTGGCCGCGCTCGCACTCGTCGGGGCGATCGCGATGAACCAGCTGGGCCGGGAGGGCTGGGCGTTCATCCTGTCCGGGGTGACCATCGTCGCAGCCGTGGCGATGCTCTTCCTGTCGCTCTTCCCGAACGTCATGCCGTCCTCGCTGAACCCGGCCTGGTCGCTGACGGTCAGCAACGCTTCGGCCTCGCCGTACACGCTGAAGATCATGACCTGGGTCGCCGGCATCATGACACCGGTCGTGCTGGTCTACCAGGGCTGGACGTACTGGGTGTTCCGCCGCCGTATCGGCGTGCAGAACATGCCTGCCTGAGCCAGTCGCCCGCGCCAGACGCTCGCGAAGGAGCAGCCCCGCCATGAAGCCCGTCGACCCGCGTCTGCTGCGGTACGCCAGAGCGACCCGGATATTCCTGCTGGCCTCGGTCGCGCTGGGCGCGCTCGGCGCGGGGCTGGTCATCGCGCAGGCGATGCTCGTCGCGCAGATCGTCGTGGGCTGCTTCCAGCACGGCCAGGGGCTCGGCCGGTTGGCCGCCCCGCTGGCCGCGCTCGCGGCGGTCTCGCTCGCGCGCGGCGGCGTCGCCTGGGCGACGGAGGCGGTGGCGCACCGGGCCTCCGCGAAGGTCAAGTCCCAGCTGCGCGAACGACTGCTGGCGAGGGCGGCGGAGCTCGGCCCCGGCTGGCTCTCGGAGCAGCGCAGCGGCGAGCTGGTCACCCTGGCGACGCGTGGCGTCGACGCGCTGGACGAGTACTTCGCCCGTTACGTGCCGCAGCTGGCGCTGTCGGTGGTCGTGCCGGTCGCGGTGCTGGCGCGGATCGTCTTCGCCGACTGGGTCTCGGCGGCGATCATCGTCGCGACGCTGCCGCTGATCCCGATCTTCATGATCCTGATCGGCCTCGCCACCCAGAGCCGGATGGACCGTCAGTGGCGCACGCTGGGACGGCTGTCGCACCACTTCCTCGACGTCGTCGCAGGGCTGCCGACGCTGAAGGTCTTCGGCCGCGCGAAGGCGCAGGCGGAGTCGATCCGGAAGATCACCGACCAGTACCGCCGCGCGACGCTGCGGACGCTGCGGGTGGCCTTCGTCTCCTCCTTCGCGCTGGAGCTGCTCTCGACGCTCTCGGTCGCGCTGGTCGCGGTGACGATCGGCATGCGGCTGGTGAACGGCGGGATCGACCTCTATACGGGACTCGTCGTCCTGGTCCTCGCGCCGGAGGCGTACCTGCCGATCCGTCAGGTCGGCACCCACTACCACGCGAGCGTGGAGGGCCTGGCGGCGGCGGAGCAGATCTTCGAGGTGCTGGAGGCCCCCGCTCCGACGTCGGCCGTCACGCCCTCGCAGGCGGTGGAGCTCCGCGATCTCAGCGTGCACTACCCGGGCCGCGAACGCCCCGCGCTGGACGGCGTCTCGCTGCGCGTCGAGGCGGGGGAGATCGTCGCGATCACCGGCCCCTCGGGCGCGGGCAAGTCGACGCTGCTGGCCGCGCTGCTGGGCTTCGTGCCCTTCGACGGGCAGGTCGCGGCGCCCTCCCACGAGCGCATCGCCTGGGTCCCGCAGCAGCCCTACCTCTTCGCCGGCACGGTGGCCGACAACGTCCGCCTCTCCCGGCGTGACGCGTCGGACGCGGAGGTCCGCGCCGCGCTGACGGCCGCCCAGGCCTGGGACTTCGTCTCCGCCCTCCCCCTCGGCACGCTCACCCCCCTCGGCGAATCCGGCGCGGGCCTCTCCGCCGGCCAACGCCAACGCCTCGCCCTCGCCCGCGCCTTCCTCGCCGACCGCGAACTCGTCCTGCTGGACGAACCGACAGCCGGCCTCGACAACGAGAACGAAGCGGCGGTGGTCGCGGCGATCCGGGAACTCGCTGTAGGCCGCACGGTGATCCTCACGGCTCACCGCCCAGCGCTGCTCGCTCTGGCAGATCGGCGAGTCGAGCTTGCGTTCATTCCTGCAACGACGGAAGTTGCACTCTCCTCAGGGGCGCGGGGAACTGCGCGCCCAGCTCCCCAGGTGCCCGCACAATTCCCCCAACCTGACGTTGCACTGTCGCCTGAACGTCACTGGAGCTCCTGGCCCAAGCCCCGCCTCGCGCCCGCCGTTGCCCTCGGAGCCCTCGCACTCGTCAGCGCGACGGCTCTCATGGGAACCTCCGGCTGGCTCATCTCCCGCGCCTCCCAGCAGCCGCCCGTCCTCTACCTGATGATGGCCGTCACCGCCGTCCGCGCCTTCGGCATCGGCCGATCCGTGCTGCGCTACGCCGAGCGGCTGGTCAGCCACGACGCCGTCTTCCGCAGCCTCGGCGCCCTGCGGACCACCGTCTACGCCCGGCTCGAGCGCCTCGCGCCTGCCGGTCTCGGGGCAACCTTCCGCCGTGGTGACCTGCTCTCGCGCATGGTCGCCGACGTGGACGCGATGCAGGACTACTATCTCCGCTACCGCCTCCCGCTCGCCGCGACCGCCCTCGCCGCTGTCCTCACCGCAGGCGTCGTCGGCCTGCTGCTGCCCCTCGCCGGGGTCGCCCTCGCGGTCGGCCTGCTGCTCGCCGGTGTCGTCGTGCCGCTGCTCGCGCTCCAGCTCTCGTTGCGCGCCGAGCGCGCGCAGGCCGCTGCGCGTGGGCGGCTCAGCGGCGAGGTCGTCGCCCTGCTCGACGGCGCGGCCGAACTGACCGTCAGCGGCGCTCTCCCCGCGCGCCTCCGCGCGCTGCAGGCGACCGACGCCGAACTGACCGCCCTGCAGCGCCGTTCCGCCGCCGGACTGGGCCTCGGCACCGGGCTCACCACCGCGCTGACCGGCCTCACCGCCGTGGCCTGCGGCGCTGTCGGGATCGCCGCAGTCACCGCCGGCCATCTGCACGGCGTCTACCTCGCCGTCCTGCTGCTGACGCCGCTGGCCGCCTTCGAGGGCGTGACCGGCCTGACCGCGGCGGTCCAGACCCGCCACCGCAGCGAGCGTTCGGCCGCGCGCCTCGCCGAACTGGTCGAGGCACCGGAGCCCGTGCGCGAGCCCGAGCACCCCGCCGGCGCGCCCGTCGACCCGCTGCCGCTGCGCGTCCGCGGTCTGACGGCGCAGTGGCCCGGCCGCACCGCGCCCGCACTCGCGGGCGTGGACCTGGAGCTCAGCGCCGGTCGCCGCGTCGCGGTCGTCGGCCCGAGCGGTTCCGGCAAGACGACGCTGGCCAACGTGCTGCTCCGGTTCCTCGACCCGGTTTCGGGCAGCGTCACCCTCGGCGGGACGGACACCACGACGCTCGCCGGCGAGGACGTCCGCCGCGCGGTCGGGCTGTGCGCGCAGGACGCGCACGTCTTCGACAGCTCGCTCCGCGAGAACCTGCGCCTGGCCCGCCCGGAGGCGACCGACGCCGAACTCCGCGACGCGCTCGCCGCCGCCCGCCTGGCCGACTTCGTCGACGACCTGCCCGACGGCCTCGACACCATGGTCGGCGAGCACGGCGCCCGCCTCTCCGGGGGCCAGCGTCAGCGCCTCGCGCTGGCCCGCGCGCTGCTGGCGGACTTCCCGGTCCTGGTCCTCGACGAGCCCGCCGAGCACCTGGACCTGCCGACGGCGGACGCGCTGACCGCCGATCTGCTGGCCGCCACCGAGGGCCGGGCGACGCTGCTGATCACCCATCGGCTGACCGGGCTGGAGAGCGTGGACGAGATCGTCGTCCTCGACGCCGGTCGCGTCGTCCAGCGTGGCACCTGGGCCGAGCTCATCGCGACGGACGGCCCGCTGCGCGCCCTGTGGCGGCACGAACGGGACGGCGAGTTGCTCGTCGAGGTCTGACCCGAGCGCGTCCGCTGTCGCGGCAAATCCTGACAAACTACGCTCTCGGTCATGGAACAGAGCGACGCGCACTTCATCCCCGACCTCGGCTCGCTCGAAGTCGACGCGCTGGTCTCCGAGGTCTCGGAGCGTCTGCATGCCGTCGCGGCCGTCAACGACCGGATGCGGGAGCTGCTGGAGGCCGTCGTCGCGGTCAGCTCCGGACTCGACCTGCACGCGACGCTGCAGCGCATCGCCAACGCCGCGGCCGACCTGGTCGACGCCGAGTACGCGGCCGTCGGCGTGCTGGCCCCGCACACACACGGGCTCTCCGACTTCATCCAGGTCGGTATCACCGCCGCGCAGGAGCTGGAGATCGGCGGGCCACCCGCCGGGCTGGGCCTGCTCGGCTTCGTCACCGACCACCCCGAGCCGCTGCGCCTGGAGGATCTGACCCAGCACCCCAGCGCCGTCGGCTTCCCGCACGGTCACCCGCCGATGCACACCTTCCTGAGCGTCCCGATCCGGGTGCGCAAGGACTTCTTCGGCACGCTCTACCTCGCCGAGAAACACCACGGCCGACACTTCTCAGCCGCCGACCAGCAGGTCGTGGAGGCGCTCGCGGCGGCGGCCGGGGTCGCCATCGAGAACGCCCGCCTCTACGAGGAGGGCCTGCGCCGGGAGCGGTGGATCGCGGCGTCCAAGGAGGTCACGACGGTGATGCTCACCGCCGACGACGCCCAGGCCGCGCTCACCACGACCGCGGAGCTCCTGCGCGACCTCGCGGGCGCGGCCCTTGGCATGATCCTGCTGCCGACCGGGGACGGCGGGCTGCGCGTCTCGCACGCCTCGGGCGAGGGCGCGGACTTCGTCACCGGCGAGCTGGTCCCGCCCAGCGAGCGGACGGCGCAGCTGTTGGCGGGCAACAGCGTCATCGTCGACGACATGCGCAACGACTCCGACATGCGCTCCAGCATTCGGCAGGCCTTCGGCCCGAGCATGGCGTTGCCGCTGCAGAGCGCGGGCCGGGTGCTCGGCGCGGTCAGCGTCTGGCGCCGCCGGGACCTGCCGCCGTTCACGGACGACGAGCGGATCCTCGCCGAGGGCTTCGCGGTCCAGGCCGCGCTCGCGCTGCGGCTGGCCGAGGGCCAGCAGGACCAGCAGCGGCTCGCCGTCTACCAGGACCGCGACCGGATCGCGCGGGACCTGCACGACCTGGTCATCCAGCGGCTCTTCGCCACCGGGATGATGCTGGAGAGCGCGGCTCGGCTGGCCAAGGTCCCTGAGGTGCAGAGCCGGCTCGGCAAGGCGGTGGACGAACTCGACGCCACGATCCAGGAGGTGCGCACGACCATCTACGCCCTCCAGCACGACGACACCCCCGAGGGCGGCGAGGACCTGCGCAGCAGGGTGCTGCGCGAGGGTGCGCAGGCGGCGGGGCCGCTGGGCTTCAAGCCCTCGATCTCCTTCGTCGGACCGGTCGACACCATGATCGGCGAGGCGACGGGCCGTCAGTTGGTGGCAGCGCTCCGCGAGATGCTGTCGAACGCGGCGCGTCACGCGCGTGCGTCGAAGGTGGACGTCTGCGTCGACAGCACCGTCCACATCGACTCCGAGGGCCATCTCACGGACGGTCCCCGGGCCCAGGAGGGTGACACCCCCGAACAGCTCGCCGACGCGCTCAGGGCGGCGGGCCGCCCAGCGGTACTCCTTGCGGTCACGGACGACGGCGTGGGCATCCCGCAGGGTGGACGCCGCAGCGGGCTTCGCAACCTCGCGGAGCGGGCAGCGGCCCTGGGCGGCGACGCGTGGTTCGAGGGCGGGCCGAACGGCAAGGGCACGAAGGTGTTCTGGACGGCCTTGCTGTAGTTGCACTGTCCAGGGCAGGCACTTCCTCTATGCACAATTATAGCGGGCAGGACTGGTCCTGAGCAGGGGCTTCGTCAATAAATGGCGTGATCATGCTCAGTGCCGGTACTGCCCGCACCACGGGGCAAGCGGGCAAGGTTTTGGGCGGTGTCCTTGACGGGTCTGGGGCCGGGCATGTCCGGGAGGCCGTAAGCTCGCGCGCAACTCGGGCGGGCTTCTGGCCTGACCGCAATGTGTCCGAGTGGCCTCCCGGATGTGCCCGGCGCGGGACCCGACGCGGCAAGGTGCGTAAAACCTTGCCCGCCACCGAGCATCGTCCCTCGGTACTGAACTTGAAAGCGTGATGTCGGTCGGCTCTCCAGGGTGGGGCCGGTGCTGGCGATGTAGGTGTCCACCGTGTTCTGTACGTACTGGATCAGCTGGCGGCGGGCCCTGGCGCAGGCTTGCGGATGTCCCTGCGGTGGTACCGCTTCGCCCTGGCGGTGCTGAGCAATCCGTTCAGCACCATTATCGGGATCATGGTCAGGCCCCAGGCGAGCATCAGGCCCTGGTACCAGATCCCCCGGCCTGCCAGGTGGATGTAGAAGGTTCCGGCGACTGCGCAGACGCAGGGAGCCAGCACGAGAAGCGGCAGCGCCGCCATTATGCGGAAGGCGTCGTCGAAGGCGGCCTGCTGCGGCAGCAGACCGCCCCTGCCCGCTAGTCGTTCGGTGTTCAGCATCCACAGCTGTAGGCGCTCCGCCGACCACGCGACCAAGCAGCTCAGCAGCGCCAGGGCAACGAAGCCAAGCGCCAGGCTTGTCCGGCCCTGCGCGGCGCAGGCCGCAGCGGCCACCAGGGCGGGGAACACGGTCAGTACCCGGGCGGCCCAGATCAACGAGATTGGCACGGCGTGCCGCAGCCGTACCGCCACCGCCGGTTGGGTCCAAAGCCCCTCCGCCGTGGCTGCTTTCCGGCGGGCACGGGCCAGATCCCAGATGGTCTCCAGGGTGGTGACCAAGATCCCGACGACCAGGCCCATGGCGATGCTTGCAGAGCCCGGGAAGGGAACCGCCCGGGTATCGAAGCGGCCAAGCGGTTCGTCCAAGGTGGCCACGAAGGTGCCGACCAGATAGCCCAGGAACGGCCCTGCGACGAGAGCCGACAGGGTCAGTCCGAGCACCACGCGCCGCCGCAGCCGGGAGGCGACTTGGGCCACCAGCTCTTGCGGCAGGTATAGATCCACCTGCCTGGCGAAATGGTCGGCGCGCTTCAAATCGGCCTCAGCGCTTCGGCGTCGGTGGGCTGCCCACGCGCTGATTCCCAAACCGACCGAGCCAAGCGTGCCCGCGCCCACCCCCGCCACTACCGCCGACATATGCTGACCTGCCCGTTTCTGCCGCTGCGCACTCCGCGCGATCTGAGGCGAGTGTTCTAGCACACCCTTGCTGCACCGCCAACAACCGGGCCTCTACGACAAGGCGGGCGCTGTCTGTCGCCTCTTGCGAGGGGATGTTCCGGTATGTCTGACGACAGGCGCTCACAGACCGGGGTCGGCTCACCGCTCTACCTTGAGCCGAGCTCGGTGATGACTACCCGCTCTACTGCACTCAACGCGAACGTGAAGATCTCTAGCGTCGGACTCTTCGCCAACTCGACCGGGCTACTGTGAGATCAAGCGAGTGGCCTGGTCTTGCACGAGTGGCGTGCGTGGCTGGGACGTCGGGAGGGAGCTGGCATGATCATCGCCTTTTCTGTCACGCCTATCGGCATCGGTGAGGATGTTGCAGACGCCGTAACGGACGCGATCCGTGTTGTTCGCGAGAGCGGATTGCCCAACGAGACCGATGCCATGTTCACGCGCCTTGAGGGCGAGTGGGATGAGGTCATGGCGGTGGTGAAGGGCGCGGTAGATGCCGTGAGGGCTCACACGGGCCGGGTCAGCATGGTCCTCAAGGCGGATATTCGTGAGGGTGTAACTGATGCGATGACGGCCAAGGTAAAAGAGGTTGAGCGTCGATTGGCCTAGTTCTGACCTCGGAGGTCTTCGCGGATTGTGGCGATGAGGTCTGAGAGTTCGCAAACTTGGACTTGAGTCGATGCGGGTTCAGGGATTGCGGTGAGAACCCGCGCCCCTCTGTTGAGGAAGATTTCTGTTCGGTGGCGTGCTGGCATTTCGGAGAGCGTCCGGTTTGCCAGCATGCATCCGTCGGCTGTTTCCCCGTCTCGAACCAGTTGCCTCGCGCGATCCAGGTAAATGATTGCCCGGTCTCCGACAACGTCATTCGGATACTGAGCTAGGGCCTGCTCCTGGACTTGCCAAGCCTTGGCTGTCTCTCCCAGCTCCGCGTAAGTGCGGCCCTGATAGAAGAGCGCGCGCCGTTGAGTGAATCCGAAGACTGAATCAACCTGGTGGGAGTCGTCGAGTGCTTCCAGGGCACTCATCGCAAGAGCCAAGCGCTCACGACTTCCGGTGGCATCGTCCAGTTGCGCCAGAGCCAACGCCTCAACATTGAGGGCCAGCGTGCTTGCCGCAGTCGGTGTGACTTGCCCGTCTCGGCCGAGCTCGCTCGCGGCGCGGGCAAGTATTGCCGCTTCGCCGGCGTCTCCGTAGTAGAGCGGAATCAGCGTTCCAAGGGCAACGACTTGTGCTTGTGTCGCCCGATCATCGGTAGCGTCTGCCGCAGTCTTCGCGGTGGCGTGCCAAGCCCACGCCTGGCGAATGTCACCGATCACCATCATTTCGTCGGCAGTGAGAGCAGCGATTTGCGCCGCTGCCCGATATAGGCGGGCCAGTAATCTCGGCTGCTTCGAGATCGCGGCAAGTTCCCGAATATCGTCAAAGTCGCGCAGTAGATTTCGCAGCATGTCCATGGGCAGCATGAACAGGCTCATGCGGGCATTGCGCGCGACGCGGTCTTCGAGTGCATCGATTTGCGATGTGCTGACAGCCTCAGAGAACAGGGCCCGGTCCATCGATCGGCGAAGATCCTCGGCGGTCTCCAACAGGTCATCCTCGTGAACCCGGGACGCCGTGCGCGCTTGGAGGCTCGGAGATTCCCACGGCCGTGGCGGAAGGTCCAATAAGCCGCCCGGAATTCCGAAGGCGTCTGCGATTCGGCTCATGAGTTCGATGCTACGGATATGGCGACTGCCGCTGATGACATCACCGACGCGCCCGGTGGTGAACTTGCCGATGGCCGCAGCGATCTCCGCATAGCTGATTCCGGCTCTTCGGTTGACCAGGCGAAAGATCTCGCCGAAATCACGCCCGGTGCATGCCTGCTGCATCGCCGCGCTGGCCAAAAGATCATCAGAGATCGTGAGCGGGAAGGAACGGCGTAACTCGCGCCGGTCGATCATGCGAGCCCCCTGCGCTGCTGTGACGTGCTCTCAGATTAGATCCAGCCACTGACACGGGGTACCCCGTTTCCGCGTATGGGGTACCCCGAACTGACTTCCGAGGAACGCCGATCGGGGCGCACGCTCGTTGTGAGCCGCCATCGACCATGGCGGGCAATGATCGCCGACGGGCGGATAGATCGGAGGGCGATATGGCCACTGGGCTTCTCCCAGAAGAGCACACGGCGGAATTCCGCCCGGCGCACAGGCGCGAACCGCTCGCGGAGGACGACTGGACGGCCGTGCTTCAGCAGCGGCACCGGTACCGGTGCTGGGTGTGGCGTCGTCCTGGCCTGGACGTGGCCGGGATTGCTCGTGGGGTGTCAGTAGAGGCAATGGCTGACTGGCGGCTCGGGCCGATGGCTGACGACGTGGCCCTGTGCGTGGGTGAGCTGATGGGCAACGCGTTGACGCACGGCCAGTCGGCAGGCGGGCCGGTGCCGGTGTCGCTGGGCCTGCGGTACTTCCCCACCTGCTGCCTGTTCGTGGAGGTGGGCGATACCAGCACGGCCGCGCCTCTGCTGACGTTCCCGGATCCGGACAGTGATCCGGCGGAGGCGCTGCTGATCGACGGCCGGGGTCTGATGATCGTGCACCGCATGGCCGATTACCTGTGGTGGCGTCAGCTGCCGGGAATGGGCAAGACGGTGTACGCCCGACTGGACACGCCGCGCTACTTCGAGCCACTGGCGGGCGGTGACGAGGATGTCTGAGCGGGAGTCGGGCCAGGCGGTGCGAGTGCCGGGCTACGTCGCGAGTTACTGGTTCGTTCCGGTGTACCGGCCTGGCCTTGATGGGCGGGCAGTGGCGGGGCGTCTTCCGGGGCCGGAGGACGAGTGGGCTGAGGTGGAAGAGATCGAATCGGACGGGTGCGGGGAGGGCTGAGGGATGTTCTGGCGGCGTGGCCTGGGAGGTCAGGTGTTCCGGTGCGGGTACTGCCACGGGAAGGTGCGCGCGGATCGGGCGCGGGTCGAACGGGTTCGGGGTGTGGAGCAGTACGTGCACACCTGGCACCCCCGTCGTGATGGGCGGGGGACGTGATGGGCGTGGTGTACGTGTGACGCCCCGTGAGTTCCCTGGCGGGTTGTTCTGGGAGTGAACGTGTCCCCGCCCGGGTGGGGCTCCCGGCCGTTGACCAACGGGTCGGGAGCCCTGATATCGCACAACCGAAGATCAAGACGGACCACCCCGCGACCTTGGACGGGGTGGGGTGGTCCGTTGGGCTTGCACCCGGTACCGATGGTACTCGGGTGATTACGCATGTTCGAGGTCGTTCGACTCAACGGGGGCCTGTAGGGGTCGAGTTGCCCACCTTGGTCCCGGGTGCTGGTGCCGCAGGGTCAGTCACTGGCACGGGGAACTGAGGACAGGATGACCATGGATCACGGCGGGGGCCGGACCGACATAGAGAGGGAGTGGGACGTACTGGAGCTGGACGGCGGGCCGGTGGTGCCCGGTGTGGACTACGAGGGCGAGTGGCTGCGTGCGCGCGCCTCGGCGGTCAAGTTGAATACGGCGCTGAGCCGCTGGGGCGTGGTCCGTGAGCGGGCGCGGGCTCAGGCGGGCTGGGCGTCGGACGGTGCGGGCCGGGTGACGGTGAGCCTGGACTGCGCGACGGCGTCCGAGCTGGCGCGGCTGCTGGATCTCGTGGCCGATGGCGGCAATGCGGCCTGAGGGTTGGGCTGTCTGAGGGCGCGTGGGTCAGGTGTTGCCTCGGCGTGGTGTTCGCGTCGGGGCGGCCTGCCGCTCGGGTCGGGACCGGCCGCAGGCCGCATGCCCGGCCCGAGGGCGGCGGGGGCCGCCCGGCGGCGCGCAAGCGCCGCCGCTTGAGGTGGTAAAAGCTGAATTCGACAGCTCGCCCCTCGAGGTGGTAAAAGCTGAATTCGACAGCTCGCCCCTCGCCGGATCTGAGAGGGTGTTCTGCGAGATTTTGACGGCCGCTCGTTAGGGTCTGGTCGTAGCTCAACCTTGACGCGTCGCACGATCAGAGCGGTCCGATTGGATGACCGGGTTTGTGCGAGGTGTCAGTGCTCTGCTCTACCGTCCAGCCATGGCCTTTCTCTTGCCTGATGGTCTGCCGCCTGGACGCTTCGAGTCCTGGGGGACGGTCGACGTATGGCTGTCCAACGAGCTACCACAAGAAATTGAACATCTGTGGTGTCTGCTGCTGGACCAGTCGCATATCACCGGGTTGTTTCCGCTTCTGTGCTGGCCCGACGGTCAGGGCCAGCCGCATGATCTGGCCGGAGTGGACGCGATCCGGCTGGAGCCGGAGCTAGCGGCAGACTTCGTCGAGTACCGTCGGCAGCGGCTGCCGTTCTGGTCAGAGCCGATACCGATGGAGATGCCAGAGGATGTCGAGCCGTGGCCGCACGATCCAGGGCCGCCCTTCGACAGCTGGCCTGGTTTGGCACCGTCGTCGCCTGTCACCGCTGACAGCTCCACCCCAACCCAGACGGCGGCACGCACGATCGCTCACCTGGTCGATACGCACTGGAACGGGCTGAAGGAGTGCCGCCTGGCGCTCGTCCCGGCCCGGCGCGGCGCGGACATCCCGGCCGTCCTCGGTTGGAAGGCGGATGCGCCAATTCAGTTGCTGTGTGCACTGCTACGCAGCTGGGAAGAGCGTTTCGGGACTCAGGTGGTGGCGATGTTCGGAAGCGAGCTTCATGTCGCGGTGGCCCGGCCTCCTCGGGGCACCGACCAGGCGGAACTGCTGGCGCTGGAGCATGTGCTGTCGACCGCCGACAATGTCGTCGACGACCCACCGACCCCTTTCCCCGAGTACGCCGGCAGCCTCGTGAACCGGACCCACTGGTGGTTCTGGTGGGACTGACCGATGGTCCTTGGCGGGAAGGGGTGGTGATGATGCGCAAGGATTTCCGCTGCCGAGGACTCCATCACGGGTCCGGCATTCTGAGCAGGCCGGGCTCGGGTTCGGTGAAGATGCCGCGGCTGACCAGGCGTTTCAGCTTGGCGCGGGTGCCTTCGGTGTGCCGCGGCTCAGCGCCGAGGCCGAGGGCGGCGGCTACTCCACGGGGCGCAAATTGCCGCCTCGGCGGGCCATAGTCGGGGCAACTCTGGGGGTGAGGGTGTAGGTGTAGCGGGCGGCGTCGGCGGGGGTGGCCGTGGTCTCGATGATCAGCGGCTGCCCTGTGCCGGTGGCGACGGTGACGCGCTGAGTGATCAGCAGGTGTGTGGGCTGGCCGAGTTGGAGCGCTGCGGTTTCGTCGGGCTGGGGCATGCGGGCGCTGACGGACTCGCGCCATTCAATGGGGCCGTGGGCTTTGGTGAGTGTGGCCTGGGCCTTGGCGCACGGCATGGCCGGGTTCTTCGCAAGCGGTGTGCCGGTGATCCGTTCCATGGGCAGGATTGTGCGGTGCAGTACGCGGGCCCCGGTGTCGGCGTGGACGTGGAGGCGTTCGACGCAGAACGCGGCTTCGCCCTCGTCCAGTTCGAGGGCGGCGGCTTGCTCGGCGGTGAGCCGCAGGTGCGTGGCGGCTGCCTGGTCGTCGGGGGTGGTCCAGCCGTGGGCGGTGGGGTCGGTGTCGCGCGGGTACGGGGTCTGACCGGCAGCGGGTTGGACCGTCACGAAGGTGCCGCGTCCCTGTTGCGCGTCCAGTAGACCTTCGGTGCGGAGTGCGGCGACGGCCTGGCGGACGGTGGGGCGGGAGACCTCGTACAGGGCTGACAGGGCGTCTTCGGTGGGGATTTGCTGGCCTGGTGTCCATTCGCCGGCTGCGATGGTGCGTCGCATCTCGGCTGCTACCTGCTTGTACAGCGCCTGCGTCTTGATGATCGCCATGGGTGCTGCCCCCTTCGCCTGCGTGGCCGGGCGTTGGCCGACGCTCCTCGTTATCGAACGGTTATTCGAATACGTTCGCGCTGATCAGACCTCGTGCGACGGACCTTAATCGTCAGTTGTAAGCATGAATCTCCTTGCGCTCCGGGTCAAGTCGGCGCATCCTCGACCTCGCCAACATTCATCATGACAACTGACGCATGTTGTCTGGCGAAGTCGAGAGGACGAGAAGTGTCGATCAAGAATCTGCCGCTGCACGCGGGGCGGCTCGGGCCCGCACTGTGCGTGTCCGTGGAGTGCAAGACGGACCCGACCACGGGTGCGGTGAAGGCCGACCGGGACGGGGTGCCGGTGTGGATGGTCGGGGTTGCGGTGCGTCCCGACGCTCGGCGTCCCGCGCTGATCGAGGTGTCCGTGTCCGGGGAGCCGGAGGGGATCGCGCCGGGGATGTACGTGGAACTGGTGGAGCCGGAGGCGTTCATGTGGGAGATGAACGGCCGCACCGGACTGGCGTTCCGTGCGGCCAAGGTGTTGCCTGACTCCCCGGTCCTGGCCCCGCCGACTGAGGGCCCGGCTGCCGGGAAGGGGGCGGCGAAGTGAGCGGGCGGACCTGGCACCACCTGCAAGAGCGGCTGTCCGACTTGGCGGACCTGGGCGCGGAGCTGCACGAGGGGATGGAGCAGGGGCAGTACCGGTTCCTGCTCGCGCTTATCGCCCCGATGGCCACCGACGCGGGCACGCTCGCCTCGGGCCTGGAAACCGAGCTGCGCAACGAGATGGCGGAGAACGGCGTGCAGCTGCCCCCGCTCGACCCCGGGGACGGTGCCTGATGGGGCCGCATGGCGGGCCCGTGTGCGGCGGGCTGATCGGGGTGGCGTGCGAGTTGGCTCGGCATCCGGCCGCGTCCGCTGCGGCGGCGGTCGTCCCGGTCACGACTGGTGGCGGTTCGGTGGGGATGCCGGTGTTCCTCACGATGGTGATCGTGGTGGCGGCTGGGCTGCTGTTGCTGCGGGTGCTCTCCCCGTGGTTGTTCGCGCGGTGGCCGCAGGTGTGGTGGCGGCTGATCGGTGCCCCGGTCACGGCGGTCCGGATGTGGTGGACCTGGCGCAAGCTGACGGACCTCCAGAACCTTGCCGTGGCCAAGCGTCCGCCCCTGGCGCTGCTGGGCAATGACGTGGTGGTCCGGGGGCGCGCGTTGAAGCCTGCGGCTCCCCGGCTCGGGGTGCCGAAGGTGGAGCACGGGGGCCTGGTGGTGCGGGTGAAGATGCACCCGGGGCAGGTTCCGGAGCAGTACGCGGCGGCGGCCGAAGCGATGGCGCACGCGTTCCGGGTGTTCCGGGTGCGGGTCCACTCCCAGCAGTACGGGTACGTGCACCTGCGCTTGATCGCTTGGGACCCGCTGAGCAATCCGACGGTTCCGGCGCACCATCGCGGGCAGTTGATGCGGGCGGCGGTGGGTCAGTGGGAGGACGGGTTCACCTGGCTGATCGACTTGAGGGAGGTTCCGCACTGGCTGATCGTGGGCGCCACCCGTTCGGGCAAGTCCACGTTGATCGCCGCGTTGGTGTCGGAGTGGGGCAAGCAGCCGCTCGCCTTGGTCGGGATCGACCTCAAGGGCGGCATGGAGCTGAGCCTGTTCGCGCCTCGGCTTTCGGCGCTGGCCACGACCCGGGCGGAGGCGGCGGACCTGCTGGATTACCTGGTCGATCTGGCCTTGGACCGGATGCGGATCTGCCGTGAGGCGGGGGTGCGCTCGATCTGGGAGCTGAGCGACAAGGCGCGGCCTGTGCCGGTGATCGTGCTGGTGGATGAGGTGGCGGAGCTGTACCTGATGGCCACCAGCGCCGAAAAGGCAGAGGTAGGGCGGGTCTCCACGGCGATGCTGCGGCTCGCGCAGCTTGGCGCGGCGTTGGGGGTTCACCTGATCGTCGCCGGCCAGCGCGTCGGCTCCGACCTGGGCCCCGGGGTGACGGCGCTGCGTGCGCAGCTCGGCGGCCGGGTCTGCCACCGCGTCAACGACCCCGCCACGGCAGAGATGGTGCTCGGGGATATCAGCAAGGAAGCCGTGATCGCCGCTCAGCAGATCAGCCATACCCAACAGGGCGTCATGGTCAGCTACGCGGACGGGGCGGTGATGCGAGGGCGCTCCTGCCTGGTCACCCCCGGCCAAGCCCGCAAGACCTCCGCCAAGTACGCCCACATGACGCCGGTCCTGCCGCCCCTCGGCGACCACCCGGCCCCGGTCATGCCGGAATCCCTCGGGGCGCACCCGGCGGACGGCGTGTACCTGGACGGCGACGCGGACCCCGATGGGGTGATCGAGGAATGACGCTCGCCATGCCGCTGGTCGGCTTCCTCGCGGTCGTGGTGTTCCTGCTGATCCGCTCCGGCGAACTGCGCGTCTGGCAGGTCATCACCTTGACGGTGTTCGGGTTCTACCTCGCCCGCAGCCCGCTCGGGAACCCGCTCGCCTTCACCGTCCAGTGGCTCGTCACCGGCTTCACCCATCAGCACTAGATCGAACTGGAGTTCCCATGCCACCCGGCCCATCCCACCCAAGCCCGATCCTCGCCGTGGCCTCCGGTCGCCTGCTGCCTCTCGCGGGGCGGCGGCCGGGGCTACGGCCCCACCCGCCTTGGAGGCATCCACCATGACCATCAACCCCCATGACAGCCCGCAGGCCCGGCGGACGTTCCTCGATCAGCTCGACCGGATCGCCGCGCTGGACGAGACCGAACAGGATCTCGTCCGGCTCGGGCAGATGCCGAACCTCGGGCGCTGGCTCGAACAGATCGAATCGGTCGGCGGCTGCGCTCAACCGATCTTCGTGGCCGGGCACAAGCGCACCTACGACGCGGCCACGGGCGCGCTGATACGCGAGTACAGCACCCGGAGCGAGCCGGGCGGGCGGCTCGCGGTCCGCTGCCGCAACCGGCGGGCGAGCCGCTGCCCCTCGTGCTCACGGCTGTACCAAGGGGACAGTTACCACTTGGTGCGGGCGGGCCTGGTCGGCGGGAAGGGCGTCCCCGAACACGTCCGGGAGAACCCTCGCGTGTTCGCGACCCTCACCGCCCCCTCGTTCGGTTCGGTTCACCGCGTAGGCGAGTGCCACCGCACGCGGCGGGGCTTGTGCCCGCACGGGCTGCCGCGCGGCTGCCGCACGGCGCACGCTGAGGGAGACGACGCGGTGGGGCAGGCGCTCTGCCCCGGCTGCTACGACTACGTGGGGCACGTGCTGTGGAACGCGCACGCGCCGCGCCTGTGGACCGCGTTCAGGGACAACCTGTACCACCACTTCGCCGCAGCAGCGGGCGTACAGCGGTCCAAGATCCGCAAGCAGGTGAGGATCTGCGCCGCGAAGGTCGCCGAGTACCAGGCACGCGGAGCGATCCACTTCCACACCGTGATCCGCCTCGACGGCTCGGAGGGCCTGGGCAGTGCGCCCCCGGCGTGGGCGAGCGCGGAACTGTTGATCGGTGCCATCAGCAGCGCGGCGGCGGCCGTGAACCTCAGCGCTCCCGCCTCACCTGCCTACGGGCAACGCCGTCTGTGCTACGGCGGACAGATCGAGGCGCACGCACTGACCGCAGGCGGCGACGGTGGGGTGAGTGATGATCAGGTGGCCTCGTACGTGGCCAAGTACACGGCCAAGGGCGCGCATGCGTCCGGGGTGATCGATCACCGCATCGACGACCCCGACCGCATCGGGAAACTCCGCGTCAGCGCGCACTACCGGGCGTTGGTGGGCACGTGCTGGCGGCTGGGCGAGGTCCCGGAGCTGGCTCACCTGAACTTGCAGGCGTGGGCGCACACGCTCGGCTACCGGGGGCACTGCATCACCAAGAGCCGTAGCTACTCGACCACGTATCGGGAGCTGCGGGCTGAGCGGGCGGCGTACACCCTCCGGACGCTGGGACTCGGGGACGATGCAGGCACAGTGAGTGAGGCGGCGTGGAGTTTCGCGGGGATCGGCTACACGCCCGGTGAAGCGGAGATCGCGGCCGGGATCGCGGACGACCTGTATCGGGGCAGGCGCATCGCGCGGCAGCTCGAACCCGGGTGGGCGGGTGGGGCACGGCGAGACGCTGCACGGACTGGCCATGATCACCCTGACCGGCAGGCAGACCCCGGGGGCCGTGATGCGGACTGACCTGTCAGGGCGCGTCAGCGTGCTGCCCGGGGCCGGTGACGGCGCGGACTCCTGGCAGATCGCCCGCTGCTCGCGTGAGGTGGCCGAACGGGCGGCGGCGGTACTGGGCGGGGCTGCTTCGCCGGCGGGCGGCTGGCGGGCAGTGATCACCGGTCCGGCGCTGCCGGTCATCGTCCGCCGGACGGGGGCCGGTGTCCGCCTGGAGATCGACGGAATGCCTGGGCACAGCTTCGCGCTGGACCTCGCACCGTTCGCGCTGTGGCAGATCGCTTCGGTGCGGGTCCTGGTCGCGCTGGCGGCTGACGACGAGGATCACGGCGTGGCATGCGCTCTGTCGGCCGACCCGTTGATGTTCAAGACGCGTGGGGGTCGTTTCGTCCGCTACGTCGTTCCCCGCCTGGCTGCGTCGGACGTAAATGGGCTCTTTCGGGCAGGCCGTTGATCTCGATCGGGGTCCGTCGCTGGTCCGCATCTTGCGTCGGCGTCTATGCTCCGGCGCATGCCGATAGCTGTGGCCTGCCTCGCTGGCCTGGGAGTCTTGTTCAATCTCGTGCAGGTGATGACGGGCCGTCAGGTGATACGTCCTAACAGGAGCAGGCGTTCCGCGTCGCAGTTGAGGCGGGAGTCAGCGGCTGCGGTTCTACTTTTCTCGGGCGCGGCGCTTATGGTCCTGCGCGTGCCCACGGTGGCCTTTCCCGTGGAAGCTCTGGGGTTCGTGGCACTCTGCTTCGCCCGTTGGCGCGCGAGCCGGAGCTAGTGCCTACCCGGCGGCGTCCATGAGGCTCACACCGGTGATCACGTACCGCTTGGGGGCCTGTCCCGAGTGCAGCACGACCCGCACGTCGTACTCGTTCAGCATCTCTCGGCGAACGGCGTCGTCCTCGGCGGCTGCCCATGCCTGGGCGATGCTCTGCCCAGTCGGCACCATGCGCATGCCGGGCTCGCGCTCCGGCAGGGCCCGCAGCTCGGTGATCTCCTGGCCCAACTGGGCGTAGCGGGTGCGGAACCACTGGGCGTCGTCCGCCGCGTCGTACAGTCCTGCCGCGCGGTCCTCCCGCAGCCTGGCGCGGGATGCCTCCAACTCCTTGATCTCGGAGGCGTAGCCGGTGCCAGGGTCGTACACCTTGGCCATGACCTGCCCGGTGCCGTACTCGGCGAGGAACCACGCCTCTACGGCCTGGTCCAGCAGCGGCACGGCCATCATGGGGGCGGGCTGGCAGTGCTGGGAGGCGGGGATGCCGCGTACCCGGCCGGTGCAGCCGTAGGCCGGTGGCGCTCCGGCGGAGCGTCCCGCGATGTACAGGCGGGCCCCGCAGTTGCCGCACCACGACAGCCCCGACAGCCGATGCGCGCCCTTCGGGGTCCGGGCCCCGTCCCGCTTCGGGGACAGCTTCTCCCCAAGCGCGCGGTGCGTGGCAGCGTCCCACAACGGGTCGGCGATCCGGCGCGGCTTCCCGTCCGGGCCGGTCACCGGACGGCCCTGGTGCATCAGGTAGCCGAGTGCGGCGTCACTGGTCAAGATCGCGCGCAGGCTCTTCGCGTTCCACGGGGTGCCCTTGAGCGGGCGGCCGTAGAGCTGGGCGCGGCGGTCCGACGGGGCGGGCACCCCTGCCCGCGTGAGCCGGGCGGCCTCGGAGTGCACCGTGATCTTGCCCGTCTCATCGGCCAAGATCCGTTGCGCTACCTCTGAGATCACCGCGTGCGCGGGGAGATCGACGGCGACGTGATCCACCTTGCCGGTGGGAACGAGGCGCACGTACATGTACCCGTACGGGGGGATCTGCCGTGGCTGCCCTGCCGCGCGGGCCCGCAGCGTCTCGTCCCGGTTCCGCTTCTGGATCATGCGTAGCTCCATCTGCGACCCCCACGCCTTGATCAGCCACTCGTTCTCCTGGTTCGGGTCGGTGAAGTCCCACACCCCGGGATGTTCGGCCGTGATGATCAAGCGGCCCTGCCCGGTCAAGAGCTCCTGCGTGTTCAACGTGTCCCGTACGTTGCGCCCTACCCGGTCCACGCTGGCGGCGGCGATCCCGTCATACGGGCCCATCTCGCCGCGCAGCCACGGACCGAACCCCTTCCGCGTGAGCGGGTCGGTCGCCCCGGACACCTCCCAGTCGTCCGCCCACGCGATCACATGCCCGCCGACCTCTGCGACAGCCGCTACGATCTGCTGTGCCTGCCGCTCCGGACTGCTGGTGTCGTCCGACCTGCGCGACAGTCGCCGCACGCCCACACAGCACCGGCCGCACCCGTCATACTCGGTGGTGAGCATGTCTTCCATGATTCCACTCCCGCTCCGCACGTTCGTGCGATTTGCGGAAGTGCCAGGGGCGCGAGGAACTGCGCGACAAGCCACCCACGCAGGTGATGGACCGAACGCACAGGGCCATCCGCTCATCAGTGGTTTCTCGCGCAGTTCCTCGCGCCCCTGGAAAGTGCAACTCAAAGTAGTGATTCGATGATCCGCGCGACGCCGTCATCGTTGTGGTCGGCCGCGTGGCGGGACGTGGCCGCCAGAACCTCCGGGTGCGCGTTCGCCACCGCGTACGCCGTGCCCGCCCAGGCGAGCATCGGGAGATCATTCGGCATGTCCCCGAAGGCCAGCACCCGCTCCGCGGGAATGCCGCGTTCGCCGCACCAGCGGGCCAGCGCCGCCGCCTTGGTGACACCTGGCGCGCCGATCTCCAGCATCGGCACCGCCGCCGAGCGCGTCACCTCGCCGCACTCGCCGACGAGCTCGCGACCGCGTCGCAGGAACTCGTCCGGGTCGATGTCCGGGTGCTTGGCGAGCAGCTTGAAGATCTGGTGGCCCGCGGCGCCGGCCAGGATCTCCTCCGCCGGGGCGACCAGCTCGGCCGCGTCCATGTCCCACAGGGTCCGCGGGTACGCGGGCTCGTGCGAGAAGCCGGCCGGGTACTCGAAGGCGAAGCTCACCTCCGGCAGCTCGGAGCGCAGCGCCTCGACCGTGGCGAGGGCGTCGTCGACGCGCATCGGGTGGGTCTCCAGCAGTTCCTTGCGACGGACGTCGTAGAGCGCGCCGCCGTTCGAGCAGATGGCGATCCCGTGCGGCCCGATCGCCGCGGTGACCGCGTCCATCCAGCGGGGCGGGCGGCCGGTGACGAAGACGATGCAGATGCCCGCCTCCTCGGCGCGGCGCAGCGCGTCCTCGGTACGGGCCGAGACCGTGCCGTCGCTGCGGAGCAGGGTGCCGTCGAGATCGGTGGCGATGAGGGAGGGGAGCACAGGTACATCCTCACATCCCCGGTTGTGGATCTTCCGGCGGAACCGCGTACCGATGGGTCAGAATCGCGAGGTGAGATTCGGCATCCTCGGCACGACCCAGGCATGGACCGACAACGGCGGCGAGATCGCCCTCGGCGGGCCGGGCCGCCGTGCGCTGCTCGCGCTGCTGCTGCTGG
This sequence comes from Streptacidiphilus sp. MAP12-20, assembly GCF_041262525.1. Classification (NCBI taxonomy): domain Bacteria; kingdom Bacillati; phylum Actinomycetota; class Actinomycetes; order Kitasatosporales; family Streptomycetaceae; genus Streptacidiphilus; species Streptacidiphilus sp. MAP12-20. The sequence continues at coordinate 232,755 of NZ_JBGCCK010000001.1, forward strand.
ACGTCGGCCGGACCGTGTTGACGGAGCGGCTGGTCGACGGCCTCTACGGCGAGGAGCCGCCGGGGAACGTCGGCAACGCGCTGCAGTCGCAGATCTCGCGACTGCGCGGCGCGCTGCGCCCGCTCGGCGTGACGGTCGAGGGCGGGCCGGGCGGCTACCGCCTGGCCACCGCGCCGGACGAGGTCGACGCGCACGCGTTCCAGCGCCTCGCCGCCGAGGGCCGGACCGCGCTGGCGGGCGGCGACGCGGAGGCGGCGTTCACCGCGCTGACGGCGGCGCTCGCGTTGTGGCGGGGCGAGCCGCTCTCCGACGTCGGCGGCGCGCCCTTCGCGGCGGGTCAGGTGGTCCGGCTGGCCGAGTTCCGGCTGGCCGCGGTCGAGTCGCGCGCGGAAGCGGGGCTCGCGCTGGGCCGCGAACGCGAGCTGATCGCCGAGCTGCGGACGGCGGTCGCCGAGGAGCCGCTGCGCGAACGACTCTCCGCGCTGCTGATGCGCGCCCTCTACGCGGCCGGCCGCCAGGCCGACGCGCTCGCGGCGTTCGCCTCCCTCCGGGAGGCCCTGGCGGACACCCTCGGCGCGGACCCCGGCCCTGAACTCGCCGACCTGCACCTGGCCGTTCTCCGCGCCGACCCGGCGTTGCGGGCGGTGGGGCGGACAAGATCGCCAAATGCTTCACGTGAAATACTTGGCGATCTTGGTGGGTCGTCGGCGGCCGCCCCGGCCGTGGGCTCTGGTGACTACGGCGGGGTGGAAGCAAGATCGCAAAGTGCTTCACGTGAAACATTTGGCGATCTTGCATCCGTGTCGCCCGTCCCGCCCGTGCCGCGGCCGCTGACCAGTTTTGTCGGGCGGGAGCCCGAGCTCGCCGCGTTGGCCGGCGCCTTGCGTGACGCCCGGTTGGTGACATTGACCGGGCCAGGGGGGACCGGCAAGACGCGGCTCGCGCTGGAGACTGCCGCCCGCGACGCCGCCGGTCCGGGAGGGGCCTGTTTCGTCGACCTGTCCCGCGTCGCTGACGGGGCCGCGCTCGCGCCCGCGCTGCTCGGCGCGCTGGGCGTGCGGGAGGCCGGCGTACTCGGGGCGACGGCGCCCGGCGGGGACGCGGCCGCGCGGCTCGCACCAGCGCTGTCGCGGCGCGGGGACCTGCTCCTCGTGCTCGACAACTGCGAGCAGATCGTCGGCGAGGTCGCCGCCCTCGCCGAGGGCCTGCTCGCCGCCTGCCCGGAGCTGCGCGTGCTCGCGACCAGCAGAGAGGCTCTCGCCGTCCCCGGTGAGCGGGTCCGCCCGCTGGAGCCGCTGCCCGCGCCCGAAGCGCTGCGGCTCTTCGCGGAACGCGCCGCCGCCGTCCGGCCCGGCTTCGACCCCGACACGCTGGACGCAGCCGACGCCACTGCCGTCGCGGAGATCTGCCGACGGCTGGACGGCCTGCCGCTCGCCATCGAGCTCGCCGCGGCGCGGCTCCGGCTGCTGACGCCGCGCCAGATCGCCGACCGGCTCGACGACCGGTTCCGCCTGCTCACCGGCGGCAGCCGCACCGCGCAGCCGCGACAGCAGACCCTGCGCGCCGTCGTCGACTGGAGCTGGGACCTGCTGCCGGAGAGCGAGCGCACCATGCTGCGGCGGATCTCCGTCTTCTCCGGCGGCTGGACCCTGACCGCCGCCGAGTCGGTCTGCGACGTGGCCGAGGACACCCTCGACCTGCTCGGTGCGCTCGTCGAAAAGTCCCTCGTCGTGGCCTACCAGCCGCACGCCGCGGGCGAGATGCGCTACCGCATGCTGGAGACCGTCCGCGCCTACGCCGCCGACAAGCTGGCCGCAGCCGACGAGCAGCGCGCGTACGCGGACGCGCATCTGTCCTTCTTCCTCGCGCTCGCGGCCGAGGCCGAGCCGCGACTGCGCACGGCGGACCAGCTCGACTGGCTGGCCAGGCTCGCCGCCGACCACGACAACCTCAACGCCGCGCTGCGCCACGCGATCGCGACCGACACCGACCGCGCGCTGGACCTGCTGGCCTGCCTCTCCTCCTACTGGATGCTGCGCGGTCTGCGCACGGAGGGCCGCGTCCCCGCGCAGCGGCTCCTCGCCGCGCTGGGCGGGGTGATCCCGCCCGAACGCGAGGAACAGTTCGTGCTCGCCGTGATGACGGCGATCTCCGGCGGCATGGACACCCCGGAGCTCGTCGGCTGGATCGACAGCTGCCGTCCCGTCATGGACCGGCTGATGTACCAGCATCCACTCCGTTTCCCGCACCTGATCGTGCAGTGGGCGCCGTTCGTCGGAGTGCCGGACGACGTGTCGATGGCGGAGCAGAACGCCGCGGCCGACGCCGTCCTCACCGACCCCTGGTATCGCGGGCTGCTGCACACCGGCATGGGCTTCCAGTACTGGTTCGTCCACGCCGACGCGGAGGCGACCGAGCGCGAGTTCGCGGCGGCGCTGCACGATTTCGAGCAGCAGGGCGACCGCTGGGGCATGGTGATGGCCCTGATGGAGCTGGCGCGCGCGATCGGTCGCCGCGGCGACCGCGCGGCGTCCTCGGCCTGCACGGACCGGGCGCTCACCCTGGCGGGCGAGTTGCAGTCACCGGAGGACATGGCGGAACTGCTGTGGAGCCGGTCCGAGCTGAGCCTGATCGCCGACGACCTCGGGGCGGCGGAGACGGACCTGCTGCGCGCGGTGGAGCTGGTCGAACCGCTGGGCATCAGCGACAACCTCGCGCAGGCCCGCCTCGGCCTCGCGGAGGTCGCGCTGCGGCGCGGCGAGACGAAGGCGGCGCGCGAGCTGTGTGCGCTGGCGCTGGCCAGCCGGCTGGTGGGCTGGGCGAGCGGGGAGTGGACGCAGGCCGCGGTGTTGTTGATGCTGGCGCGGATCGACCTTACCGAGGGCGCGCGGGACGCGGCGCGGTCCCGACTCCGAGCGGCGGCGGCGGTGATTCCCGGCCGCCACAACCTGCCGTACTACGGCGCCCTGGCCGCGCCGGTCGCGGAGCTTGCCGTCGGCGACGGACGGCCCGAAACGGCGGCGGAACTGTGCGGCGTGGCCGTCCTGCTGGACCCCTTGGGCGGGGAACGCGCGATCGCTGCGCTGACCCCGCGCCTGCGGGAGACCTTGCGCCCGGAGGGCTACGACGCGGCGTTCACCAAAGGCGCGACCCGCGACCCCCGCGACGCGGTCGAGTACCTGCACCTTTTGCTCGCTGAGTGAGTTGCAACCACCCCAGGGGCGCGGGGAACTGCGCGACAAGCCACCCACGCAGGTATCGCACCGAACGCGCAGGGCCATCCGCACAGGGTGGTTGCTCGCGCAGTTCCCCGCGCCCCTGGACAGTGCAAGTTCCCCGTCTGCCAAAAGAGCGGTGCGCAGGTGGTCAGCCAACGGTCAGTGGGTGGTCAGGACTGCGGTCGAAGCTCGGTGCATGACCTCCGCCGAGCACCTCTCCGCAGCCCGCAAGTGGGGCACCCTCGCCATCTGCTGTGTCGCGTCCCTCGTTCTCGGGATCGACAACACCGTCGTGAACCTCGCGTTCCCGCACCTCGTGCACGACATGCACCCCTCCGCCACGCAGCTGCTCTGGATCGCCGACGCCTACGGCTTCGCCCTCGGCGGGCTCGTCATCGTCATGGGCAACCTCGGTGACCGGTTCGGTCGCAAGCGGCTGCTGTTGCTCGGCGGGGTCGCCTTCGCCGTCGCGTCCGCGCTCACCGCGGAGGCGCCGAGTGCCGGCACGTTGATCGCGGCTCGCGCCCTGCAGGGCATCGCCGCGGCGACGATCATGCCGTCGACCCTCTCCCTCGTGCGGAACGCCTTCAGCGACCCGAAGGAGCGCACCATGGCCATGGGCATCTCCGGGGGCGTCGCCGCAGGCGGCTTCGCGCTGGGGCCGGTGGTCGGTGGGCCGTTGCTGGACCACTTCTGGTGGGGGTCGGTGTTCCTGATCAACATTCCCGTCATGGCGCTGGTGATCGGCTTCGGCTCGGCCCTGCTCGTGGAGTCGCGCAACCCCCACCCCGGTCGGATCGACTGGCTCAGCGTCCCGCTCTCCGCGCTCGGCGTCGTCGGCGTCATCTACGGCCTGAAGACCGCCGCCCGTGACGGTCTCGGCCAGCCCGCCGTCTGGATCGCGGCGGGTCTCGGCGCCGCCCTGCTCGCCGCCTTCGTCGTCCGGCAGCGCCGGACCGCGAATCCCCTCGTCGACATCGCCCTGCTCCGCGACCGTGGCTTCTCCGGCGCCATCAGCGCCAACACCCTCAGCATCTTCGCTCTCGCCGCGCAGTCGCTCGCCGCCTCGCTCTACTTCCAGGACGTCCGCGGCTACTCGCCGATGGGCACGGGCTTCGCGCTGCTGCTCGGTCCGCTGGGGGCGATGGTCACCGGGCCGCTCTGCCCGGTCGCGGTGAAGGGGCTCGGGCGGGCGAAGGCGGTCGGGATCGGGCTGGTGCTGATGGCCGCGTCCTGCTTCGGCTACCTGCTGGTCGGCGTCGACAGCGACTACTGGGTGATGGGCGGGGTCATGTTCATCTCCGGCCTCGGGATCGGGCTGGTCTTCGGGATCTCGAGCGACACCATGCTCGCCAGCACACCCAAGGAGCGGGCCGGCGCGGCCAGCGCGGTCGAGTCGACCGGCACGGAGCTGGGTGGCGCGCTCGGGATCGCGGTGCTGGGCAGCCTGCTGACCGCCGTCTACCGGCACCGGCTTCAGCTCCCCGCCGGGCTGCCCGCGCAGGCCGCGGCCACGGCGCACGAGTCGGTCGGCGGCGCTGTCTCCGTCGTACCCGGACTGCCGGGGCAGCTGGGTCACGTGCTGACGGTCGGCGCGCAGCAGGCCTTCGTGGACGGGTTCCACGCGATCGTCCTGGCCGGCGGCACGGTGCTGCTGCTCGGCGCCGGTCTGGTGGTCCGCAGGCTGCGCGGCGTCCCCGCCGTCATCGAGGACGCTGCCGCGATCGGGGACGCGGGCGAGGTCGAGCAGCGTGCGACGCCGGCCCCGGTCCCGCTTGGCTGAACGCGGTGCGACGGGCCCGTTACCCCCCAGTTGGGGGGTAACGGGCGGATCTCGTATCGCTGTCCCGGCGTGGTCAAACCTTCCAAGCGGCGCTAAGGTCCGGTGCTTGTGCAGAGAACTACGACCGAGCTCGAGGACGCGGGCCAGGGGGCGATCACACCCCCCGATCGGCGGGTACCTGCCCGGCCGGTCTTCGTCGACGCGAGCGGACGCCGCCAGCGGCGGGTGCGCCGCCTCGGCCGGGTCCTGGTGGTGCCCGCGGTGGCCTACGTTGCCCTGCTGATCAGCACCCTCCTCGGCGGACCCACCATCAACAGCCCCTATCTGCCGCTGCCGGCCGCGCCGCAGCCGTCCCACGCGCCGGTCGCCGCGCCCACCGGTAAGGCCGGCCCGGGGAAGGGCACCCACGCAGGACCCGGCCACACCGGCATAGGCACCGCAGGCACGACCGCCGGAACCGGCACGGGGACCGGAACGCAGCCCACGCCCGGCACCTCGGCCGTCAGCACCGCCCCCGGACCATCGGGCGCGCCCTCCGCGGTCATCACGCACGGGCACAGCACCCACACCGCGCCCCCGCCCGGCTCGACCCACGTGCACCCCACCAAGAAGGCCTGAGCGTACGCACCATGAGTTCCGCGCCCCGCCCCCGCCTGTCCTCCAGTTCCACCAACCGCCGACCCGGGCGCGGCCGCCGCGGAGCCGTCCGAGAGGTGCCGCTGCGCACGCACTGGCTGCTGCTCGGCACGCTCGTCGTCACGCTGACCCTCGCGCTGCTGATCGAGGGCTACACCCAGCACATGTTCGGCAGCACGCCCGACGGCGCGGGGCTCGTCCAGGGCCCGTCCGGCCAGGTCCCGAGCGCGATCACCGACGGCGGCCCGGTGATCTCGGCCGCCCCGGCCACGGGCACGAACGCCACCGCCGCGCCGCGCACGACCCGGCCGCACCCCGGCACCATCGCATTGACCTTCGACGACGGCCCCGACCCCAAGTGGACCCCGCAGATCCTCGCGGTGCTGCGCAAGCACAACGTGCACGCCACCTTCTTCGTCATCGGCGAGAACGTCACCGCCAACCCGGACGTCACCCGCCAGATCGTCGCCGACGGCAACGAGCTCGGCGTGCACACCTTCACCCACCCCAACCTCGGCCTGATCCCCGCCTGGCAGCGCACGCTGCAACTGCGCGAGGCGCAACTCGCCATCGCCGGGGCCACCGGGCAGACCACCACGCTGGTGCGCCCGCCCTACTCGGCCGGCAGCGACTCGGTCGACGACGCCGACTGGGCCGCCATCCAGCAGGCCGCGCACGAGGGCTACCTGACCGTCCTCACGACCCAGGACACCGAGGACTGGCAGCGCCCCGGCGTCGCGAAGATCGTCGCCAACGGCTCGATCCACGGCCGCACCGGCCAGGTGGTGCTGATGCACGACGCGGGCGGTGACCGTTCGCAGTCCGTGGTCGCGCTCGACCAGCTGCTGACGCAGTACCAGCAGCAGGGCCTCGTCGTCGGCACGGTCAGCGCGACCACCGGACTGGCCGCCCCGATGCAGCCGGCCGCCGCGAGCGACCACTGGCTCGGCGTCGCGCTCATCTGGGCGCTGCTGCTCAGTCACTGGCTGCTGACCGTCATCGGCTGGCTCATGTACGCGGCGGGCGGACTCAGCGTGCTGCGCGCCGTGGTCAGCGTCTTCGCCGCGCGGCGGCACAAGAAGTGGACGCAGTACGCCTGGGGCGACCCGGTCACCGAGCCGGCCACGGTCATCGTGCCCGCCTACAACGAGAGCGCGGGCATCGAGGCGGCGGTCCGCTCGCTGGTCGCCTCCGACCACCCGGTCGAGATCATCGTGGTGGACGACGGCTCCAGCGACGGCACCGCCGACCTGGTCGAATCGCTCGGCCTGCCGGGCGTCCGGGTCATCCGGCAGCAGAACGCGGGCAAACCGGCCGCGCTCAACACCGGCATCGCGGCGGCCTCCTTCGACCTGCTGGTGATGGTCGACGGCGACACCGTCTTCGAGCCCGACGCGGTGCGCAAGCTGATCCAGCCCTTCGCGGACCCGGCCATCGGCGCGGTCTCCGGAAACGCCAAGGTCGTCAACCGCGGCGGTCTGCTGGGACGTTGGCAGCACATCGAGTACGTGGTCGGCTTCAACCTGGACCGGCGCCTCTTCGACCTGGCCGAATGCATGCCGACTGTCCCCGGCGCGGTCGGCGGCTTCCGCCGCGAGGCGCTGCAGCGCGTCGGCGGCGTCTCCGACGCGACGCTGGCGGAGGACACCGACCTCACCATGGCGCTGTGCCGGGACGGTTGGCGCGTGGTCTACGAGGAGCAGGCCGTCGCCTGGACCGAGGCCCCGGCCTCGCTCGGCGCCTTGTGGCGGCAGCGCTACCGCTGGTGCTACGGCACGATGCAGGCGATGTGGAAGCACCGCGGCGCCCTGCTCCAAGGCGGCGCGGCGGGCAAGCTGGGCCGTCGCGGTCTCGGCTACCTGCTGCTCTTCCAGGTGCTGCTGCCGCTGCTCGCGCCGGTGGTGGACATCTTCGCGCTCTACGGCCTGGTCTTCCTCAACCCCTGGCACGTGCTCGGCCTGTGGTGCGGTTTCCTGCTGCTCCAGCTGCTGATGGGCCTGTACGCGTTCCGTCTGGACGGGGAGAGCCCCAAACCGTTGTGGAGCCTGCCGCTCCAGCAGTTCGTCTACCGGCAGCTGATGTACCTGGTGGTGATCCAGTCCGCCATCACGGCGGTGGCCGGCGTCCGACTGCGCTGGCAGCGGATGGAACGCTACGGCTCCCTCCAGGCCCCGGGGGCCCCGGTGGCCACCTTCACCCACCCGGGGGCGACCGGGTCCCTGACGAACATCCCGATCCCCGGCCGGCACCTGCCGGAGCCGTCGGCGCTGGCCGACGCCTGGGTCTCCGAGGCCTACTCCGCCGACCACACCGGCTACGGCTACGAGCAGCCCAACTACCCGTACACCGAGTTCGACTACCGGGAGCGGTGAGGCGCGGCGGCCAGCCCGTTCGGCGGTCGAGGTGGGCCAGGGCAGTGCCGGCTCACGTAGGGTCGAGGCATGCGTCTGAGCACGGTGATCCTCCCCATCCACCGGTGGAGTGAGGGACAGAAGATCTGGCGAAGGGCCGAGGACCTCGGCTTCCACGCCGCGTACACCTACGACCACCTCTCCTGGCGGTCGTTCCGGGACGAGCCCTGGTTCGGTGCTGTCCCGACGCTGACAGCCGCGGCGACCGCCACCGAGCGGCTGCGGCTCGGAACCCTCGTCACCTCGCCCAACTTCCGGCACCCGGTCACCCTGGCCAAGGAGCTGATGACGCTCGACGACATCTCGGGCGGCCGGGTCACCGTCGGCATCGGGGTGGGCGGGGTCGGCTTCGACGCGACTGCGATGGGGCAGGTGCCGTGGACGCCGCGGGAGCGGGCGGACCGGTTCGACGAGTTCCTGCCGTTGCTGGACCGGCTGCTGACGCAGGACACCACCACCGAGACGGGACGCTTCTACTCGGCCGTCGAGGCCCGCAACATCCCCGGCTGTGTGCAGCAGCCGCGCGTGCCGTTCTACGTCGCCGCCACCGGACCGCGCGGGCTCAAGCTCGCGGCGAAGTACGGCCAGGGCTGGGTCACCTACGGCGACCCGCGTGGTCCGGCGGACGTTCCCGTGGAGCAGGCCCCGGCCGTGATCGCGGGCCAGCTGGCCAAGCTCCGCGCCGCGTGCGAGGCACAGGGCAGGGACGTCGCGACGATCGACACGATGCTGCTCCAGGGCTCCACCGCCGAGCGGCCACTCGCGTCCGTCGACGCCTTCGTCGACTGGGCCGGCACGTATCGGGAGCTGGGCATCGACGAGCTCGTCGTCCACTGGCCGGTCCCCGACTCGATCTTCGAGAACGACCTCGCCGTCTTCGAGCGGATCGCCACGGAGGGCCTGGCCCAGCTCGGCTAGTGGGGTGGTTTTTGGGGACTTTTCCTGCAATCCCGACGGCAGCCGAGGAAGGTTGCCGGAATGTAACCAGGAATCAGGTCTCGATCACATAAAGAACTTGGGCGTTCCCTGTGCGTCGCGGCATACTCGCAGCTCGCAAGGCTTATGGCGGTCCGTCGGACGTCGAATGGCCACACATCGTTCTGTGGGGGAATTGTCGTGGATCCCGAAAGCACGGGGGCGCCCACGGGCGAGCCGGGGCAGTCGTTGCCGCCGGCCGGCTATCCGGCGCTTCCCCCGCCGCCGGTGCCGTACGGACAGCAACCGCCGACCCCGGCGATGGGCGGCGGGCGGCGGCGCGGCGGGTACGTCGCGCTCGCGGTGGCCGGGTGGCTGGTGCTCGCGGCGGGCACGGCGGGTGCCGTCGTCGCCGTCGGCGGCAGTGGGCCGACGCACACCACCGCGCTGGGCCCCGGCCCCAGTTCGAGCGCGGCGCCGAGCGGCAAGGCGAGTGCGACCCCCACCGCGACGCCGTCCCCCGCGCCCACCACGCAGGCCCCCGCGCCGAGCCCCACCTCCACGGTCAAGGGCAGCGTCAGCGGGAACAGCCACAGTGGTGACCTGCGCTTCTTCCTGCTGCCCGTCCCCGACGGCGCCCAGGTGTTCGGCGACGTCAACGGGAACTCGGAGTCCCTCGGCGACATCGCCAAGTCCATGAACAACCCGTCGACCAGTCGCCGGATCCTCAACGACTTCGGCTGCAAGGGCGGCGCGTACCGCTCCTACCGGACCAATGACGGCGCGTGGACCGTCAACGTCCAACTGATCCAGTTCGACGGCACCACGCACGCTTCCGACTGGGTGTCCGGGCTGAGCTTCGCGCACGGCAACACCTTCGACATCGCCGGGGTCTCGCAGGCCAAGGGCCAGTCCATCGACCCGAGCAGCTCCAACGGCAACCAGGGCGTCGTGATCGGTATCTCGCACGACGGCGACGTGGAGTACGAGATCGACATTTCCGGCCCCGGCACCCCGAGCCGCGCCCTGCTGACCCAGCTGATGCAGCGCCAGGAACAGCGCCTCAGCAACGGCAGCTGAGCTCCGACGCATCGTCCAGGAGAAGATGTGACACCTCCCGTGCCCGAGCAGTCGGCGCCGTCCAACGAGCCGGTACCGCCCGTCCAGTGGCCCACCGCCCCGGCAGGCGTGCCTGTACCCGGAGCCGACGTGCTCGCCGGTGGTCCGCCGGTGGCGGCTGAAGCGCCGCCGAAGGTGCGTCGCCGCTGGTCCCGCAAGCGCACCGCGCTGCTGATCACCGTCGCGGTGGTGCTCGGCGCCGCCGGCGGCGGAGGCGTCGGCTACGCGATCCAGGCGCAGCGCCCGCCCACGCCGCTGCCGCCCCTCGCGGGCGACGCGCTGCACTACCCGAGCGGCCGGGCCGCCGTGCCCGCGCTGTCGGCGGAGCAGGACGACGCCGCGCGCACCGACGGCGACCTGACGCGGTTGCTGCTCTCCGCCCCGGCCGGGAGCAAGCCGTCCAACGCCACCCTCGTCCCGGACGGGTACATCTCGCTGGGCGACTACTCGCGCGACTTCAAGAGCCCCGCGGCCGAGTTCCGCTGGATGCTCGCCCACGGCTTCCGCCGCGCCGTCCAGGTGAGTTGGAACCAGGGCAACCGGGACGTCGTGATCGAGCTGGTGCAGTTCCAGAAGGCCAACGAGGCCGACGTCAAGTCCGACCTCCAGGACCTGCAGAGTTACGCGGGGAAGGAGTGCGGTTCGGACCCGGTCCCCGTCCCCGACACCGGCGACAGCAAGGTCTACCCCGGCAACGTCTCGCACAGCTACAGCGACGGCAGCACCTACCACTACGGCTGCGGCTACGCGCGGCACGGCGACATCCTGGTCGACGTCCATGTCTACGACCAGGGTCAGGTCGCCGCCCAGGACGTCATGTCCATCATCCAGAACCAGATGGAGCGCCTGTGAGCACCGAGGCACACACCCCGGAGGCGACGCCGGCGCCCGTACCAGGCTCCGCGCCCGCGTCCGCGCCCCGGACGCGCGGACGGTTCGTGGCGCTCGCCGCGGCCTTCGTGCTCTCCGCGCTCGCCGTGGGGGGTGGAACCGGGGCGCTGATTCTCGCCAACCGGACCACCAGCACCCCCGCCAAGCCGGTGGCGCAGAAGCCGTACCTCGCGCCCGCCTTCGGCGTGCGCCCGGACGGCAGCCACTTCGGCCCCCTGGACGAGCTGCTGCTGCCGGTTCCGGCCACCGACGCGCCCGGTGCGGACGAGACGTCTCTCGGCAACTTCACGGTGCTGACGCCGAGTCAGTACTCGACGGCGTTTCTGGAGGAGTACCGCTTCCTCGACGCCGGCAAGCGGGGCGACCTGCAGAACCGGCTGGGCCTGAGCGCTCTCCAGGGCTACGCCGTCGCCGGCTACGCCGACGGTGACAACGGCCTGGCGATCCGGGTCACGCTGATGCAGGAGACCCCGGCCCACCGCGACTCGGCTGCGGCGGCGCTGCGGACCCTGACCGGCCTGACCAGCGGCTACCGCACGGGCCCGAACGTCTCGGGCTACCCGCACGCCCACTGCTACTTCCCGCCGAACCCCTTCGGCTCGTCCTCCTCGCTCGACCGGCTCCGCTGCGAGGACGTGGAGGGCGACCTGCTGATCACCATGCAGGTCGACGGCGTCAGCCCGATCGCCGAGTCGGCGGCGACGGACTTCTTCCGGCAGCAACTGACCCGACTCGCGACTCCGGCGGCCCAGGTATGACGACTTCTGCTTCTGACACGCCCCAGCCCGAGCCTGTCACCGACGCGCTGCCTGCTGACGTGGTGCCTGCTGACGCGGTGCCGGTCGACGCTGCACCTGTCGAGGCGGTTCCCGCCGACGCGGTACCGACGGATGCCCTGCCGGCTGACGCCGAGCCGACTGCCGCTGAGCCGATTGCCGCCGTACCCGCTGACGCGGTCCCGGCCGCCGCCCCGGCAGACGTTGCCGGTGAGGCTCCGGCTGAGCCCGAATTTGAGCCGACGGATGCCGTGCCCGCTGACGCTGTACCGGCAGCTGTCGCCGCGGAGGCTCCGGCCGCGGCGGACGCCGTCGAGGCGGCCCGGGCCGAGCCCGAATCCGAGCCGACTGCCGTGGTGCCGACGGACGCCGTACCCGCTGACGCGGTACCTGCCGCTGCCCCGGCAGACGTTGCCGCTGAGGCTCCGGCCGAGCCCGAATCCGAGCCTGCCAGGGTGGCCGCCGGGTCCGAGGGCGAGTCGGCCGGGGCGGGTGACTCCGCGACGGTGTTCCTCGCGAAGGTCCCCGCGCAGGAGTCCGCAGTCGCGGCCGCTGTTCCGGCCACAGGCCAGGACCCGCGCGTCCAGTTGATGACCGAGCAGCCTGACGCGCCGGAGCAGCCCGCCGCTCCCGCCGCGCCGACCGTGCCCGCGCAGGCGTGGCCGCCGCCCGCGCCCGTGCCGCCGCACCCCTACGTCCCGACTGCCGCGGGCGTGCCCGGGCCGCCGCCGCCCGGGTATGGGCAGCCCTACCCCGCGCAGCCGGGCGCGCAGCCGATGGCCGGTGGCGGGGTGTGGGCCCTGCCCGCCGCGTACGCGCCGAAGCAGCGCAAGCCGCGGCCGTGGCTCAGGACCGTCGGGCGCTGGACGACGGCGGCCGCCGTGGCGGTGGCCGTCGGTGTCGGTGGTGCTGTGCTGGTCACCCAGCCCGCGCGTACCGACATCCCGGGGTTGAAGACGCCGGCGGACGGCCGCTACACCTTCCCCGCGCTGAGCCTGCCGACGCTGCCGCCCGCTCCGGGAGGACTCCCCGCTCCGGACACCGGCGTCCACCAGGTCGACCTGCGGGGGCTGCTCCTGCCCGACCCCGTCGGCGCCAAGGCCGATGCCGCGCTGCCGGGCCGGGGCGGCTGGTTCCCCGCCAAGTCCTTCCTCGACCTGCTCGCCAACCCCGGCGTGCTGAAGTCCACCTTCAGCGACGTCGGCCTGCGCCACATCGCCGCGACGGGATGGACCATGCCCGACGGCACGCACACCCAGATCTACCTCCAGCAGTTCCGCTCGCCGACCGGCACGGGCACGGTTGACAGCGTCGAGGGCAGCCTGGGTGATCTGGTCGCCGCCCCCCATGCGCAGTCCGACCCCAGCGTGAACCTGCTCAGCACCCTCGTCGGGCCGAGTGTCCACCTGGCCCCCGCGCAGGGCGGGAACCCCTCCGTCAGGTACGGCTACTTCGAGTCCGGCGACACCGAGGTGCTCGTGGTCATGAGCAACCCCAAGGAGGTGCCGACCATCGACTTCGAGCAGGTCGTCGACCTCCAGGTGCGCCTGCTCACCGCGTCCTGAGTCGCGGCGCGGGGGCGTCCCCTAGGGGATGGACCCCCGCGCGTACACCCCAGGGCTAGGGGAAAGTCAGCCGTGGACCTGATGTGAGCGTCCACACAGCGTGGATAGTCTCATCCTGTGTCTGTCATCACTACGGACAACCTCACCAAGAGGTTCCCTCGGGTCACCGCTCTGGACCACCTCACCGTCGAGGTGCAGCCCGGAGTGGTCGGTCTGGTCGGAGCGAACGGCGCAGGTAAGTCCACACTCATCAAGATTCTGCTGGGCCTCGCCCCGGCCACCGAAGGCACCGCGCGGGTGCTCGGCCTCGACGTCGCCACCGAGGGCGGTGCGATCCGCGAGCGCGTCGGCTACATGCCGGAGCACGACTGCCTGCCGCCGGACGTCTCCGCCACGGAGTTCGTCGTCCACATGGCCAGGATGTCCGGTCTCCCGGCCACGGCCGCGCGCGAGCGCACCGCCGACATCCTGCGCCACGTCGGGTTGTACGAGGAGCGCTACCGCCCCATCGGGACGTACTCGACGGGCATGAAGCAGCGCGTCAAGCTCGCCCAGGCGCTGGTCCACGACCCGCAGCTGGTGCTGCTCGACGAGCCCACCAACGGCCTCGATCCGGTCGGCCGCGACGACATGCTCGACCTGATCCGTCGGGTCCACAGCGAGTTCGGCATCTCCGTCCTGGTCACCTCGCATCTGCTCGGCGAGCTGGAGCGCACCTGCGACCACGTCGTCGTCATCGACGGCGGCGCGCTGCTGCGCAGCTCCTCCACGGCCGACATGACGGCGGCCACCGCGCTGCTCGCCGTCGAGGTGACGGAGCGCCAGGGGGAGCCCGGCTTCGACGCCGACGCGGCCCTGCTCGGCAAGCTCACCGCGGCCGGGCTGACGGCCACCCTGGACGGCAGCCATCTCGTCCTGGTCGAGCTGACCGGGGAGGACGTCTACGACGTGATCCGTGACGCCGTCGCGGAGCTGGGCGTCGGCCTGGTCCGGCTGGAGCAGCGCCGCCACCACATCTCCGAGGTGTTCACCGACGCCGCCGCCACCGCCGAGGAGGCTGTCCATGTCTGACACGCTCAGCGGCAACGCGGGCAACGGCCGCGCCGACGTCATCCACGACATCGGCTACCGCCACTACGAGGGCCCACGCCTGGGCGCCGGCTATGCGACGCGTTCGCTCTACACGGCCAGCCTGCGCGGGGCCTTCGGGCTCGGCCGCTCCGGCAAGTCGAAGATCCTGCCCATGGCGATGGCCGTGATCATGATCGTGCCCGCAGTGATCATGGTGGCGGTCTCGGTCTACCTCAAGTCCGGCAAGCTGCCGATCGAGTACGTGCACTACCTGACGATCATGCAGTTCGTGATCGCCGTCTTCACCGCCGCCCAGGCGCCCGTGCTGCTCTCGCGCGACCTGCGCTTCATGACGGTGCCGCTCTACTTCTCCCGCCCGCTGCGCTCCTCCGACTACGTGCGGGCCAAGTTCGCGGCGATGGTCACGGCCGTCTTCATCCTGACCCTGCTGCCGATGCTGATCATGTGGATCGGCTCGATGCTCGGCTCGATGCCCTTCGGTTACAACATCCAGCACTTCAGCTACAGCGTGGTCGCCGCCGCGTTCTACGCCTTGGTCTACGCCGGGATCGGTCTCGCGGTCGCCTCGCTGACGCCGCGCCGCGGCTTCGGCGTCGCCGCGATCATCGCGATCTTCATGGTGTCCGAGGGCGTCGCCGGGGTGATCTTCCAGGTGATCCGCCACCAGGGGCACGACGCCGCCGCCCACTGGGTGGCCATGCTCAACCCCGGCCTCCTGATCGACTCCACGGTCGGCTGGCTCTTCGGGGTGACGCCGGATCACGGCCCGGTGGGTGTGCCCAGCACGCTCGGCGGTTTCGTCTTCCTCGCCGAGATCGCCCTGATCGTCGTCGGCACCTTCGCCCTGCTCGTCCGTCGCTACCGGAAGATCTGAGGAGGCAGCACCATGACCACCATCAGCATCGACCGGGCGTCCCGCTGGTTCGGCAACGTCGTCGCGGTCAACGACGTCTCGATGACGATCGCGCCGGGTGTCACCGGCCTGCTCGGCCCCAACGGCGCGGGCAAGTCCACTCTGATCCACATGATGAGCGGCTTCCTGCCGCCCTCCTCCGGCAGCGTAGTCCTGGACGGCGTGCCGATCTGGAAGAACCAGCAGGCCTACCGTCAGATCGGGCTCGTCCCCGAGCGCGAGGCCATGTACGACTTCCTCACCGGCTGGGAGTTCGTCCTCGCCAACGCCGAGCTGCACGGCCTGTCCGATCCTGGCGAGGCGGCGAAGCGCGCGCTGGCCACGGTCGAGATGGAGTACGCGCAGGACCGCCAGGTCTCCACCTACAGCAAGGGCATGAAGCAGCGCGTCAAGATGGCCTCGGCCCTGGTCCACGACCCGGCCGTGCTGCTGCTCGACGAGCCCTTCAACGGCATGGACCCGCGCCAGCGGATGCACCTGATGGAGCTGCTGCGCCGGTTCGGCGCGGAGGGCCGGACGGTGCTCTTCTCCTCGCACATTCTGGAGGAGGTCGAGCAGCTCGCCCGCCACATCGAGGTGGTCGTCGCGGGTCGCCACGCCGCCTCGGGAGACTTCCGCAAGATCCGCCGCCTGATGACGGACCGCCCGCACCGCTACACGGTCCGCTCCAGCGACGACCGCGCGCTCGCGGCCGCGCTGATCGCGGACGGCTCCACGGCCGGGATCGAGCTGGACTACAAGGAGCGGGCGCTGCAGATCCAGGCGATCGACTTCTACCGCTTCACCGAGCTGGTGCCGCGCGTCGCCAAGGAGGCAGGCATCCGCCTGCTGACCGTCTCCCCGGCGGACGAGTCGTTGGAGAGCGTCTTCTCCTACCTCGTCGCCGCCAAGTAACGGAAGGCCGAGACCTCATCATGAACGTCACAGTCGCCCGGCTGACCATGCGCGGCCTGCTCGGCCGCCGCCGGGGCCTGCTGCTGCTCGCGCTGCCCCTGCTGCTGATCGTGCTCTCCGTGGTGATCCGCGTCGTGGCCGGCCAGGACGAGAACACCGCCGCCGGGATCCTCGGCGGACTGGGGCTGGGCACGATGGTCCCGCTGGTCGGCCTGATCGCCGGCACGGGGGCCATCGGCCCGGAGATCGACGACGGCTCGATCATCTACCTGCTGGCCAAGCCGCAGCCGCGCTGGAAGATCATCGTCTCCAAGCTCGTCGTGGCGATCGGCTGCTCGGTGGTCTTCGCCGCGCTGCCGACGTACATCGCCGGCCTGATCCTCTTCGGCACCTTCGAGAACCTGACCCTCGGTTACACGATCGCGGCGCTGATCGCGGGCATCGCCTACAGTGCGCTGTTCCTGCTCTTCGGCGTGATCTCCCGGCACGCGGTGGTCTGGGGCCTGATGTACGCGCTGCTGTGGGAGACCATCGTCGGCACGTACGTGCCGGGCGCGCAGACCCTCAGCGTGCACCAGTGGGCGCTGTCGGTCGGCCAGAAGATCGCCGACCCCGGCGTCATCAGCTCCTCCGTGCACCTGCCGACGGCGATCCCGCTGCTGCTGGTCGCCACCGTCGGCGGCGCGTGGCTGGCCGCGGCCCGCCTGAGCAGGCTGACGCTGGCCGGCGAGGAGTAATTCCCTCGAATTCGGACCTGCCGCTCGAATTCGGAGCACATACCCGACGCCCAGGGGCACTTGTTGCCCCTGGGCGTTCGGTTCAACGCGGGTCGGTGACCCGGCCGAGGAAGAGCACGTGGCCGGTCGTCGTGTCCCGGATCAGGAACACGAACGGCCGGTCGAACGAGAGCGGGATGTACGCGGCCGACAACGTGACCATCACTCCGCTCGCGGCGGCCGCCGTGGTGCCCTGCTCGTCGACGTCCACCTTGATGCGCTGGACCACCGTGCTGACCTGCAGACCCCCGCTGCCGTCCGCCTGGATGCCGCTCAGGTCTGCAGCGGGACCGAACATCGTGCGCAGCCCCAGGCCCTCGAGCGGCTTCGTCAGCTCCTGCCCGTACGAGAAGTGGAACTTCGGCAGGCGAAGAGCGGCATGCCCCTGCCCGACCGAGGCCAGCGCCGCCGAGAGCTGCGCGGCCGTCGGCAGCTGGTTCGCGGGGTCTTTCGGCAGTAGCAGATCCATCGCCAGCCGCCCGCCCCGGTAGGGGAGTTCCGCCGTCTGCCAGTCCGGCGTGGCCCCGGTCGAGGCGGGCCATGATCCGCCCATGGTCGGCACCGACACGGTCTGTCCGTCGCCGAGGTGGAACGGTGCCTGCTGCGTCTCCTTCGAATCGAAGGCCCGGGCCCAATCCGCGTGCAGATAGAGAGCGTCGGTCAGCGCGAGCATGGTGTTGGATTGCACGGCGCTGGGATCGAACAGTTTCGGGATCATGCCGCGCGTCTCCTGCGAGACCCGCGCGTTGATCGCCGCGACCGCGGCGTCGGGGTTCTTGAAGTCCACCGTGTGCACGCCGGTGCCGAATGCTCCGGCGAGCGTCCGCAGGTAGGGGTTGCGCAGGCGGAAGCCGTTCTGAGCCCACAGGTCGTCGGCGAAGCTGAGCTGGTTCTGGTCCCCGGCGGCCTGCGCGACCTCCGCGCGGCGCAGCGCGCCGAGGGCGGCGGCGTAGCGGTCGCCGGTGAGCCGGGTGCCGAGCAGCGCGCGGATCTCGTCGGCGGTCGCGCCCCGGGCGCCGGGCAACAGCAGTGCCAGCACGCCCTCCAGGCTCGCGGGCGAGACCGCGACATTGCCCTTCTCGCCGAGCTGCCGCAGCAGGGCCAGTCCCAGCTCGGCGCTACCGTCGGCGGCGGACCGGGTGTCGGCCGCAGGCGCGGCCAGCACAGGCGCGTCCACCCGTACCAGTCCCGCCGCAGCCCCTGCCGGAGGTGCGTAGCCCTTCGGCGCACTGCTGCCGCACCCCGTCATCGCCAGCAGCGCGGCGGCTGTCACCAGCCCGAGCGCGCTCCCCCGCTTCTTCATCGTCATGGCGCTCTGACGCGCCGTCACCCGAACGGGTTCCCCGCCGTCAGCCGACTCAGCAGACTCAGCCGGCGAGCACGAGCCTGCGTCCCGCGCCGAGTCCGGCGGTCAGGCCGATCGCGCAGCAGCCCAGCAGGATCGCCAGCGGGAAGCCCCAACCGCCGGTGGCCTGGTGCAGCGCGCCGAAGCCGACCGGTCCGCAGGCCGCGATGAAGTAGCCCACCAGCTGCGACATCCCGGACAGCTGCGAGGCCACCTGCGCGGAGCCCGAGCGCAGCACGATCATCGCCATGGCGAGGCCGAAGCCGCCGCCCTGGGCGATCCCGACCAGCACGGCCCAGGCCCAGGCGCCGCCCGTCGGGGCGATCATCAGTCCGGCGACGCCGGTCGCCATCGCGGTGACCATCAGGCCCACCAGCGCGCGCTGGTGGGTGACCCGGCCGGCCAGCAGCGGGATCAGGAACGCCGCCGGGATCTGGACCAGCGAGCTGACCGCGAAGACGACGCCCGCCGTGCCGCGGTCCATGCCCTGGCTGGTGAGGATCGTCGGCAGCCAGGCGATCAGCGTGTAGGAGAGCAGCGACTGCATGCCCATGAAGACGGCGAGCTGCCAGGCCAGCGGGCGCTTCCACAGGCCGGGGAGCTTCGCCGCCGTCGCCTGAGCGGAGCCTGCGTGCGGGGTCTTCGACGCGGCGAGCTGTGGCAGCCAGGCCACGAAGGCGACGAGCGCGAGCACCGACCAGGAGGCCAGCGAGCCGGCCCAGCCGCGGAAGGCGTGCTCCAGCGGGACGCTCAGCGCGGCGGCGAGGGTCGCCCCGATGATCATCGAGGTGGTGTAGACGCCGGTCATCGCCGCCGCCCGCTCCGGGAAGTCCCGCTTGACCAGGCCCGGCATGGTGACGTTGAGCAACGCGATCGCCGCGCCCAGCACCATGCTGCCCGCGAACAGCTCACCGACGCCGGGCAGGACGCGGAGCAGCACGCCGGCGATCAGCAGGATCAGCGCCAGCGCGACGACGCGCTCCGCGCCGAAGCGGCGGTTCAGCCGGGCGCCGACGGGCGCGATCGCGCCCATCATCAGCACCGGGATCGTCGTGAGCAGCCCGCCCGCCGTGGCGGAGAGGCCGTAACCGGAGCTGACGTCGCCGAGCAGCGGCGAGACGGCGGAGACCGCCGCGCGCATGTTGAGCGAGACCAGCAGGATGCCGACCAGCGCGGTCGCCGGATGGGCGAGGACGCGGGTGAACCGGGAGACAGAAGGAGCAGAAGCATACGAAACGGGCGCGTCAAGGACGGGCCGGGTCATGGACCCGGGCATGGAGCTGGGCATGCGTGACTCTCAAGCGAAAGTGGTGAGCGAAAGGGAGAGGAGCCGACGGGCGCACGAGGGCGCGCGGTCTCAGCTCTCCGGTCGCTTGATGTTCGCGTCGATCAGCTCGGCCAGCAGGGCACGGCACGCTGCGTACAGCTGTGCTCCGCCCATGTCCGTTCCGTCCTTCTGATCAAGAATGTCCTGGTCTGCTCAGACCAGACTCCATGCTAGCAATCAGTGGAGCCCGAAAATTCTTTCGAGCACGACGGCCACGCCGTCCTCCTCGTTGCTGAGGGCGATCTCGTCGGCCACCGCCTTGAGCTCCGGGTGCGCGTTGGCCATCGCCACCGCGTGGCCGACCCAGCCCAACATCGGGATGTCGTTCGGCATGTCCCCGAAGGCGATGGTCCGGTCCTTCGTCGTGCCGAGCCGGGACGAGGCGAGCGCCAGGCCGGTCGCCTTGGAGAGCCCGAGCGGCAGCAGCTCGACGAAGCCCTGCCCGGCCAGCACCACGGTGACCAGACTCCCGGCCGCGTCGCTGACCGCCTCGGCAAGCTCGTCGTCGGTGAGCGTCGGGTGCTGGACGAGGACCCGGCTCAGCGGCTTGGCCCACAGCTCGGACATGTGCGCAACCGGCTCGGCCAGCTCCTCGCCCGCCGAGGGCATGTCGTAGTCCGCAGAGAAGAGGACGTCGCCCTCGAGACCGTCCTGGACCACGGCCACCGCCATCGGGCCGACCTGGGCCTCCGCCTTCGCCAGCGCGAGGCCGGCCACCTGCCGGTCGAGCGTGACCGAGGTGACCAGCCGGTGCGCGCCGGCGTCGTAGAGCTGCCCGCCCTGGCCGCAGACGGCGAGGCCGGTGTAGCCGATCGCGTCCAGTGTGGGCCGGGTCCAGGCCGCGGTCCGGCCGGTGACCACGATGTGCCGCGCCCCAGTGGCTTTCGCGGCCTCCAAGGTGCGCTGCGTGCGCGGCGAGACGGTGTGGTCGTCGCGCAGCAGCGTCCCGTCCAGGTCGGTCGCGATCAGGTCGAACGGCCGCGGGGCGGAGCTCACGTGGTGGAACCTGCTTCCTACTTGCTGACCGGTTCGAGCACCTCGCGACCGCCCAGGTAGGGGCGGAGCGCCTCCGGCACGACGACGGAGCCGTCGGCCAGCTGGTGCGTCTCCAGGATGGCGACGATGATCCGCGGAACCGCGCACAGCGTGCCGTTCAGCGTGGCGAGCGGCTTGTTCCCGTCCTCGCCCCGCATTCGGATGCCGAGTCGACGCGCCTGGAACTCACCGCAGTTGGAGGTCGAGGTGACCTCGCGGTACTTGCCCTGGGTGGGGATCCACGCCTCGATGTCGAACTTGCGCATCGCGGACGCGCCCAGGTCGCCCGAGGCCACGTCGATGACGCGGTAGGCGAGGCCCAGCTTGTCGAGGAACTCCTTCTCCCACTGGAGCAGGCGGCGGTGCTCCGCCTCCGCGTCCTCCGGAGCGGTGAAGGAGAACATCTCCACCTTGTCGAACTGGTGCACCCGGATGATGCCGCGGGTGTCCTTGCCGTAGGTGCCCGCCTCGCGGCGGAAGCAGGGCGAGAAGCCCGCGTACCGCAGCGGCAGCCGGTCCGCGTCGATGATCTCGTCCATGTGGTAGGCCGCGAGCGGGACCTCCGCCGTGCCGACCAGGTAGAAGTCGTCCGCCTCCAGGCGGAAGACGTTCTCGGCGGCCTGGCCCAGGAAGCCGGTGCCCTCCATCGCTTGGGGCTTGACCAGGGCGGGGGTGATCATCGGGATGAAGCCGGCCTCGGTGGCCTGCGCGATCGCCATGTTGACCAGGGCGAGCTCCAGCAGCGCGCCGACGCCGGTCAGGTAGTAGAAGCGCGAGCCGGAGACCTTGGCCGCCCGCTCCGTGTCGATGGCGCCGAGCAGCTTGCCCAACTCGACGTGGTCGCGCGGCTCGAAGCCCTCCGCGGCGAAGTCGCGCGGGGTGCCGATCTCCTCGATCGTGACGAAGTCCTCTTCGCCGCCGACCGGAGCCTCGGGGTCGAGCAGGTTGGCCAGCCGGCCCAGCAGGCTCTGCACCTCGGCCTCGAACTCGCCCTGCGCGGCGTTCGCGGCCTTCACCTCGGCGGCGAGCGCCTGGGTGCGGGTCAGCAGCTCGGCCTTCTCCTCGCCCTTGGCCTTGGCCACCAGCTTGCCCAGCTGGCGCTGTTCGTTGCGCAGTTCGTCGAAGCGGGAACTGGACGACCGGTGCCGCTCGTCGGCGGCGAGCAGGGCGTCGACGAGGGCGACGTCCTCTCCTCGGGCGCGCTGGGAGGCGCGCACACGGTCCGGGTCTACGCGAAGCAGGCGAAGGTCAATCACGAGTACGAGAGTACCGGGCCGGGGGCGCTGAACTCGCTCCCCTTTTGCGTGGTGACCTCGGACCCGGGCCGAAGGTCCTTTTCGTCACATGTTCGTCCCGAGCACACCCCAAGGCTGTGAGAACGGTAAGCGCAAGCCGTGTGGGCTGACAGGGTGAACCGGCAGGCACGGCGCGGAGGGCGGCAGCGGGATGAAGGGCAGCGGGATGAAGAAGAGCAGGGTGGCGGTTGCGGGTACGGCACTGGCGGCGGTGCTCGCGCTGGCGGCGTGCGGCGGCGGGGCGAGCGCGCACACCGGCGGCAGCGGCGACCGGTCCACGGGTTCCTCCTCCGGAAGCGCCTCGCCTGACCCGAAGAGCACCTCGGGCGACACCGTCCCCACGCGTGGGACGGCGACGGTGAGCAAGGCGCTGGAGTACTACATCGCCCACCCGGGCGGCGAGAAGACGGTCGCGCTCACCTTCGACGACGGCCCGAGCGCGCAGTGGACCCCGAAGATCCTCGCGCTGCTGGCCCAGTACAACGCGCATGCCACCTTCTGCGAGATCGGCCCCAACGCCCAGGCCTCGCCGGCCACGGTCAAGCAGGTCGTCGCGGCGGGAAACCGGCTCTGCGACCATTCGGTCAGTCACAACGAGGCGATGTCGACGCGCGGCCTCGCCTACGAGACGAACGAGATCGTCGCCGCGAAGAAGATGATCGAGGACGCGGGCGGCCCCGGTACGCAGGTGAGCTGGTTCCGCGCACCGGGCGGGGATTTCACTCCGGAGATTCGCCAGATATCCGCCGACAACGGCCTTCGTCCGCTCGCGTGGAGTGCGGACACCAATGACTGGAAGAAGCCGGGCGTCGCGCAGATCGTGGCCACGGTGAAGAAGCAGGTGCGCTCGGGTTCGATCATTCTCATGCACGACGGGGGCGGGGACCGCAGCCAGACGGTGGCGGCGCTGGCCCAGATCCTGCCGTGGCTGCAGCAGCAGGGTTACGCGATCAACTTCCCCGACGCCTGATGATCGGCCGAGTTGTTCACACGGTCTGTGGATATCCCCGCTTTATCCACAGGGCCGGCTGACGGCCTGTGGATTGTGCGGAATCACGCCTCTGAGCTCGCTAAACCCAGTGTTTGCGGCCGGAGGCGTGATTTTTTGGGTCTTGGAAGGGGCCCGGAAGGGGACTTTGGGGAAACAGACCATCGGAATCCCTATATGTCCGTCTTGTCCGTTCCGCAAATTTTGTTGGGCAAGGTGTGATTGGTCGGGTTCTCCGGCGAATCCCCAGGGTGTGGATAACCCACCCCCCTGTGGATAACTCCCGCTACTGCTCTCCGCGCCCGTCCAGACAGCGGGACAGCCAGTCCGAGGCACGGACGAACTCGGCGTCGGAGGTGCCCGGACGCACCGTCGCGGCCTGGGCGTCCGCACGCGGGTAGGAGCCGAGGAAGCGCACCTTCGGACAGATCCGGTGCAGGCCCATCAGCGCCTCGCTGACCCGGCGGTCGGTGATGTGGCCCTCCGCGTCGGCGGAGAAGCAGTAGTTGCCGAGGCCCTCACCGGTCGGGCGGGACTCGATGCGCATCAGGTTGACGCCGCGCACGGCGAACTCCTGGAGCAGTTCCAGCAGCGCGCCCGGGTGGTCCTCGGCGAGCCAGAAGACGGCGGAGGTCTTGTCCGCTCCGGTCGGCGCGGAGGTGCGGCCGGGACGGCCGACCAGCACGAAGCGGGTGGTCGCGTTGGCCGCGTCGTGGATCTCGGTCGCGAGCGGCACCAGCCCGTACTGCGCGGCGGCGAACTCGCCCGCGAAGGCGCCGTCGAAGCGGCCCTCCTGCACCATCCTGGCGCCGTCGGCGTTGGACGCGGCCGACTCCCAGTGGGCGTCCGGCAGGTGGTCGGCCAGCCAGTGCCGGACCTGCACCTGCGCCGCCGGGTGGCCGGTGACCGTCTTCACGTCCTGGAGCGTTGTGCCCGGCCGGACCAGCAGGGCGAAGGCGATCGGCAGCAGCACCTCGCGGTAGATCATCAGTGGCTCGCCCTGGGCCAGTTCGTCCAGGGTCTGGTTGATGCCGCCCTCGACGGAGTTCTCGATCGGCACGAGCGCCGCGGCCGCCTCGCCGCTGCGGACGGCGTCCAGCGCCGCCGGCACGGAGACGGAGGGGACCAGCTCGCGCGTCGCCGCCTCCGGGAGGGTGCGCAGCGCGGCTTCGGTAAAGGTGCCCTCGGGACCCAGGTAGGTGTATCGGTTCGCGGACACGGCGATCTCCCAAGCTGCGTTTGCCACGGACGTAACGTTAACGACTCGGCGTCCCCCGGGGCGCGGAGTCTTGCGAGCTGGACGCGCGGCTCAGCTCGTGCTGGCTCAGCTCTCCAGGAGCGCTTGACCGACGTACCCGCCGGGGCTCGCGCCGCCGGGGAGGGCGTAGAGGCCGCTCGACTCGTGCACGACGAAGCGCGACAGCGCGTCCCCGCGCGCGAGCTTGCGCTGTACCGGGACGAAGCCGGCCATCGGGTCGGCCTGGAAGCAGACGAAGAGCAGGCCCGCGTCCGGGGCGCCGTCGGGGCGGAAGCCGTCCTGGTAGGAGTAGCCACGCCGGAGCATGGCCGCGCCCTGGTTCGACGCGGGCGCGGCGACGCGGATGTGCGCGTCGCCGGGGATCGCGAGGGAGCCGTCGGCGTTCTGTTTCGTCAGATCGACGGGCGTGGTCTCGGTGCCGCCGGACAGCGGTGCGCCGGTGTCCTTGCGGCGGCCGATCACGCGCTCCTGGAGCTCGCGGGACTGCTGGTCCCAGGGGTCGAGCAGCATCCGGATCCGGCGGAAGACGGCGTAACTGCCGTTCGCCATCCAGGCGGGGTCGCCTGCCGTTGGTACGAACACGCGCTTGGTGAAGTCGGCGTCGGCGGGCTTGGGGTTGTTGGTGCCGTCGATCTGGCCCATCAGGTTGCGGCCGGTTCTCGGCGCGGCCGTCGCACCCGGCGCGCGGCTGAAACCGTTCATTTGCCAGCGCGGCACGGCCTGTCCGGCGGCGAGGCGCTGCAGCGTGCGCGTCGCATGGAAGGCGACGAGCGGGTCGTCCGCGCAGACCTGCACCCACAGGTCGCCGTCGCTGCGGGCCCGGTCGATCCGGTCCTCGGGGAAGGCGGGGAGCGGCGCGAGGGCGGTCGGCTGATAAGCCGTCAGCCCGGCCTTGGCGAAGAGCGAGGCGCCGAAGCCGAAGGTGACGGTGAGCGAACTGGAGCCGGCGTCGAGTGCGGTCAGATCGTCGGTCGGGCCGTCGGTCGGGCCGTCGGTCGGGCCGGGCGGCGTGTGGCCCTCGGCCATCGCTGCGGCGGCGCCGGACCAACGCTTCATCAGCGCGGTGAGGCCGGGGCGTCCGGTGCCGGGGGTGAGGTCGTACGCGGTGGCGTGCAGGGTGGCCTGCATCGGCTCGACGATCCCGGCCTGGTGCGCGCCGTGGAAGGGGACGGCGGCGGCGCCGAGGGTGGTCAGCGGCGCCCCGTTCTTCGCCCCGCTCCGAGTCGAGGTCCGAGCTGAGGTCCTGTCGTCCGCAAGCGCGTAGCCGCCGACGCCCAGGGCGAGCCCCGCCGCGCCGCCGACCCCGGCCGCGCCGAGCAGGTGGCGGCGCGAGAGGCCGCCGCTGCGCTTGTCGCTGTCGTCGGTCATGGTGCTGACTTTCTGTTTCACCCCACCGCGACCGGGGTGGTCACGGTGGTCTCGTCGATGTCGTCCGAACGGACGGTGACGGCGAGGGTCCAGTCGCCGGACAAGGGCAGTTGCAGGTCGGCCGCGCCGTAGTGGCCGATGTCGAGGTGGTCGAGCTTCACCGGCAGCGGGCCGAGGTTCTTGGCCTTGAGGGTGAGTGCGACGTCGATCTCGGGGACGTCGACGGGCTTGCCGGTGGCGTCGTAAAGGTAGGCGTGCAGGCTGTTCTGGCCGGTCCGGGCGGGGTCGATCTCGATGGTGACCTTGCCCTTGGCGGCGGGGGTGCGGCCGCCGGTGTCGTAGGGCAGCGTCACGTCGACGGGCCCGCGCGACGCGGCTGCGGCAGCCGCCTGCTGCTCGGCGACGGCGCGGCCGGGCGCGGAGTTGGTCAGTATGGTCGTCACGACGATCACGACCACGGCGAAGACGGCTTCCAGGCCGACGGACCGCAGCAGCATCCCCCGCGCGGGCGCCGCCACCCGCGCGCTCCGCGCACTCGCCTGCTCCCGCACCCGCGCCTGCCGCGCGAGCTGCGCGGCGCGCACGGGATCGACCTCCCGCGCCTCCCGCGCCTCCCGCGCCCCCCGCGCTCCGCGCGCTCCGCGCGCTTCGGCGGAGCCGCTCTGACGCGAGCCCTCGGGCGAAACCCCTTCAGCCGCTGCTTCGCGAGGCCCGGCGGGAGGGCCCGCCGCTGAGGACGTGTCATCGAGGGCCTGCGCCGACACGTCGGCCGTGACGTCGGCCACAGCCAGCCGAGCCTGCGGCTCTCGCCCGGCGTCCGCCTCGGCCGCCTGCGCTTCGCGCGGCGTGGCCGTGAAGCTCGCGACGGCGGCGGTCTGCGGCGCTACCTCGATGCCGGCGACGGCCAGGTGGATCGGTTCATCCGCCCTGCCCGCAGCGCGCGCTTCGCGCGGCTCGGCGGATCCGGGCTGGGGCGAGCCCAGGCCCGCCGCCACGTCAGCCGGCGCTTCGCGCGGCTCGGCCGCGGTGCTCGCGTCGGTGCTCGCTGTCGCACCCGCACCCGCACCCGCACCCGCGTTCGCCTCTGCCTGTGGCGAGGGCTGCGCTTCCGCGTGGAGGAGGGCGAGCCAGCGGCGGGAGATCCAGGCGGCGGCGAGGATCACGGCGACGGCGCCGATCTTGAGCAGCAGGAGGCGGCCGTAGGTGGTGGAGGTGAGGGCGGACCAGGAGCCGAGGCCGCGCCAGGCCTGGTACGTGCCGGAGGCGGCGAGGGTGGTGATCGCGCAGAGCGCCAGCGTGGAGAAGCGCTGGACGGAGGCGACTCCGATCCCGCCTTCGGCAGCGTCGCGGCGGAGGCCGAGCAGGACCGTGGTGAGGCCGCCGAGCCAGAGGCTCATCGCCAGGACATGCAGGGTGTCCATGGAGACCGCCAGCGGGACCTGGATGCCCACCGACGCGTGGTCGCCGAGCGGCCAGGTGACGGCGATCGCGATTGCGAGCACTGCTCCGGTGACGCCCAGCCAGATTCGTCGACGCCGCTCCATGCCGAGAGCGGTGCTCTCGTCAGCGGAGGAGCCCGCCAGCAGCGCCAGGAAGACGCCCGCTCCTGCGAGCAGCAGCACCCGCAGCGCCAGCAGAACGCCCAGCTTCTCGCCCAGCACCTGCCGCAGCAGCGTCAGGTCGAAGACGCGACCGAGGCCCGTCCCCGCCTCGTACGTCCCGCGCAGCGCCAGCTCCGCCAGCGTCGCCAGCAGCAGGCCCGCCCAGCCGGCCAGCATCAGCCGCTGCACCGACCGCAGCCGCACGCCGCCGGGCCAGCAGAGCAGCACCGCTCCCACCGAGCCCGCCAGCAGCGCGAACGCGCCGTACTGCACGGCACGCGCGGCGCCATAGAGGAAGCCCGTCGGCGTCGTCCCCGTCGCGCTGCCGCCGTCCGCGCCGGGGACACCGGTCAGCGTCGCGGGCGCGGAGGTGCGGCCGATCGAGAAGGTATAGGCGCCCGCGACCGGGTGGGTGTCCGCCGAGACCACCCGCCACGCCACGGTGTAAGTGCCCTGCGCGGAGGCCGCGTCGGCACCCAGCCGCACCCGGGCCGTGGCGGAGTCGCTGCCCGCGTGTGTCGCGCCGCCCGTGTCCACGCGCTTGCCGCTCGGGTCGAAGACCCGCAGCGCGTCAGGCTCCAGCGTCACCGACTCGCTGAACCGCAGCGTCACCGCGCCCGGCGCGACGGCCAGCACCGTCCCCTGGGACGGGTCGGTCGACAGCAGCGCGGCATGCGCAGACGCCGTCCCCGCGCCGCCCAGCAGCAGGGCGACCAGCAGTCCGAGCAGGACGGCGGCCCGGCGTGCGGGTCGGGCCGGGCGAACGGTGCGCGTCATCGGATCGTCCTCACTGGCCTGGCTGATACGTCATCGGCTGCACGGTCGCCTCGACGGTAACCGGAGGCGCGCCGTCGAAGCTGAGCTTCAGCTCCACCCGTTGACCGAGCGTCGGCTTCGGCGCGAGACCCATCAGCATCAGATGCCGTCCCCCGCGCGCGAAAGTGACCGAGCCGTGCGCGGGCACCGCGACGTTCGGCAGCTCGACCATGGTGCTCGCCGTGCTCTCGTGCATCGTGACGCTCTGCGCCTGCGGGCTGGTCACGCCGGTCAGCGTCACGGCCGTGTCGCCGCCGTTGCGCAGCACGAAGTAGCCGGCGGCCATGTCCGGCAAGGACGGCAGCGGTATGTACGCGCCGGAGACGGTCACCTCGGGTGCGAACGTCGCCGCCGGGGTGGACGAGGCACAGCCGGCCAGGCCCATCGCGACGGCCAGCACCGCCCCGCCGAGAGCCCGCCGCCTCACGCGCGCACTCCCTTGATCAGCAGCGGCACGTCGTGTTCGAAGACGGCCGTCGTCGTCCCGCTCGTGTAGAGGAGGTGCGCCTTGTTGTCGGACGGCAGGTAGCCGAGCGTCTGCGCGCCGTGGACCGGCTCCTGGCCCTTGACCGGGGCGGCGACGTAGACGCCCACCGACTTCGCCGCCGCGATGATCGTCTGGATGTCGCCGGTCAGCCCGATGAACGCCGGGTTGAACGCGTCGAGCCAGCTGCGGATCGCGGCGGGGGTGTCCCGCGCCGGGTCGGTGGTCACGAAGACCACGTCGATCTCGCTCTGCTGCGCCTTGGGCAGCTTGCTGACGGCCACGGCGATGTCGCCCATCGTCGTGGGGCAGACGTCGGGGCAGTGGGTGTAGCCGAAGTAGAGCAGCATCGCCTTGCCGGCCGTGCGGGCGACCAGGTCGAAGGGCTTGCCGCTGGTGTCCGTCAGTGTGACGGCGGGCTTGTCGAAGGTCCGGCCGAGGTAGACGCCCTGGTAGGGGCCGGACTGGCCCTGCATCGACGGGCTGATCTCGCCCCCGGACGGCGATCCGTCCGACGAGGAGGAGCCGGAGGAGCCGGAGGAGCCGCAGGCGGTGAGCAGCAGCGCGGCGGCGCCACCCAGCGAACCCAGCAGCAGCGAGCGACGGCTGGGGGTTCCCTGAAGGCCCGGGAGGCTCGGGAGACGGGACATGCGGAGAACTCACTCTCTGGTGCGCGAAGAAGACAAAGTAGGAGCAGTGCGGGACGGTGGGCCGGCCGTCGGTGCGCCCGGCCCACCGACGGCGGTCACACCGTCACGCGGTGCCCTGACCGCCGCGCCCGCCGCGGCGCCAGCCCAGGAAGCCGAGGACGATGCCGCCCACGCCCACGACCACGCCGACGCCCGCCAGCACCCGTGCCGCCGTGTCGCTCGTGTAGCCGCCGGAGGAGGCCGCCGTCTGGGCGGTGCCGGTGGAGCCCGCCGTGCCCTTCGCGTCCGCGCTCCCGGTGCCGGCAGCACCCGTGGTCAGGGTCAGCGTCGGGGCCGGGTGCTGCGGCTCGGTGCCGCCGGACGCCGCGGGGGCGTCGATCCAGCGCACCACGTTGCCGTCGGAGTAGGTCTGCAGCGTCTTGAAGGACAGCTGCTTGGCGTCCTTGGGGAGCTGGCCGAAGTCGATCGTGAAGTCCTGGTACTGACCGGGGGCGATCTTGCCGCCGGTCCAGACGATCTCCGAGACCACGTCCGTCACCTGGCCGTCGTCGGTCTGGATCGGCTTGGCCAGCTTGGTGGTCTTCAGTTCGCTGGTCCAGCCGGGGACCGCCTCGACCAGCGCGGAGGCGATCGGGTGGTCGGCCGGGAAGTAGACGTCGACCTTGACCGTCGACGCGGTGTCCGACTCGTTGGGGACGCGGAAGGCGAAGACCTGGTCGGCCGCGCCGGCGGCGGCGGTGCCGGGCTGCACGGTCACGTGCGCGGAGGCCGGACCGGCCAGCAGCAGCACGCCGCCGGCGGCGAGCGCGGCGGGGACGGCGAGACGACGAGCGGAGCTGATGCTCTTGCGCATGGGGTGGTTCTCTCCTCAGAAGACCTGTTGCCGCCTCCAGGTCTGAGCCTGGGGCAGGCGTGGCGGAGGCATCGACACCAAGATCGCTGAATGCTTCACGTGAAACACTTTGCGATCTTGGTCCGGAGCTTCCTCGGGCAGGACACTGGGCCCGCCGTCGCCTCGCCGGGTCCGAAACACGGACGGGCGTGCAGGCGAGCGGTCAGGCCAGGAGAGCGCGCGGCGGACCGCGCCGGACCAGCTGGTGCCTGAGCAGCGCGCGGCCCGGCAGCCGCCACGCCTCCGCCGTCCAGCCCGGTGCCGGGCGGACCCCGCCGCCGGGCAGTGCGACGAGCGCCAGCAGCAGTCGGAACAGCAGGCCGAGCTTGCCCAGCGGCGCGAAGGCCAGCGCGAGCAGCCGGAACAGGGCGGCCTCGCCGCGCCGCAGCCACCAGCCGGCGACCAGCGCGGCCAGCAGGTGGCCGAGCAGCATCATCGGGCTGAGACCGAGGAGCGCCCAGACTCCGCCGTGGGCGGAGAGGGTGGTGAGGGAGGAAGGGAGCGAGGCCAGGTAGAGGTGCGGGTCGAGGCCCGCGCGGCTGACGATCTCCCCGGCGGTCGTGCCGGGCGGCAGGTAGAGGCCGCCGGCCTGGCTGGGCCCGCAGAGCAGCTTCGCCGCCAGCTGTGCCAGCGGATCCACCGAGGCGGACGCGCCTCCCGCGCCGCTCATGCCCGCCATCCCCGGCATGGACCCGGACATGGACGCCGCCATCGCGCCCATGCTGCTCCGGCAGAGGTGGAACAGCGCGTGCAGCCCGAGCTCGCCGACGGCCAGTCCCGCGGCGATCGCCGGCAGGCCGCGTTCGCGCCCGGCCAGGGCCGTCGCCGCGAGCAGTACGACGACCAGGCCGATCAGCAGCGTGGGCAGCGGTACCGTGCCACCGCCCGCGAGCGCGTGCCCGAGCGCGGACACCAGAACGCAGACCGTCGCGAAGGGCAGGGCCCTGAGCAGGCGAAGGTCCAGGCTGGCGGCGCCGGTGGCGCTGGGGGCGGTCATGACGCCCGTCAGTCTCTCAGAGGGGTGCTCGCGGCACCCTCGCGGGGGAGTAAATGACCGGAGATTTCCGATTCGGCGCGGGTCGACAGGCGCTCGTGACCCCGTGCACGCCCCGGCGTGCGCTCACCCGAACCTGCTCGCCCCCGCGCGACCCGCACAGCTCCCCCACCCCCGTGTATCCGCCAAGAGAGCGACAAGATCCGACCGAAGCGGTTCATTCTCGTGCGGGTCGGCAATACCTACTGGTATGTGGTGCCGCAGCCAGGAGGAGCCTTCTGTGGACATCTGGTGGTCTCTGCACCTCCGGCGTGAGCCGGCGAGTGTTCCGCTCGCCCGCCGCATCCTGCTCGGCACCATGGCCACCGCCGGGGTCGACCCCGAGGTCTCCTACGAGGTCGGCGTCGCGCTGACCGAGGCCTGTGCCAACGCCGTCGAGCACGCCGCGCCGGGCTCGGCGGGCACGGAGGACGACGGCTTCCAGGTGACGGCCACCATCGTGGGCGACCGGCTGCGCATCGAGGTCACCGACTCCGGACCGGGCTTCGCCCTCCGTCTTCGGCGCGACAGGGCCGCCGAGGGCAGGGCTGCTGAGGGCAGGGCTGCTGAGAGCAAGGCCGGCCGGACCGCCCCGCGCCGGTCGGCGGTCGTCACCGCCGACACCTCCGCGGAGAGCGGCCGCGGGCTCTTTCTGATCCGCGCGCTGGCCGACCACGTCCAGTTCAGGAACCATCCGCGGCGCGGCGCGGTCGTCTCCTTCGACAAGGTGCTCACCTACCAGGACCGCCCTCTCGCACGCGCCTCGTGATCCGGCTTGACCCTCACGTGACGTGAGGCCGCAGGCTGGGTGACACGAGGGAGAGGAAAGGGCCCCCATGAGTTACTCGGTCGGTCAGGTCTCACGGTTCGCCAAGGTGACCGTGCGCACGTTGCACCACTACGACGAGATCAAGCTGCTCAGCCCCAGCGGCCGGACGCCGTCCGGCTACCGCCGTTACGACGACGCGGACCTGGACCGGCTGCAGCAGATCCTCTTCTACCGGGAACTCGGCTTCTCCCTCGACGACATCGCGTCCATCCTGGACGACTCGGACGTCAGCCCCAGCGAGCACCTGCGCCGCCAGCACGGGTTGCTCACGGAGCGGATCGAACGACTCCAGGAGATGGCCGCGTCCGTGGAACACGCACTGGAGGCGAGAAAGATGGGGATCCAACTGACCCCGGAGGAGAAGTTCGAGGTCTTCGGCGAGGACTACGTCGAGTACGAGGACGAGGCGCAGGAGCGTTGGGGCGAGACCGACGCCTGGAAGCAGTCGCGGGGCAGGGTCTCGAAGTACACCAAGGCGGACTGGGTCGAGATCAAGGCCGCGGCGGACGACCTCGACCGCCGCATCGGCGAGGCGATCCGCGCCGGCGTCGCCGCCGACAGCGAGCAGGCCATGCAGATCGCCGAGGACCACCGACTGCACATCGGCCGGTACTTCTACGACTGCTCCTACGCGATGCACCGCTGCCTGGGCGAGATGTACATGGCGGACCCGCGGTTCACCGAGTACTACGAGAAGATCGTCCCGGGCGGCGCCGCGTGGTTCCGGGAGGCCGTCGTGACCAACGCCGACCGCGGCGAGGCAGCCGCGGGCTGATCGCCGGCTGATCGCACCGAGTCCGCAGGCCGCCGGCCCTCACGGAGGGAACCGGCGGCCTGCGGCGTACCGCTTCACATGCCGCACCGCGTCACATGCCGGGCATGGGGGGCATGCCGCCGCCGGGCATCGCGGCCATCTTCGCCTCGTGGTAGGCGAGAACAGCCGGGGGCATGAGCATCATCGGCCGCATCATGCCGTCGTCCTCGTGGTCGAGGATGTGGCAGTGGTACATGAACCGCCCGGTCTGCTGCCCGAACTGGCCGACCACGGTGACCGCGGTGTTGTTGGGCACGGACACGACGTCCTTCCACCCGGACTCGTACGGCGCGATCGGGAGCGGTGCGACGGCCCGGATCGGCTGCGTCGTCCCGCCGAGAACGAAGTCCATCGGATTGAACGTGGGAGTGACGTTGAGCGCCTGACGGCTGACGATCTGAAAGTTGATCAGGTGGATGTGCATCGGGTGCAGGATCGGCGCGCCGTACGCGGCGTCGGAGATGAACGTCCACTTCTCCCAGGCGCCGGGGGAGGTGTAGATCGTGGCCTCCTGCTCGAAGCGGTTCGCGCTCCTCTGGAAGGTCCGCGTTGTGCCGCTCGCGTCGGTGAACTGCACCACCCCGGCGCTGGGGATCTTGACCGACGCGGTGGCGGCGACCTCCGTCAGCTCCCACAGCTCGGGCATCCCGTCGGCGTTGACCGTCGTCAGCACGAAGCGCTCTCGCGTCGCGTCCTCCGCCTTGACCCGCACGAAGCGGCTGGACAGCGTCTGCGGCAGCGTGAAGCCGTCCCGGACCTGCTTGCTGCCGACCACGAACCGCATGACGTCCGGATAGGGCATGAGGCCGGGTACCGGGACTCCGGCCGGGACGCCGGGCAGCACGTTGACCAGCTTGACCCTCTTGCCGCGGAGCTTCGAGAAGTCGATCAGCACGTCGTAGCGCTCGGCCGAAGTGATCGGCAGTTCGGAGACCGCGACCGGCTTGTCCAGCAGTCCCCCGTCGTTGCCGATCACCTGGAGCGCGTTCGGGATCACCGCGCCGGTGGCCTCGTCGACCAGGGCCAGCACATAGCCGCGGCCGTTGGAGGCGTTGAGGGTCCGGAAGCGGTACCAGCGCGCCTCGACGTCCAGGTACGGCCAGACGACCCCGTTGACCATCGTGTACGGGCCGAGGAACAAGAGCTTGGACGTCGCGCCGGACGGGGCGGTGGCCTGGAGCCGCTTGGCCAGCAGGACGCCGGTCAGTCGGCCCGAGTCGTCGGTGTCGAAATTGACGTCCGTGATGGTGAGCGGGATCTCGTACCGTCCCGACGGCAGGTCGAGCGCGGCCTCCTCCGTGTCGCGGACGAGGTAGTTGCCCAGGAGCCCGGCCATCACGTTCACCGCGGTGATGTCCATCGCGTGGTCGTGGTAGAAGAGTTGGGTCGCGGCCTGGTCGTTGGTGTACTCCGACAGCTGCGAACCGCCCGGGGTGACCGCGTTCTCGGCGTAGCCGTCGCTGCCCGCGTGCTGGAAGCCGCCGTGCAGGTGGGTCACCGTCCACGGGGTGATCGACGCGATGTCCGTCCTGGCCGGAACGCCGCCGCGCCCGGGGAGGCCGGCGGGTATCAGCGGGTTGTTCCCGGCGCTCATCGGAACCAGGGCGGCGCTGACCGGCATCGTGCCGGTCAGCGTGTTGGTCCAGACGATCCGGCTGGCCCGGCCGCGCTTCACCTCGATCGTCGGCCCGGGGTAACTGCCCTCGTACGTCCACAGCGGCGTCTTCGGCAGCTGCGAGTGCAGTCGGATCGAGGCGTTCATCAACCGGACCTCCACCGGCCGGTCGCCGCTGGGCCGCAGGACCGGCGGAATGCGCAGCTTGTCGAGGAACGGCGTCAGACCCCTGAAGCTCGGAACGCCCGGCCCGCCGATCGGCTCGGCTTCGGCTTCGGCGACACCGGCCAACAGGTCGGTCGCCGGTATCAGTGCCGCCGTGGCCGTGAGCGCGCCTGCCGCCCCGAGTAACCCGCGCCGTGAAATCTGCCCCGCCATGGTGGAACCCTTCATGGAGTCTGTCTGTCGGTCGGCGGCTCGGATCCCGGGCCCCCGGCCACCCTGCACCATGCCGCTCAAGATCCGATCGAACCTCGCGCCCCAGGCGCGGACCCCTGACCCCGTGCTTGCGTGCCCCCGTGCTTGCGTGCCCCCATGCTCGCGTGATCCCGTGCCTGCGTGAGTCCCGTCCTCACGCCGCGCGGGTGAAGGCCCTCCGGTACGCCGTCGGCGTGGTGTGCATCGCGCGGGTGAAGTGGTGGCGGTAGGTCGCCGCGCTGTCGAAGCCGACGGCCGCGGCGACCTCGTCGATCGGTGTGTCGCCGGATTCCAGCAGCGGCAGGCTCGCCGCGACGCGCTGCGCGATGACCCAGCGGATCGGGCTGGTGCCGTTGCGCCGGGTGAAGTGGCGCAGATAGGAGCGTTCGGACATGTGCGCCTCGCGCGCGAGTGCCGGGACGGTCAGCGACTCGCCCAGCCGCTCCATGGCCCAGGCCATGCTGCGGGCCACCCCGTCGTCGCCCTCCCGCACCGGCCGTACCGCTGCCTCGATGAACTGCGCCTGCCCGCCCTCACGGTGAGGCGGCACGACGAAGCGCCGCGCGACGGTGTTGGCGACCAGCGCGCCGTAGTCGGAGCGGACCAGGTAGAGGCAGAGGTCGATCCCGGCGGCACTGCCTGCGCTGGTGAGCACGTCCCCGCTGTCGACGTAGAGCACGTCGGCGTCGACCTCGATGTCCGGGTGACGCTCGGCGAGCAGCTCGCTGTAGCGCCAGTGCGTCGTGGCCCGACGACCCGTCAGCACACCTGCGGCGGCGAGCGCGAAGGCCCCGGAGCAGATCGACACCAGCCGCGCGCCGCGCGCGTGCGCGGTCCGCAACGCCGTCACCAGCGCCGCCGACACCTCGCCCCCGGCGTGCGGCACGCCCGTCACGATGACCGTGTCGGCCTCAGCCAGCGCGTCCAGCCCGTGCTCGGTCTTCATGCTGAAGCCGCCGACCACGCGAAGCTCCTGCCCAGGCCTCTCGGAGCAGACCTTCAGCTCGTACCAGGGCAGCTCCCCGAGCTCCGGCCGATGCAGCCCGAACACCTCGACGACGACCCCGAGTTCGAACGGCGCCATCCCGTCGAAGGCCAACACGGCGACGGTGTGCGCGGGCTCGGGGCGGTGCCCGAGGGAGATGTCGATGGCCATGGCGAAATCTTAATGACACACGCGGTTCCCGCCGCTTCCGCTTCCGGATTCGGCTGCGCCGTTACACGACCCGGACGATTCGAACAGCGGTTGGGTACACGCCCCGGGCTGTAATGGATCACGCCGGCCGACATCAACGGCTCGCGGTCACCACACACCACCCCGGGGGTCCTGCCATGCGTTCGCTTCGTTACTCTCGCCTCGCGAAGCTCGCCGTCGTCGCCGCCACCGCGCTCGGCCTCGCCGCGGGCGCCACCGGCACCGCGAACGCCGCCGTCTCGCCGTGGCTGACGGGCAGCCAGATGCCTCAGGCGGGCGCGTTCCACTGGCAGGCGCAGCCGCAGTACCGCTACACCACCACCGGTCAGTTCCAGTGGCTCTACACCTGCGGCACGATCGACCCGACCCGCGGTCTGCACACCAGCTCTGTCTCGGTCGAGCCGTTCGCGACCAAGGCGCGAGGCGTGCAGGGCACGCAGATTCTCTTCCACTTCAGCAGCGCCGTGAAGGCGAAGGCCGCGCTCAAGCGGATCGAGACCGACTACGCGAACTGCGCGCAGCGGCTGGACCACGCCTACGACATGACGACCGGCAAGCGCGTCCACGCCCGCGTCGACCGCACCGCGGTGGTGCCCGGCGGCGTCTCCTACCGCCTTGAGATCCGCAACAACCTGGGCCGCCCGGCCGACATGGCGGACATTCCCTCGGACGCGCAGGAGTTCTTCGTCCAGCGCGGCAACACGATCTCCTTCGTCTCCGTCGACGGCTCGAACCCGCGCATCGACGTGACCACCGGCTCGCTGCAGGTCCTCAAGACGATGGCCGCGCGACTCGGGTGAGTCACGCGGCCATCGGCCGGCACAAGGGTGGTGGGTCTCAGCTCTTGAGGCTCGCCATCCAGCTTTCGACGTCCGCGACCGTGCGCGGCAGACCGTCGGAGAGGTTGCGGTTGCCGTCGGTCGTCACCAGGATGTCGTCCTCGATCCGGACGCCGATGCCGCGGTACTCCTCCGGCACGGTCAGGTCGTCGGCCTGGAAGTAGAGACCGGGCTCGACCGTCAGCACCATGCCCGGCTCCAGCACGCAGTCGACGTACGCCTCGACCCGCGCCTGCGCGCAGTCGTGGACGTCGAGGCCGAGCATGTGGCCGGTGCCGTGCAGGGTCCAGCGGCGCTGCAGCCCGAGCTCGAGCACCCGCTCGACCGGGCCCTCGACCAGGCCCCACTCGACCAGCCGCTCCGCCAGCACCTGCTGCGAGGCCTCGTGGAAGTCGCGGTAGCGGGCACCCGGCTTCACGGCCGCGATGCCGGCCTCCTGGGAGTCGTAGACGGCCTGGTAGATCTTGCGCTGCAGGTCGTTGAAGGTGCCGTTGATCGGCAGCGTGCGGGTGACATCCGCGGTGTAGAGGGTGGATGTCTCCACGCCGGCGTCGAGCAGCAGCAGCTCGCCGGGGCGGACCTCGCCGTCGTTGCGGACCCAGTGCAGCGTGGTCGCGTGCGGACCGGCGGCGCAGATCGAGCCGTAGCCGACATCGTTGCCCTCGACCCGGGCGCGACGCCAGAAGGTCCCCTCGATCCAGCGCTCCGAGGTGGCCACGGCCTGCGCCAGCTCGCGCACGACGTCGGTGAAGCCGAGCACGGTCGCGTCGCAGGCGGCCTGCAGCTGGCCGAGCTCCCACTCGTCCTTGACCAGGCGCAGCTCGCTCAGGAACGTCTTGAGCTCGGCGTCGCCGTGCTTGGTGGTGTGCGCGTCGAGCGCGGCGTCGATCCCGGCGTCGTGGCCGCGGACCACGCGGGTGGCGGCCGGGTACTCGTCCGCCCGCTCGGCGAGCTCGGTCGCGGCGTTGCGCACGTCCTTGGCCGGCAGGCCGAGCAGCACCTCCGCCTCGGCGAGGCTGTGCCGACGACCGACCCAGAGCTCGCCCTGTCCGCTCAACCAGAACTCGCCGTTCTCCCGGTCGGACCGCGGCAGCAGGTACAGGTAGGCGTCGTGGCCCCGGTCGCCGCCACGCGGCTCCAGCACGAGGACGGCGTCCTCGGTCTGGTCACCGGTGAGGTGCACGTACTCCGTGCTGGCGCGGAAGCTGTACTCGGTGTCGTTGGACCGGGTCTTCAGCTTCCCCGCGGGAACGACCAGCCGCTCACCCGGGAACCGCGCGGAGAGCGCGGCCCGCCGCTTGGCCGCGTACGCGGACTGCTCGGCCGGAACGAGATCACGCAGCTCGGTGTCGGCCCAGCCGGCCTTCATGACGGCGGTCAGCTCGTCGGAGATGGCCGGGTAGAGCCCGTTCTTCCGCTGCTTGATCGGCTTCGGCTCGGTCTCCTCGGGAGCGAGGTCGTCCTCGGTCACGCTGTGTCGCCTCCTCGTGATAACGGGGATCGCGGGTCCTGTCAGGGGTAGAGCAGGCCCGCGGTCCGTACAAGAGTACGGCGGAAGACTGTCTGCACGACAGGGGAAGTCGCCTGTCAGGTGCGCGAGGCCCTGCGTGTGCCGCCGCCTGTTGTTGCACTACCAGGGGCGCGGGGAACTGCGCCACAAGCCACCCAGGAGGAGGGTCCCCGAACGATCAGGGCCATCCGCACAGGGTGGTTTCTCGCGCAGTTCCTCGCGTCCCCGGATAGTGCAACTACTCGAAGCGGGCAGCCAACAGCACGACGTCGTCCGTGCCAGGGGCGGGGGCGCGGTCGCCGACGCAGGTCTCCAGGAGGTAGTCGCAGAAACGTTCCGGGTCCTGACGGACGTCTCTCGGCGCTTCCGCCGCCGCCGCCCGCAGCCGTGCCTGCCCGGCGTGGAGGGACGAGCCGCAGCGACGGGCCAGCCCGTCGGTGTACAGCAGCAGCACGTCGCCGCGGTCCGCGCGCAGCTCGACGCCGGGTGCTTCCCAGCAGCTCAGCATGCCCAGCGGTGCGCTCAGCGAGGTCTCCACGAACGAGGCGCCGAAGGAGGTCACCAGAAGCGGCGGGCACTGTCCGGCCCCCGCCAGGGAGAGCCGTCGCGCGCCCGGCTCGACGTAGGCGTAGAGCGCCGTCGCCGTACGGGCCGGCTCCGTGCTCTTGAGCAGTAGCTCCAGATCGCCCAGTACCGCGACCGGGTCTTCGCCCTCCAGCACCGCGTACGCCCGCAGCGCCGCCCGTAGGCGGCCCATCGCTGCGGCGGAGTCCGCGCCGCCGCCCGTCACGCTCCCGACGCTGAGGGCCAGCGCGCCCTCCGGCAGCGAGATCGCGTCGTACCAGTCGCAGCCGCCCGCGCCGTCCAGCCCGGCGGCCACGCAGCGCGCGGCGAGCGCCATGCCCGACGGCCGCGGCAGCCCGCTCGGCAGCAGGCCGCGCCGCAGCGCGTCCGCCGTGCGGCGCAGGCGGTCGCGTTCGACCTCCTTGGCCAGCAGGCGCGCGGCCGAGGCGCAGTAGAGCCCGGCCAGGCGCTGCTCGCGCTCGCTCGGCTGGGCGAGGGTGTCGTAGAACCAGACCACCGAGCCGAGGTCGGCCAGCGGCTGGGCGTAGGAGGCGCCGATGCCGAGCTGGCCGGCCACCTCCTGGAAGCGGTCGCCGGTCGGCTCGCCGCCGGCGGGGCGCAGGACCTGGGCGGTCGGCACGGTCTCCAGCGCGCCGAGCGCGGCGTGGTCGAGGCCGAGGCCGAGCGTGGTGCAGGGCTGGGAGAGCAGCAGCATGCCGCGGCGGGCGCCGATCAGCGCCGCGCCGTCGGCCAGCACGCCGGCGAGCGCGGCCGCCAGGTCGGGGGCGGAGCTGAGCCGGTCGGTGAGGTCGTAGAGGGTGGTCAAATCAGCCAGGGGGTCGGCGGAGCGCTCACGGAACGCGCTGATGTTGTCTCCGCTGATCGTTTCCGCAGGGCTCGTAGGCGCGGGGAGGCCAACGGCGGCTGTGGGCACCGTCTGAGGCTCAGCCATGGTCCGCACCTGCGATAACTACAAAGAGTGATGCTGGATTCTTACTATATTGTCTGAATTGAATCACTATGCACCCCCATGTCATGCCATACGGCAATTAATGAGTCTCTTCTACACACACCGATCGGGTGATGTCCAGAACTGTCCGCTGCCATGTGGTTGGTGTCTTTGCCCGAATATTTGGCCGAAAAACATCGGTGCGATTGATCGTTTCAGCGATCGATTACCGATACCGTCCGTCGCCCGCGCAGCGCCCTGGCCACCTCGCGGCGGCCCCGGAGCCCACGTCCCCGCGGTTCCCTGGGCGCTTCGAGCACGACCGTCGTGACCTGCTGGTCCGCCCGCAGCAGATCGATGATCATCCCGGTCAACGCCCCGGCTCCGGCAGCAGCGGGACGCGTCGCCGCGAAGGATGCGCTGCTCACGCAGAACTCGCCCGTCAGCACCCCCGCCGTCTCGAAGCCGGCCCGCGCCAGCCCGCGCCGCTCCAGTCGCGCCGCGGCGTCCCCGCGCCGCGCCCACACCGCGACGGCGGCGTCTGCCTCGCCCGCGGCGACCGGCGTCAGCAGGGCGCGCGCCTCGGCCAGGCGCGCGCCCTGTCGGCCGGCGTCCACGAAGAGCAGCGGCAGGGGTGCGTATCCGGCCAGTTCCGCCTCGTCGCGTAGCAGGGTCGCGCCGCTGTCCGTGGCGACACGCCTGGTCGAATCGGTAGAGCCCGCGTCCAGGACCAGGACCGCCCGGATGCCGGGCAGCGCGCGGGCCGCGAGCACGGTGGGCGCGATCCGGGCCGCGTCGTTGTGCGCGCGGATCACGACCGCCGCGTCGGGGGCGGGAATTGATGTGGGGTCAGCCTCGTGGGCCGACATGAAATCCGGGTCCATCCCCGGATCGTACGATTGCCGACCCCTCTAGCAGACCCCCTCGTAGCAGGCTGGGGGAATACCCCGAACGGAGGAACCATCCGGACTCGCCGTGCGTCATTCCGGACGATGCGTCAGTCTCAACAGAGAACGTGCTCGTGAGTGCCCTTGGTGGGTAGAGAACCGTTAGGGCCTGGTCCGGGTTTCCGGCCGGGTTCCGAGGGGCGGCGCCGCCCAGGCCGGTCGGCCGACAGAGCGGACGCAATCGCCACCCCGCGCCACCCTCCGCCGGGTTCCATGAGTGCGGTGGGCGTGGTGCGCTGCTCGTTGCGCGAGGTCACGTACCGATCCTTGACCGTCACGGAAAGGAACGAGTGCTCATGCGCGGGGTATCAACACTCGTCAGAAACGCCAAGCAGCGGCGGTCCAGGGCGCAGCTGCTGAACGCGGCCAGGGTCGCCGCGCGCGGTTGGGGCTGGCCGGTGGCGCCGGCTGTCGGGCTCACTCCCGAAGGGGGCTGCCGCTGCCCCCGGCACGACTGCCCGGTCCCCGGTGCCCACCCCTACGATCCGAAGCTGCTCGCCGCCACCACGGACGACCGGATGATCCGGTGGTGGTGGTCCCGCCGTCCCACGGCGCCCGTGTTGGTGGCGACGGGAGCCCAGGTCTGCGCGCTGAGCCTGCCGGCCGCGGCGGGCGTGCGCGTGCTCGACTACTTCGACGCGCTCCGGGTGCCGACGGGCCCGGTGATCGCCACGCCCACGCGTTACGTCCTGCTCGTCGCGCCCTACTCGCTCCCGGAGTTGGCCGAGCTGCTGGTCGCTCAGGAGTGGGTGCCGAGCAGTCTGCGCTACCACGGTCCCGGCGGCTTCGTCGTG
The DNA here is from genome assembly GCF_041262525.1 of Streptacidiphilus sp. MAP12-20. Taxonomy (NCBI): domain Bacteria; kingdom Bacillati; phylum Actinomycetota; class Actinomycetes; order Kitasatosporales; family Streptomycetaceae; genus Streptacidiphilus; species Streptacidiphilus sp. MAP12-20. The sequence goes on from NZ_JBGCCK010000001.1 coordinate 274,309, forward strand.
CTGCCGCCCTCGCAGACGGGCGCCGGTGCGATGCGCTGGATCCGCCGCCCGCTCTCCGCGCGGCAGACGCCGTGGCTACCGTCGGTGAGTGATCTGGTCGAGGCGCTGGTCGCGGCGAGTATCGCCACCCCGGACGGGGCCACGTTGGCGCCGTGACGGCGGAGGGGGCTACCCGAAGCGGGTGGTCTTGCCAACCCGGTCCGCAGACATGAAATGCCCGGCCGCTGGCGACGGGGGATGCACCAGCGACCGAGCTGTTTAAACCGTAACAAATTCAGGCCCGCAAGCAAATTCCCCGGACACGACTCTTTCCGCGGAATTCCGCCCTCCACCCGGCGAATGTGACGCAGATCACTGAATTCCAAGGTGATCTGACGGGCAGTCCGCCGGGTGGGGTGAGGGCCGACGGCCTTAACGGTGGCCGAAGGTGAGGGGAATTCAGCTCAGCGTGACCTGACGGCTGGAGAGCAACGCGCGCGCCTTGCGCTGCTCCGGCGTGAGCGGCTCGGTGACCGTGAGCGCGGCGGCGAGCCGCTCGGCGAAGTCGGCGGCCGGCTTCTCGCAGTCGGCGGCGGTCATCGTCTGCGGCAGGTCCCAGACCGGCACGACCAGTCCGTGCGCCCGGAACGAGCCGACCAGCTTGGTGTCCTCGCCCAGCGAGGCCTCCCCGGCGGCGGAGAGCCGGGCCAGCGCGTCCAGCAGCGGCTCTTCGGAGTACGACATCACCCAGCGCAGGTGGTTCCGGTCCGGCGCGGCGCACCAGTAGGAGTGCGACACCGACTCCAGCTTCTCGGTGGGGATGACGGCGGCGTTCGCCTGCTCCAGCGAGGCCGCGACCTCACCGGTCGCGGAGTCCGCGTCCTCCAGCCAGAACTCGAAGCCGGTGTGCACGGCCGGCTCGAACGCGGCGTCCAGGTCCAGCAGTTCCTGCAGGCGCGGCCCGCCGGGCGCCGGGCGGCGCGGCGGCACGGGGTTGCCGGGCTCGGCGGCGAGCGCGAGGACCAGCGCGTCGGCCAGATCCCGGCTGAGGTCGCCGGAGGAGGTCTGCGTCTGCAGGCCGAGCATGATGCTGCCGTCCTGGCGGCGCATGGCCGGCCAGGCCATCGGGAGCACGGTGGCCAGCGTGACGGAGGGGACCTCGCCCGTGGCAGTGGCCAGCGTCGCGGCGTTGACCGTCAGCGGAACGGTCGCGGCGGGCACCAGCTCGCGCAGCGCGACCCAGTCGCCTTCGCCCGGCAGCCCCTCGAACGGCCGCAGCACCAGCTCCGCGACGGCGTGCGCGGCTTCGCGCCCGTGACACGCCTTGTAGCGACGCCCGGAGCCGCAGGGGCAGGCTTCGCGGGCGCCGACGACGGGCACGGGCCCGTCGGTGACGGCCGGGGCGGTGCGGAGGGGGGCCTTCTTCTTGGCCATGGTGCGTACTCCCGAGGGAACGGAGGGGGTTTCCTTCCGCAGAGGTTACGGGCTGGGAGGGTGCTGCAGCCCCGCGCTCCTCGGCGCCCTCGCGCCGCGCCCGGTGTGTGCGGTTGTTGTGTGCGGTCGCGGCTCGCCGCCGCGACCGCTCAGCTCGCCGCGGCGGCCGGCGTCTCCGGATCGCGTCGGGCGTGCCGGGCCCTGACCCGGAGTACCGCCCACACCGTGACTTCCCCCGGGGCGTCGCGGACGCCCCACTCCGTCGCCAACTGGCCGACGATCCCCAGCCCCCGGCCGCCCTTCGAGGTCAGCGAGGGCGAGGATCTGCGCGGGCGTGTCGGTCCGCCGCCGTCCGTCACCTCCACGGTGAGCAGGCCGTCGCTGTGCAACTCCCAGCCGACGACCACCTGCTCGAACTGCTCGGCCTGGTCTCGCTGGTCCCGCTCGCGCTCCAGCGGCCGCGCGTGGCGACAGGCGTTGCTGAGCAGTTCCGACAGGATCAGTACCGCGTCGTCTATGACGCCCTCGGGCACCAGGTGCTCACCGAGATCCTCGCGCAGCTGACGTCGCGCGGCACGCACACTCTCCGGACCATAGGGCACCGCCATGGTCGACGAAGAGGTCGGCACATCATGCGCCATCACCACGGCCACCCCCGGACCTCCTCCTTCGTCTTGCGCCAGGGTGTGAATGCCCGGTGCGAGCAAGTCGAAAACTGAAAACTCCGCACCTTGGCGGGCTTTCCGGGGGCTCGGGCCGGGCGCAAGGAGCGCATTTCACAGCGCGTCACCGGAGTGTGACGCTGCGCATTCGAAGAGTGGTTCAGAATAGCGATCCGGCCAGGATCCAGATGAATTTCCAGCCATTTTTGACTCCTTGAGGAGTGGAACCACGCAGGTCGGCCCAAGCCGCTCGCGGGTTGCTCGCCGGCCACTTCCGGGCGACTTCCGAGCCCCTTCCGAGTCACTCCCCGTCCGCTTTCGCCGCCGTCCCGAGGCGCGGGCCGGTCCTCGGGCGCTACCGTCCGAGCTGGTCCAGCACCCGCCGCGGCTGGTTGGTGATGATCGCTTCCACGCCCAGCCGCAGGCACAGTTCGACGTCCTCGGGCTCGTCCACCGTCCAGACGTGGACCCGGTGGCCGGCCCGGTGCAGCGCCGCGACGTAGCCGGGGTTGGCGCGCACCAGCTCGATGCCTGGGCCGGCGATCCGCGCGCCGTGCGGGAGCGAGCCGTCGCGGAGCCACGGCAGCACCCGCTCCATCAGGAAGACGGTCGGCAGCTGCGGCGCCATCTGCCGGATCCGGCGCAGCGACAGCTGCGAGAAGCTCATGATCCGGACCGGCGAGGGCCCCTCGTTCCTGCCGTCCGGGATCAGGTCGAACCGGCGCAGCAGCTCCAGCAGCCGCTTCTCCACGAGCCCGGCGTAGCGGGTGGGGTGCTTCGTCTCGATGGCGAGCTCCAGCCTGCGGCCGGAGTCGGCGTGGAGTTCGAGCAGCCGTTCCAGCGTCAGCACGCTGGTGTGCTCGGGGGAGGTCCAGTCGGCCTCCTCCGCGCCGCCCAGCTTCCAGGCGCCGAAGTCGAGTTCGGAGAGCTGTGCGAGCTCCAGGGTGGAGACGACGCCGCGTCCGTTCGAGGTCCGGTCGATCTTGCGGTCGTGGACGCAGACAAGATGACCGTCGGCGGTCAGCCGTACGTCGCACTCCAGTCCGTCCGCGCCCTGTTCGATGGCCAGCTGATAGGCGGCCAGGGTGTGTTCGGCGTAGGTGCCGGACGCGCCGCGGTGCGCGATGACGCGGGTGGCGGCGCGGTTGGGAACGGCGGCGATCGGGCTGGGCTGGGTGTGCACGCCACCACGATAGGCGGCGCGCGTGTACCGGAGGTGAACGTCCGACGCGGCCGGGGCCGGCCGGAGTGACCGGCCGGAGTGACCTGTCGGACCAAGATCGCAAAGTGTTTCACGTGAAGCATTCCGCGATCTTGGTTCGTAGGCGTGCGGTCCTTGGGTCGGGCCGGATCCCGGCCGGATAAGGGCTAGGCGCGCTTGCCCGTGCGCAGCAGCGGAGTCAGCGCCAGCGTCACGCCGCCCGCGGCCAGGAAGGAGAACAGCGAGGCCGAGGTCCACAGTGTCGGGTGGATGTGGGTGACGTTCTGGGCGTGCGTCCAGAAGTCGGTCCACCAGGTGTAGGGGAGCGCCGCCGGAGAGATGAGCTCGTAGAGCACGAAGCCGATCACCCACGGCAGCAGCATCAGCCAGCGGGTGGGCGCCTGCTCGCTCAGGTCCCAGCCGTCCCGGCCGCGGCCGAGGAAGAAGTCCACCGCCAGCACCGCCAGCAGCGGCACGAAGACCGCGCCGATCAGGCCGAGGAAGGCGTAATAGGTGTTGGTGAAGCCGTCGATGGAGAGCGCTCCGGCCGTCACCAGCGCGCCGATGCCCAGCGTCAGCACGCGCCGGTCCACCTTCGGGAAGAGGTTGTGGATCGACATGGCCGTCGAGTAGACGTTGGCGAAGGACTGGTCGGCCTCGCGCAGCACCAGCACGAGGAAGAAGAGCCAGCCCGCGGTCAGCCCGGTGAAGGTGGAGAAGATTTTGTTCGGGTCGCCGCCCACCTGGGTCAGCGCGATGACGCCGAGCAGGTAGCACCAGACCTGGGCGACGGTGTAGCCGGAGAAGGTGCCCCAGAACGCGCCCTTCGCCGTGCGCGAGTGCCGGGTGTAGTCGGCGGCCAGCGGCACGAAGGAGATGGACACGGCGATCACGTAGTCGGTGGCCCCGAGGAAGCCGTCCCAGTTGCTGCCGCCCGGGTTGTGCACGCCGTGGCGGATCAGCTGGACCGTGAAGAAGAGCATCGAGACGCCCACGGCGATCGCGACGTAGCGGCGAAGCACCGCGATCGAGCCCAGCGGCCGGATCGTCATCGCCGTGGTCAGCAGACCGGCCGCGACGACGTAGGCCCAGCGCGGGATGCCGCCGTAGAGCGCCTGCGCGCCCTGGGTGATCACGATCAGCTCGTAGACCCCCCAGCCGACGCACTGGGCGATGTTCAGCATCGTCGGCACGTAGGAGAGGCGCGTGCCGAACAGGCCGCGCAGGATCGCCATCGCGGGCGCTCCGGTCTTCGCGCCGATCAGCGCGGCCAGCGCCAGCATCAGCGTGCCGACCACGGTGCCCACGACGATGGCCGTGATCGAGGCGGCGAGCGCGAGGTTCTTGCCGCTCGCGTTGACCATCACCGTGGCGGCGCTGGAGAAGCCGATCAGGCTGACGCCGAGGTTGGCCCAGAAGGCGCCCTGGTCCCGGAAGCTCAGGGTGCGCGGCGGCGCGGTGTCCAGGACGAGTGGGGCCTCGGCATGCGCGAGGCCGGTGGTGTTGTCGCGTTCGAGCGTGGCGGACATGACCGTCTGCAGAGCTCCCTACGCCGGCATTACCCGGTCAGGTTCAGGCGGTCGGCTGCCCTGCCGCGTGGTGCGGCCTGCTGCCCTCTCAGCCTGGAATGAGGTCCAAGCTCCCGCGAATATGATGCGTGTGTTCGAGGGCATGGTAAGGCTGACTGCCCGGCCGGGCCAAGCCCTGTCCACGGCGGCGGCTCCACGGCGTCGGCCTGTCCACGGCCTCGCCATGCCGCACGCACGGCTGGGACTTACGATGCCCCGACAAGCTGTGCGGAATGCTAGGGACGTAGGTCCCTTATAAAGGAGGTCATTTCGTGAGCACCGAGCACGAGGGTGGGCTCGACGGGTCGGAGCGCCCCGCCCCCGCTGCGGTTCCGGCGGATCGAGCGGATCGACCGGCGGAGCAGGCGCCCGCGAGCAACCCGGTCGCGCCACCGGCCGACCCCGACCTCGCCGACTACCCGGCCCCCGCGCCGCCGTCCGTCGCGCCTGCGGCGCCTGCCGCACAGCCGGTCACGCCACCAGCGCCGCCCGCACCGCCGGCGCCCCCGTACGGTGCGCCCGTCGGTCCTCCTCCGCCGCACCAGCCGCCTCCGCATCAGCCCTACTGGAGCACCGCGCCGGTTCCGCCCGTTCCCGACACCCCCGCCGGTCTCTTCGGCGAGGGCCAGATCGTCACCAAGCCCAAGGGCAGCCGCCGCGGCGGCTTCGTCGCCCTGCTCGCCGCGACGGCGATCGTCGCGGGCGGTGTGGGCGGCGGCATCGGCGCCTGGATGGAGAGCCGTAACTCCGGCGGCGGCGGCACCAGCACGACGGTCTCCAGTGCGACCGACCCGAACCAGCTCAGCCGTCCGCCGGGCTCCATCGCCGCCATCGCCGCCAAGGCGCTGCCGAGTGTGGTCACCATCGAGGCGACCGGCTCCTCCGAGTCCGGCACCGGCACCGGGTTCATCTTCGACACCCAGGGCCACATCCTCACCAACAACCACGTCGTCGCGCCCTCGGTCGGTGGCGGCAAGCTGACGGTGAAGTTCGCCGACGGCGCGAGCTACGGCGCGTCCGTGGTCGGCCGGGCCCAGGGCTACGACGTCGCGGTGATCAAGCTCGACTCGACGCCGAAGGAGAAGCTGGTCCCGCTGCCGCTGGGCGACTCCGACGCGGTCCAGGTCGGCGACGCCACGATCGCGATCGGCGCGCCCTTCGGGCTCTCCGGCACGGTCACCTCGGGCATCGTCAGCGCGAAGAACCGTCCGGTCGCCTCCGGCGACCAGACCGGCGCGCAGACCTCGTACATGAACGCCCTCCAGACCGACGCGTCGATCAACCCCGGCAACTCCGGCGGCCCGCTGATGAACGCCGAGGGCCAGGTCATCGGCATCGACTCGGCGATCCAGTCCACCGGCCAGCAGAGCGGCAGCGGCCAGTCCGGCAGCATCGGCCTGGGCTTCGCGATCCCGATCAACCAGGCCAAGTGGGTCGCCCAGCAGCTGATCAGGACCGGCACGCCGACCTACCCGATCCTCGGCATCCTCCGCGACGACACCTTCACCGGCGACGGCGCCCGCATCAACACCAGCCCCGTCCAGGGCACCCAGCCGGTCACCCCGGGCGGCCCGGCCGACCAGGCCGGCCTGAAGCCGGGCGACGTCATCACCTCCCTCGACGGCGTCCTGATCGACTCCGGCCCCACCCTGGTCAGCGAGATCTGGGCGCACCACCCGGGCGACAAGGTCACCGTGATCTACACGCGCAACGGTCAGTCCCACACCACGACGGTGACTCTTGGCTCCCGTGTGGGTGACAACCAGTAATCACCGCCACGTACAGGCCAAGTCGTGAGAAGATCCCTGGCGTGGACCGTGATCGCGTCAGAACGTGACGCGCGATCGCGCCGTCCGCGCCAGGAGTCTTGCCCGAGCGGCCTAAGGGAACGGTCTTGAAAACCGTCGTGGCAGCGATGTCACCGTGGGTTCAAATCCCACAGACTCCGCCGAGGTCAGCCTAGGTGCTGGTCAGAAGGGGTGTCCCGGCTGCCGGGGCACCCCTTCGGCGTTCGGGGCTGTCTCCCTTTCTCGCCTGAATCCCAGCGCTGACCAGTGCGTATGGGCCAGCCGTGGGCCAAGGTCAAGGCTGGACTTCCTCGTCAAGCTCGCGGGCAATCAGGCTGTTCGAGTGCTGCTGGCTACCCTTGAGGATCTTGGCGTAGAAGCGATACAGCACAGCGATGCTGTGTCCTGCCCGCGCTGCAACCTCCGCAGGGTCCACGCCCGACTTGATCCACAGGGAAACGCCCGCATGCCGAAGTGAATAGGGCACTTCCGCGAGCTTGGCTTCGACCTCACCGGGAGACAGCACCGCCTTTCGTGCCCTTTCCCAGGCAGCGCAGTACTCGGTTGGCCGCACCCGCCCTCCCCTTGCTGCCCGGAATAGCCTTCCGTCATCGGCGGTGCCGTACTCAGCCATGTGCTCTCGGAGTAGATGTACGAGAATTGGTGGAATTGGTACGGTTCGCGTTGCACCGGGCTTTCTGCGCTTGAGGCCTCGCTTCTCGTATGGCGTACCCTCGTCCGTCCAACCGCCTCCCGCCTCCGGGCGGCTCTCCCCGAGCAGTAGTTCGCCCCACTCCTTCACGGTCTCTGCTGCGTTGGGCGGCAGGGTGCAGTCTGACTCCTTGAGCGCGACGATCTCTCCGGGGCGCATGGCCGCGTACTAGAGACATCCGAAGAACGCGTGCAGATGCTTGCCGCGGGGTCCGGAGTCACGGAAAGCCCCCAGCAGGGCGCGGGCCACAGCAGGACCAGGGATGTAGCGGAAGTCAATCTCATCGTCGCTCTCGGCAGGCGACCAGTCCACGCGGTGCAGTGGGTTTGCTGTGAGGAGTCCTTTCTCTTCGACTGTGTAGCGCAGCACGTTGCTCAGCACCATGCGCTTGCGGCGGACCGTGTTTTCGGCAGCTTTGCTCCCGTCGGGTCGAAGTGTCAGCGCATCAAGGGCCGGTCGCAGAAGCGCAGGGTCCTCCAGCGCCTTGACCTTGATGGAATGGGGCTCCGTCGCGCAGCGTGACGTCGGCCCCAGGCCTGAACGGCGAGCCTCAACCCCGCAGCAGCCCCCGCCGGAACGGGCCCGGCCGCTTCCACCCCTGGCCCCTAACGCGGGATATCTCTTCTAGCGGTCGCGTGGTAGCAGATCCAGGTCGCGCAGTTCGGCCTCGTCCCGGACACAGCGCACGATCAGTTCGCGATCGCTGGCCTCAGCTTGACGCGACAGCGCAGCCTGGGCAAGCATGATCACTCCAGTGAGGGCGAGACGGTCCGTCTCTTCCGCCTCGCTGGCCGGGGACAGCTTCAACGGGGGAAGCTTGTGAAGACACGAATCGGGCGCGCTACAGACGGCTGGAAGCCTCCGCACGCCACTATCGGCTGAGCGGACTGCGTCAGCGCGCGCTGGGAGGGATCCGGCGTCCGCAGACGACACAGGCCGTCCTCGCCTTCGGCTGCACTGACCATCTGCTCACTCTCACCGGCGGATTCCGCTTGGAATCCCCCGTTGGCTCCGCGTGCCCTGACGCCATCTCCGGCTGCACGGGCCCGCAAATCGGATTCTCGCCACCCATCACCTCACTCGGAGGACTTCACCATGCGCAAGCACCTGACCGCCCTGGCCGCCGTCGCGGCCCCGCTCGTCGCCCTCACTCTCGGCGCCGTCCCGGCCCACGCGTCGTCCAGCTACTCCCAGGTGGTCTTCCAGGGCAGCAGCGGCCCCGACTACTGCCTGGACATACCCGGCAACAACGCCGTCGTCGGCCAGCAGCTCATGGCATGGGCGTGCGACGCCAACGACGACGCGCAGCTGTGGACCTACATCCAGACGGACAGCACCCACTTCGAGCTCCAGTCGAAGACGAACCCCGGCCTGTGCGCCAACAACTGGCAGGGCGGCGATGTGTCCGGCAACGACATCAAGCTCTACTACTGCAACGGCAACGCCGACGGCACCTGGAACTACGTCTACAGCACCAACAACAAGCAGATCCAGCCGAAGAGCGCCTGGCACAACTGCCTGAACATCTGGGGCGGCCTGGCCAGCGGCAACCCGGCCAAGCTCTACCAGTGCGGGGACTACTCGAACGAGAACGTCGTCATCGCCTACGCCTGAGCCATCTCGACTACTACGACCAGGAGTTACCCATGCGCAAGCGCCTTGCCGCCCTGGCCATCGCCGCGGCTCCGATCGCCACTCTCACCCTCGGTGCTGTCCCCGCGCACGCCGCCAGCAACCAGTACAACGTCGCCGTTATCTTCTGGAACACCGCCCTCCCCGGTAACTACTGCCTCGACATCCCCGGGAACAACGCCGTCTCCGGTGAACAGCTCCAGGCATGGGCCTGCAACGACAGCGCCGCCCAGAGCTGGAATGTCATCTACACCGACAGTTACCACTTCGAGCTTCAGTCCCGCACCAACACGAACCTGTGCGCCAACAACTGGCAGGGCGGCGACAACACCGGCAACGACATCAAGCTCTACACCTGCAACGGCAACGCCGACGGCACCTGGAACAGCGTGCACGCGGGCAGCAACATGCAGATCCAGCCCCGGTCAGCCCTCAACACCTGCCTGAACATCTGGGGCGGCCTGGGCAGTGGGAACCCGGCCAAGCTGTACCAGTGTGGGGACTGGTCCAACGAGGACGTGATGATCAACGGCGTCTCCTGACACAGTCCCGCCACCACTGCCACCCGGGCTCTCTCTGGGCTCCCTGGGCCATGCGTGGGCCAGCGTCTCACATGGGAGTGTGCGTGAAGACTCGTGTATCTGCTCCACCCCTGGTGGGGGATGTGGAGCCGGGCTGTTCGCGTGTGCTATGTGAACGCTCTTGAAAACCGTCGTGGCAGCGATGTCACCGTGGGTTCAAATCCCACAGACTCCGCCGAGGTAGCAAAGCTGCACGTGAGAGGGCGGGCCCCCAAGGGGGCCCGCCCTCTCACGTCTGCGCTCAGCGCACGATGTTCACCGTGACCGGGCCGGACTCAGCGTCCAGCCAGGTCCTGCCGCCCCAGGAGTGCTCAACTCCCTCCAGCACTCCGCGCAGCTCCAGCACGCCCTGGTGGCCCGCACGGACCCAGCCGTACCCGGTCGCCTGCCGCTGCATCGCATCGACGGTCCGCCCGCACCACACGGTCTGCCAGGCGCCACGGGTGCTGTAGCGCTCCTGGACGCAGAACCGCTGCCAGCCGACGCTGTCGGAGATGCCGCTCCCGTGCACGCTGAACCACTGCCCGACGTGCTGGGTGTGCGGGCGGACGTGGAAGTCGATGTTGCTCTTCGCTGACGCGGTGCCGATCCCGGCGACCCCGACGGCGCCGGCCATGACGCCGACGGTGAGCGCTCGGGCAAGGGTCTGGAACACTGTGAACCCCCTCAGTTGATGTCCTTGCTGACATCTGCCCCCACGGCGCAGCACGGCCAGTCGGTTGCCACGACCCGACCAAACCGGCCGTTCGATGGGGGCGCCGCCCCGCCGGTTGGCGGGGCGCCCCCGCCAACCAGTCGCTCCCGCCCCCCGAGGCGCGCGGGGCCTGTGGCCTGTCGTTTGTCGGCGGCACCCGCCCTCCGGTGTTCGCAGCTGACCTTGGTCAGCGGAGCACGTTCGTGGTCCAGTTCTTCGGGTCGGGGCCGAGCAGGGTAACGCTGTCGAGGAGTCCCCTCAGGCCGCCCAGTGCCGCCAGGTTGGACGGTGTGTTGCTCGGGGTGAGGTGGTCCGTGACAAAGAGGCAGGCGTCGAGCCCCTGCGCGGTCTTGCAGGTTCGACTGAAGGCGTTCGGGCCCGTGAACCACCCGCTGATGTCAGGTGGGGGGACGGCCTGGTGAGCGGAGACCGTCAGGTGGTAGTTGAGGCTGTGGCCGTTTGCTTCGATCAGCGCGAATTCGATGGACTCGTCCGCGGGCACCGGACGGCCGCCCTGTTGCGTGAGGGTCGCCGACGCGTCGTCGACGCGCATTCCCGGTGGGGGCTTGAGGCTGAAGGGCATCGGCACGGAGTATCTCTCGAACCTGACCGCAGCCGCCGTCCGCAACAGCGCCTCCGGCAGTCCGGCGGCGGGCATGCTCTTGACCTGCATCTCCAGCCAGCGGCCGTCGGAAACCTGCCACCCCAGCCCTGCCGGTGAGCTCTTCCCGAGGTTTGAGGTCTCGAGCCAGTAGGCAGGGTGTCCGTTCACGTCCGGAGCCTTGGGCGTATTCGTCCACTGCGAGAAACCGGAAGCGGCGGGTGGCCAGGGGGCGTTGCCCCTCGGGTGGACGATCAGTATGAGCTTGGGATGGATCGAGGCGGGGTTGCCGCCTTCGTCGGCTGAGGTGACTGGTCCGGTTGCCTGGCCCTTCGCCGAGGGGGGCAGCAGCGGCGTGTCGATGGTCTGCGACCACGTTCCGGGCGGCAGCCACCCGAACGTTGCCACGGTGGTGGCCGGATCGTGGGGGTCCACGACGTGGTGTGTCTCGCCGGTTGCCGGGCCCGGGCTAGGGCCGGGGCCGGGGTTCTTGGCCGGGAGGGCGAGTGCGCCGGCGGTTACGGCCGTCGCGAGGGCGAGGGCGACACCACCCGTTGCCGCGCGTCGACGACGGAGGCGGCGGCGGCCGACCCGGGCGGCCTCGGCGACGTCGACGCCGGAGGGCGGGGGCGGATCCTGGACGAGCACGCCCAGTTCGCGGGCGAGGAGCATTTCCCGTGCTCGGTCGTCGCTCATGAGCTGACCTCCACCATTGAATCGGCCTGCTGTCGGCGGGACTCCAGGCCTCGACGCAGCGCGTCGAGGCCGCGTGCGGTCTGGCTCTTCACGGTCCCGGTCGAGCAGTTCAGCGCATCCGCCGTCTGCTCCACGGTCAGATCGCAGTAGTAGCGCAGCACCACGGTCGCGCGTTGGCGTGCGGGCAGTCCCGTGAGCGCCTGCCGCAGGTCGAGGATGGCGTCCAGGTCCGGTTGGGCCTGCGGTTCCTCCTTGGCGGAGCGCAGCAACACCCGTCGCCACGGCGAACGCCGCTCGGCGAGAAAGGTGTTGACCAGGGTCTTACGGGCGTAGCCGTCGACGTTCTCCATGCCGCTCACCCGATGCCAGGCGGTGTAGAGCTTGATGAGCGTGGTCTGGGCAAGGTCGTCCGCCTCGTGCCAGTCGCCGCACAGCAGATAGGCAACCGTGCGCAGCCACGACAGCCGTGAGTTGGCGAACTCGGCGTACTCGGCCTCGCGATCACGTCTTCGCACGGAACCACCTCCTTTCTCGCCCCTCTAATGCGCCGCGGCCGTGATCGGTTGCACCCGAGTTCCCACAGACTTCACCCCACCCGAACGCCGAGGGCGGGCGCCCGGATCGGGAGCCCGCCCTCGGCGGCAGAAGCAGGAACAGCAGGTGGAGCGTCAGCCGTTGCGCAGCACGACGAGATCCTGCCATGCCGGCTGACCGTTGACGTCAGTGTCGAACATCTCGAGCGAGCCCCCGGCGAAGCGGGCCTTGGAGCTGTCGTGCGTCACCCGCACCCGCACCCGCAACTTGACGGTGTACGTCGCCCCGTTGGCTAGGCCGCGCGGGACGGTCACCGTGCGGACCTGCTGCCAGTGGCCGGTACGGCCCGAGCCGACCCACTCGTCGAGCGCCAGGCTGACGTTCCGGTCGTACGCATGAAGCATCGGCACGACAGTGAGCGGCTGGTCGACTCGTACGCCGCTGCGGTTGGTGACGGTGAAGGTCTCGAGCGCCGGGTGACGCGGCCCGAGCGTGGTGGCGCCCTTTAGCGACTCCACGATGTAGCCGGGCTTCGCGCGCGTGCCGACGTGGAACCAGGCGTCCTGCTTGATGATGGTGAACGGGTTGGTGTCGGGGGCCAGGATGCCCACCCGGAGGCCGAAGCCGACGTCGTTCGCCGGGAAGTCCTTGGTCGCCTGGACCGTCACCTTCCAGATGTACGTCGTGTGGCCGGGGATGGAGACGGGCGCGCCGCCCAGCCTGTTGAGGGACTTCGAGGTCGCGCCGAGCGGGGTCAGCCGGAGGTTGACCTCGTTCGAGCTCAGGTTCAGCGGACCGTTCGGCCGGACGTCGAGCCAGTCGGTGAACGTCTGCTTGCTGCCGGGATGGGTCCTGCCGGAACGGCAGGCAGACCGGAGCGGCGCCCGCGTCCGAGGCGACCTGCTCCGTAGCCGAACCCTAGCCACGGGTTGATCGGAACTGACACCCCATCCCGCGCATCTGTACGAGATTCATGGCGTCAAATCGGGACTGTCTCCGAGAGTTGTCGCATCCGGCCGCGCAGAGGGCGCCATTTGTCCACTTGGTATGAAAACAAGACCTTTCCGTTTCGGTGACAACCCCGGGATATGCCTGCAGTGCGCCCGTTCCACACCAAAGGGCGAAATGACCGGGCAAGTCTGGCTCTTTGTCGATTCATTGAGGAATTCTGACGGTGCGACGTCGCAGTCCGTAGTCCCGCAGTTGGTACTTCGCAATCCCAGGAGGACCGCATGTCCCGTATCCGTACCGCCCTTGTCGCCGTTCCGCTGGCCGCTGCCGCGCTGATGCTCGGAGCGGGGGCCGCTGCCGCTGACAACGGGGCGTTCGCGGGTGGGAACTCGAGCAGCACCACCGTCTCCGACACCGGCTCGGGCAACCTGTCCGGCTGGGTCGACGGCAACGCCAACTGGGCGCAGCAGACCGCCACCGGCTCGGGGGCCTCGAACCAGAACAACACCCTTGGGGTGAAGGGAAACAGCGGCACGCTCTACAGCTCCCAGTCCAACGTGCGGATCGTCTTCGGCGGGTAGGCCGCCGGTAGCAGGCGCACGCAGCAGGGCCCTGGACGTGTCCCCGTCCGGGGCTCTGTCGTGTCTTGACAGCGAGCCTTAATCTGACGCACTGTCAGATCCGTGAACTTCGAGGCTTACCAGGGGCTCCCTTCGGCCAGCGGCGGCGTCGCGCCGGATCTCGTCAACGCGCCGATGATCCGGCACTGGTGCGAGGCCATGGGCGACGCCAACCCCGCCTACACCGGCCCCGACGCCGTCGCGCCGCCGGCCATGCTGCAGGCGTGGACGATGGGCAACTCCGGCCGGAGTGAGCACTTCGACGCGCTGCTGCGCGAGTTGGAGGCTGCGGGCTACGTGTCCGTCGTCGCCACCGACTGCGAGCAGGAGTACCTGCGCCCGCTGCGGATCGGGGAGCGGGTGCTCTTCGACGCGGTCATCGAGAGCGTCTCCGGTGAGAAACGGACGGCCCTGGGTACCGGCCGCTTCGTCACCACCAGAATGGATCTCCGGGCCTACGACGAGGCGGCCGGTGAGAAGCCCGGCGAGGCGACGCCGCTCGGCTCGCACCGGTTCCGGATCCTGAAGTTCACTCCGGCGAACAGGTCGGATCGGTCTGCCCGTCCACAGGGTGTGGACAGGCAGGGTGCGGACGGACAGGGCGTGGACGGGCAGCCGCCGCTGCGCCCGCGTCCCGTCGTCAACCGGGACAACGCCGGTTTCTGGGACGGGGTCACCGCGGGCGAGCTGCGCTTCCAACGGTGCGACGACTGCGGCACAGCCCGCTTCCCCTGGCTGCCCGGCTGCAACGGCTGTGGCAGCGACCGGTGGCACGCCGAAGCCGCGGCCGGTGCGGGCACCGTCTACTCGAAGGTCACCGTCCACCACCCGGTGCCCGCCGCCTTCGGCAAGCCCTACGCCGTCGCGCTCGTCGAACTCGCCGAGGGCGTGAGGATCGTGGCCAACGTCGTGGGCGTCCCGCCGGAGCAGGTCGTCATCGGGATGCCGGTCGGGCTCGGCTTCCAGCGCTTCGACGAGGAGTTGGTGCTGCCGGTCTTCCATCCGGCAGGGTCGGACCGGCTGCCGCCGCTGCGGGTGCCCGTCACCCGGACGCTCATCGTCGCTGGCGCGATCGCCTCCCGCGACTACCAGGACGTCCACCACGACGCGGAGCTCGCGCGGGCCAAGGGCGCGCCGGACATCTTCATGAACATCCTCACCACCAACGGTCTCGTCGGCCGCTACGTCACCGACTGGACGGGTCCGCACGCGCGGATCGAGAGCATCGCGATCCGGCTCGGTGTCCCTGCCTATCCCGGGGACGAGCTGCAGTTCAGCGGCGAGGTGGCGCGGCGTGACGGCGAGCTGGTCGAGCTCGCGATACGCGGGACGAACCGGCTCGGAGTCCACGTCAGCGGGACCGTCAAGGTCCGCCTCCAGCACAGCGACGAGCAGAAGGGCGAGCACGCATGAGCCTGCACCGCGCTGACGCGCTCGGCTCCCGTGCCGCGGTCGTCGGCATCGGGGCGACCGAGTTCTCCAAGGACTCCGGCCGCAGCGAGCTCAAGCTCGCCGTCGAAGCCGTCCACGCCGCACTCGACGACGCCGGGCTGACGCCCGCCGACGTCGACGGGATGGTCAGCTTCACGATGGACACCAGCCCCGAGATCACCGTCGCCCAGGCGGCCGGGATCGGCGAGCTGTCCTTCTTCAGCCGGATCCACTACGGCGGCGGCGCGGCCTGCGCGACCGTGCAGCAGGCGGCGATGGCGGTGGCAACCGGCGTCGCGGAGGTGGTGGTCTGCTACCGGGCCTTCAACGAGCGTTCGGGGCACCGCTTCGGCTCCGGACTCCAGTCGCGGCAGCCCTCCGCCGAGGGCACGGCCATGGGCTGGACCATGCCGTACGGGCTGCTGACCCCCGCCTCCTGGGTCGCCCTGCACGCCGCGCGCTACCTGCACACCTACAACCTGACCCCGGACGTCTTCGGCCCGGTCGCGGTGGCCGACCGGCGGCACGCCGCGACCAACCCGGCGGCCTGGTTCTACCAGCGGCCGATCACACTGGAGGAGCACGCGGCGTCCCGTTGGATCGTCGAGCCGCTGCGCCTGCTCGACTGCTGTCAGGAGACCGATGGCGGCCAGGCGATCGTAGTCACCTCGGTCGAGCGCGCCCGCGACCTGCCGCACCCGCCCGCCGTGATCGCCGCCGCCGCACAGGGCGCGGGCCGTGCGCAGGAAGCGATGACCAGCTTCTACCGCGACGACCTCACCGGCCTGCCGGAGATGGGCGTGGTCGCCCGCCAGCTGTGGCGGAGCAGCGGCCTGCGCCCGGAGGAGATCGACACCGCCGTGCTCTACGACCACTTCACCCCGTTCGTGCTGATGCAGCTGGAGGAGTTCGGCTTCTGCGGCCGCGGCGAGGCGGCGGACTTCGCGGCCGGCGGCGGGCTGGAGCTGGGCGGTCGGTTGCCGGTCAACACCCACGGCGGGCAACTGGGGGAGGCGTACCTGCACGGCATGAACGGCATCGCGGAGGGGGTCAGGCAGGTGCGCGGCAGTTCCGTCAACCAGGTGGCCGGCGCCACGAGCGTGCTGGTCACGGCCGGGACCGGGGTGCCGACCTCAGGGCTGGTGCTGACCGCCGACAGTTAGTCCGAACATGGCATTGCCTGCGCTCGTCCCCGCCCGCAGAATCCGAACATGACTGCTGACGGAGCGACAGAGTTCGCCTGGCGTCCCATCGAGAACGGCGACGTCGTCGCCTGGCGGCGGCTGCTGGAGGCGATCGAGGCCGTCGAGCAGGAGGACGAGCACCCCTCCGAGGAGGATCTGCGGGAACGTTTCGCCGACCCCTACGTCGACATGGCCCGCGGCAGCATGTCCGTCTGGGACGGCGCGCGGATGGTCGGCTACCACTGGATGAAGGCCCGTACGGCGGCCGAGCCCTTCCACGACTTCTGGCAGGTCGGCGGCGTCGACCCTGAGTACCGGGGGCGCGGCATCGGCGCGCGGCTGCTCGGCTGGGCGGAGCAGGCGGCTCCCCCGCTGCACGATGAGCGTTTCCCCGGCGTTCCGCTGGCGCTGATGGACGGCTGCGCGGTCGGCTCGGAGGCATCGAAGACGCTCTTCCGACAGCTCGGTTACGAGCAGGTCCGCCGGTACCACACCATGGTCGTGGCCGATCTGGCGACGGCGGCGGCGGAACTGCCCGAATCGCCGGTGCCGAACGGCGTGGTGTTCCTGCCGTTCGCGCCGGAGCGCTCGGCGCACGCGTTGCGGGTGAACAACGACGCGTTCCGCGACCACTTCGGCAGTGCCCCGCAGACCACGGAGGGCTGGGCCCATTTCGTCGGCGGCGTCGCCTTCCGCGCAGACCACAGTTTCATCGCCTACGCGGACGGCGGGGACGGCGCGGTCGGGGAGCCGCTCGCGATCGTGCTCAGTGAGGAGTTCGACGGTCACCGGCAGGCGACCGGCAAGCGTGACCTCTACATCGCGCTCGTCGGCACCGCCCGCGCCGGCCGCAAGCGCGGCATCGCCTCCGCGCTGCTCGCCCACACGCTGCGCCGCGCCGCCGCCGAGGGCTTCGAAACCTCGACGCTGGGCGTCGACGCGGACTCGCCGACCGGTGCCGTCGGTCTGTACGAGCGGCTCGGCTACCGGCCCGCGCAGACCTACGTGGCGCAGCGGAAGATCATTGCCAGGTAAGGCCGGTCGCTGCACGAACAAGATCGCTGAATGTTTCACGTGAAGCATTCCGCGATCTTGAATTCGAAGGAGCGTCAGCCCCGCTCGGTCAGCGTCGCGCCCGCGCTCGCGGCGATGACGCAGGCGATTCCGGCCAGCTGCGGCAGCGTGAGCACCTGGCCCAGCACCGTCAGCCCGATCAGCGCGCTGACGGCGGGCTCCAGGCTGGCGATCACGCTGAAGACCCGCTGCGGCAGCCGCCGCAGCGCCGTCATCTCCAACAGGTAGGGCACCACGGGGAAGAGCAGCGCCACCCCCGCCACGCTGAGCAGCGGCAGCCACGGATGCGCGCTCGCGGCGAGCCCGTGCCAAGCCTCGCCGAAGCCGAAGGGCGCGAGGACGACTGCGGCCACGGTGAGCGAGAGGGCCAGACCCTCGAAGCCGCTGAACGCGTTTCCGACCCGGTGCGTCAGCAGGATGTAGAGGCCGAGGCAGACCGCCGCGCCGAAGGCGAAGGCGAGGCCGGTCGGCGTGACCCGACCGCCTCCGCCGCCCACCACCGTCAGCAGCACCACGCCGCCCGCAGCCAGCAGTGCCCAGAGCACATGTCCCAGCCGCCGCGAGAACGCGAGCGCCACCGCCAGGGGTCCGAGGAACTCGATGGTCGCGGCCGTTCCCATCGGCAGCCGGGCCACCGCACCGGCGAAGAGCAGGGTCATTCCGGCCGAGGCCAGTCCGAGCAGGGCCGCCGAGCCGAGGTCGTGCGCGCTGCGCCCGCGCAGCCGCGGCCGGGTCGCCACGAGCAGCACCGCCGAGGCCGTCACCAGCCGCAGCGAGGTGGTTCCCGCGATGCCCAGCACCGGGAAGAGCGGCGTGGAGAGCGCGATGCCGAGCTGCACGGTGAACATGGCCGCGAGACAGAAGAGCGGCGCCGGAATCCCGCTCCGGCGCCGCTCTCCGTCCGCTCCCGCTGCTCCCGCCGCCGCGGGTGGCGGGACTGCTGTGGACGGTGGCGCGCCGGTGGACGACCGGCCGACCGTGGCATCGCTCCAGCCCCCGTGCTCCTCGAAGGGCGCGGTGCGGGCGGAGGACTGCGGCGAGGTCATGCGGACGAGTATGGGGTAAGGAGCGTATAAACGGCAAGCAACTTACCTTGGCGTGGCATATCGTCAGATAACGGACAATCAGCTCACGATCGCTTGTGACCAAACCGCGAACCGCTCTGCGCTCCCTCCTCTGCACGATGCTTGCGCTCCTCTGTGTTCCGGCGCTGGCATCCCCCACCGAGGCAGCCGCCGCCACCCGTCGGCTGCCACAGGTCTTCACCGGTCAGGCCTTCGACACCTGCTCCGCCCCCGACCTCTCGCTGCTGAAGGCCTGGCGTCAGAAATCGCCCTACGGCGCGCTCGGCATCTACGTCGGCGGCAGCAATCGCGGCTGCGCCCAGCCGCGCCTGAATCGCGCGTACGTCCGCGCCGCGAGCGCCATGGGCTGGCGGCTGCTCCCGCTCTACGTCGGCGCGCAGGCCCCCTGTGTCACCGACGCACACGGACGCGGTCACCGGATCAGCTACTGGGCCGGCTTCGGCCAGGGCCAGGCCGAAGGTGCCGACGCGGTCCGGCAGGCGCGCGCGCTCGGCCTCGCCGACAACAGCCCGATCTACCTGGACATGGAGGCGTACGCCAGGGACCGGGGCAAGTGCAGTCTGGCCGTGCTCCGTTACACCACCGCCTGGTCGCGGGCGGTCCACGGCTCCGGCTACCTCTCCGGCTTCTACAGCTCCGCCGACTCCGGCGTCGCCGACCTCGCCTCGCTCACCGCGTACCGCGAGGTCCCGCTCACCCGCTCGGCGCAGCAGGTCGGCGGGCTGCCGGACGTGATCTGGTACGCCCGCTGGGACCACCGCTCCTCGACGGACGGCTACCGGGCGCTGGGCCAGAGCCAGTGGGCCGGACACCGCCGGGTGCACCAGTACGTGGGCAACACGACCGAGAGCCACGGCGGCGCCAGCGCCAACATCGACCGCAACGCTGTGGACGCGCCGGTTGCCCTCGTCGAGTAGCCGGGTGCGGGATCTGTGGCGGGCACCTCGTCCCCTGACGGGCGCGGACCATTGTCCTCCGGCCCAACGGGGACGAGAATCGCTGCACACACGCCCCCTACCCGTCAGTAGGACGCGGGGCGGGCAGCGCAGGTCAAGGAGGACCAGGTGCTCAGCACGATGCAGGACGTCCCGCTCACCGTCGGCCGGATCCTCGCCCACGGTGCGGGCTTCCACGGCTCCGCCACCGTGGCCACGTGGAACGGGGTGGCCGCCGAAAGCCGCACCTTCGCCGAGGTCGGCGCACGCGCGGCGCAGCTCGCCCACGCACTGCGCGACGAGCTCGGCGTCACCGGCGACCAGCGCGTCGCCACCCTGATGTGGAACAACACCGAGCACCAGGAGATCTACCTCGCGGTGCCGTCCATGGGCGCGGTCCTGCACACGCTGAACCTGCGACTGCCCGCCGCCCAGCTCGCCTACATCATCAACCACGCCGCCGACCACGCGATCTTCGTCAACGGCAGCGTGCTGCCGCTGCTCGTCCCGCTGCTGCCGCAGCTGGAGCCGACGCTGCGTCACGTCGTCCTGGTCGGTGCGGGCGACCGCGCCGCGCTGGACGCCTTCGCGGCACGCGGCATCGCGATCCACGAGTACGAGCAGCTGATCGCCGACCGGCCGACCGACTACCCGTTCCCGACCGACCTGGACGAGCGCAGCGCCGCCGCGATGTGCTACACCTCCGGCACGACGGGCGACCCGAAGGGCGTCGTCTACAGCCACCGTTCGATGTACCTGCACTGCCTGCAGGTCATCTCCGCCGAGGACTTCGCGCTCACCTCGGCGGACAAGGCGTTGCCGGTCGTGCCGATGTTCCACGTCAACGCCTGGGGTCTGCCGCACGCGGCGTTCATGGTCGGCACCTCGCTGCTGATGCCGGACCGCTTCCTGCAGCCGGCCCCGCTCGCCCAGATGATCCAGGCCGAGCGGCCGACCGTCAGCGGCGCCGTGCCCACGATCTGGAGCGGCCTCCTCGACGAGCTGGACCGCAACACCTACGACACCTCCTCGCTGCGCCGCGTCGTCATCGGCGGCTCCGCCTGCCCGCCGTCGCTGATGAAGGCGTTCGAGGAGCGGCACCAGATCACGCTCGTCCACGCCTGGGGCATGACCGAGACCTCGCCGCTCGGCTCCTTCGCCCTGCCGCCGGGCAACCTGACGCCGGAACAGGAGTGGCCCTACCGCCTCACCCAGGGCCGCTTCCCCGCCTCCGTCGAACCGCGCATCATCGGCCCGGACGGCACCCCCGCCCCGCACGACGGCGTCACCGCCGGCGAGCTGGAGGTGCGCGGCCCGTGGATCGCCGGCTCCTACTACGGCGACGAGCAGCAGTCCTCCGAGAAGTTCAGCGAGGACGGCTGGCTGCGCACCGGCGACGTCGGCACGATCACCGCCGACGGCTACCTGACCCTGACCGACCGGGCCAAGGACGTCATCAAGTCCGGCGGCGAGTGGATCTCCAGCGTCGAGCTGGAGAACCACCTGATGGCCCACCCGGACGTCCTTGAGGCGGCGGTCGTCGCGGTCCCCGACGACAAGTGGGGCGAGCGCCCGCTGGCCACGGTCGTCCTCCGCGAGGACTCGAAGGTCGGCTTCGCCGAACTCCGCGCCTTCCTCGCCGAGCGCGTCGCCTCCTGGCAGCTGCCGGAGCGCTGGTCGCTGATCGCCTCGGTGCCGAAGACGAGCGTGGGCAAGTTCGACAAGAAGGTGATTCGCGCCGAGTACGCGGCGGGAGAACTGGACGTCACGCTGCTCGGCAAGGGCGACCGGTTCTGAGACTTCGTCCACGGCCGAGGCCCCGGCTCCACGGCCGGGGCCTCAGCCGTTGGCCGACTGTCGAATGATCACGCCTCGGCGAGGGAGCCGATCTTGCCGAGCAGGTCGACTATGCGGGCTTGGACCTCGGGGGAGGTCGAGCGTTCGGCGAGGAAGAGGACCGTCTCGCCCGAGCGCAGGCCCGCGCGCTGCTCGGGGCCGTCCACCGAGGTGTAGACGACGAGCGGGGTGCGGAAGAGCCGGTTGTTGCTGCGCAGCCAGTCCACGATGCCCATCCGGCGGCGTCGGATCAGCATCAGGTCCATCACCACCAGGTTCGGCTGGACGCTGCTCGCGCGGGAGACCGCGTCGTTCTCCGACGAGGCGTGCTCGACGTGCATGCCGCGTCGTTCCAGCGATGCGGTGAACGCGGCGGCGATGTGCGGGTCCTGCTCGACCAGCAGGACGCGGGGCGCGTGCCGATCGCTGTCGCGCGGGGCGAGGGCGCGCAGCAGCACGGCCGGGTCGGCGCCGTAGGCGGCCTCCGGGGTGGCCTGGCCGAGGCCGGCCGTCACCAGGACCGGCACGTTGGCGTCGCCGGCGGCGGTGCGCAGCGACTGCAGCGCGGTGCGAGTGATCGGCCCGGTCAGCGGGTCGACGAAGAGCGCCGCCGGGTAGCCGGCGACCTGCGCGTCCACCTCCTCGCGGGAGCTGACGATGATGGGGCGGTAGCCGCGGTCCTTCAGTGCCTGACGGGTCGACGGATCGGGCTCCGGCCAGACCAGCAGGCGGCGTGGCCGCCCGTCGGAGGCGGGCGCGATCATCGTCGGGTAGTCGGCGCCCGCGATGAACTCCAGCCTGCTCTCGGTGCCGGGGCCGTCCTCCTCGGGGCCGACCGGGGAGCCGGGCCGGCCGGACTGCGCGGGCTGGCCGGGCTGGGGGGCCGGCTGGGACTGACGCGGCAGTTCGGTGCCTCTGGGCGGGGTCTGCACGGACTGGAGCGGCGACTGCGAGAGGCTCATCACGCCGCTGCGACCGCCGAACGTGCCTCCGGCGGACCCGGACCCGGACGCGGGCGTCGGCGCGGGAGGGAGCGGCAGCGCGGCGTGGCTGCCGCCGCGCGGACGTGCCTGTTGCGGGACGGGAACGGCGGGCGAGGCCGGGGCCGGGGTGGACGCGGGGCCGAGGGCGAAACGTCCGCCGAAGGGCGCGGGCGGCGCGGGCGGGCTGCTCGGCTCGCTGTCCGGGGACATCTCGGGCAGGCCCATGGGCTGGAGCGGCTCGGCCGGGTGCTGCGCCGGTGTCGCCATCGAGGGGGGCAGCGGGCTGGGCATCGGCATGGCCGGGGGGACCGGCTCGAGCGCGCCCGGGCCGGTGGCCCCGGCCTCCTGTTCGCCGTGGACCTGCCCGTTCAGGCTGAACTGACCGTTCGTCCCGTTCTGCCCGTACTGGGGGTGCTGAGGGTTCTGGGCGCTCTGCGGGGTCGGGTTCTCGTCGCCCGCCGCAGGGCCCAGCGCGAGGCGGCGACGACGGCCGTTGCCCGCGCTGGTCTGGCGGCGCGGCTCGGGCGCGATCACGCTGCCGGCCGGCGGCAGCGCGTGCTCCAGCCCCGGGTAGACCGGCGCGCCGATCAGGCCGGGGAACTCGTCCGACGCCCCGGGCTGCGGATGCTGTGCCTGCTGCGACATCTGAGCCTGCTGCGCCTGCTGTGCGGCGGCCTCCGCCTCCGCCTCGGCCTCCATCGCGCGCGGCGGACGGACCACCTCGGGCGCGGGCAGGCGGTTGCGGCGGCGGGAGCGATCGGTCCCCTGGGCGGGTGTTCCCGTCGCGGCGGGGGCGGCTTCGGCGGTGTCGGGCGCCGCGGCCGGGGCAGGCGCCGGTGCGGGCGCGGGCCTGGCGGGGAGCTCCAGCGGCAGGTCCGGCAGGATCGCCGTCGCGTTGTCCCCTGGCGCGGGCAGCGGACGCTGGACCGCCGCGTTCGCCGGGTCCAGCGGCAGCTCCACCACGTAGGTGCGGCCCTGACGCCCCGGCAGCTCGTGCGACTGCAGTACGCCGCCGTGCCGCTCGACGATGCCGCGCGCGATCGGCAGGTGGATCGGTCCGCTGCCCGCGCCCGGGCCCCGGACCTCGATCCGGGCGACCTCGCCCCGCTGCGCCGCGGCTATCACCACGCCGACGCCCGCGCCGCCCGCCGAGCGGGCGCCGTGCCGCCGTCCCGCCAGCCCGGACGCGACGCCGACCGCCATCCCGTACAGCTCGCCCTTCGCGGCGGGGTCCGCGTCGTCCGCGGTGTCCGCCACGTCGGCGATCAGATGCCCGAGCGCGACCGCGAGTCGTTCCGCGTCGACGGCGACCTCGACCGAGGCAGGGTGCACCGCGAACTCCACCCGGCCCTCGCCGAGCATCCCGGTCGCGGCCTCGACGGCCTTGGCGATCACCTTGTCGAGCGCGACCGGCTGCCGGTGCAACTGCTCCTTGCCGGCCTCGGCGGCCGCGTCGAAGCGCTGGTAGGCGAGCACGCCGTCGACCAGGTTCGACGTGCGGCGGCACTCGTCGGCCAGTCGCCGCAGCACCCAGTTCGCCTCCGGCCACAGCTGGCCGGCCGGGTCGCGGGCCAGCTGCTCCAGGGTGTCGTTGAGCCGGTCGAGCGGCTTGCGCAGCTCCTGCTCAAGGACGGCCGTCAGATGCTCGTGCCGCGAGTTCAGGGAGAGGTAGGCGCTGCGGTCGGTGAAGGTCATCACCGCGCCGACCAGCTGGTCCCCGTCCCGCACCGGGGCCGTGGACAGCTCGACCGAGACCGGCTGCCCGTCCTTGCGCCACAGCGTCGCCGAGTGGACCCGGTGGCGTCGGCCGGAGCGGAGGGTGTCGGCGAGCGGGGACTCCTCGGCGGGCAACGGCGAGCCGTCCGCGCGCGAGTGCATGACCAGCGGCAGCAGCTCCTGGCCGCCGAGCTCGCCGGCGCGGTGGCCGAGAATGTGCGCGGCGGCGGGGTTGACCAGCACCACCCGGCCGTCGGTGTCCACGCCGACGACGCCCTCGGCGGCTGCGCGCAGGATCATCTCGGTCTGCTTGTGCTGGCGGCGCAGCTCGGACTCGACCTCGAGCCGCGCGCTCAGGTCCCTGACCACGATGAGCAGCAGCTCGCGGTCGCTGGGGGAGGGGGTGCTGAGGGAGCTGGAGCCGTAGTAGGACCCGGTGGAGCCGTTGCCCTGGGTGCGTCCGTCGTCCTCGAACTCGCTTGCCTGCACCTCGACCGTGAAGGACGACCCGTCCGTCCGCCGCGCGGTCATCCGCACCGGGGCGTCGTCGTCCGCCTCCTCGCCGGCGGCGTTCTTCCCGCGCGGGCGCATCGAGCCGGGGATCCGGCTCGGATCGAACTCCGGGAGGAGGTCCAGCACGCCCCGGCCGACCAGCGACGTCCCGGGAGCCTGCAGACTCCGCACCGCCGCGTCGTTGGCGTCGACGACGGTGCCGTTGCTGTTCACCAGTAGCAACGCGTCAGGGAGGGCGTCGAGTATCGCTGCGAGGCGAGCAGTGCCTCGAGTCGGCCTGCTGCTCACGACGAGAGGTCCTCCTTCTCGCATCCGTGCGGTCGGTTCCGACGTCGGTGCCGACGCTGCTGAAGGTGCCGACGGCCTCGTCGGCCAACCAGCACTATCGCATTGTTTTTGCGATCCCGGCGACCCGCCTAGTAACGTGGTCGAGGGTTAGCCCCGACCCCCAGGGTTGTGGCATCATCCATGCAGACAGTCGTGATCGCCATCCGGCGAGCGCGAACGACTGAGGAGGCTTCGCCTAGTCCGGTCTATGGCGCCGCACTGCTAATGCGGTTTGGGTCTTAAAGCCCATCGAGGGTTCAAATCCCTCAGCCTCCGCTTCCTGACCGAGGGCCCGACCTGCATCGCAGGTCGGGCCCTCGGCGTTTGTGCCGGGATGCTGCGTGCTGGGATGAGGCGGTGACCCTGCTGCTCTCGCGAAGCGCGCTCCTCGCCGTCCTGGAGCCGGACGCCTGCCTGGACGCGTTGCGTTCCGCCTTCCTCGCCGCCGATCCGGAGGGTCCGGCGGGACAGCGGGTCTTCGGCGAGCTGCCGTTCGCGGGCGTCGCCACGGCGCTCATCCCCGGGCTGTTGCCCGGGATCGATGCCTACACGGTGAAGGTCAACGCGAAGTTCCCCGGCGCCCAGCCCGCGCAGCGCGGGGTGATCTGCCTCCACAGCGGTACGGACGGCTCGATGCTGGCCCTGCTCGACTCGGCGACGATCACCGCGTGGCGCACCGGCCTGGCGGCGGCACTGGCGATGGACGCGCTGGCTGCGCCGGGCGGTCGCCTCGGTGTGATCGGCGCGGGCGCGCAGGCGGAGCTCACCCTCCTCGGGCTCGGTCGCCTCCGCGACTGGCCCGCGCTGACGGTCCACGACACCGACCCGGCCCACGCCGCGTCCTTCGCCGCCCGCCACGGCGGCACGGTCGCCGCCTCTCCGTCGGCGGTCAGCGCGGTGTCCGACCTCGTTCTCTGCGCGACCTGGTCCCGCACTCCGCTCCTGTCCTTGGCGGACACCCACCCCGGCCAGCACGTCACCACCCTGGGCGCGGACGAACCGGGCAAGCTCGAACTCTCCCCGGACCTGCTCGCCGCGGCCGCCCTCACCGTCGACCACCTCCCCCTGGCCCGCAGCTCCGGCATCCTCACCGACCCCGCCCTCCACGCGACCCCGCTCGCCGTCCACCTCCGCGACGCGTCACCCGTCCGGCCGTCGCTGTCGGTCTATGCACCCGTCGGCCTCCCCTGGCAGGACCTCGCCCTCTCCTGGTTCGCGTACCGCCGCGCGACCTCGGCGGGGCTGGGCGCGGAGCTCGACTTCCTGGAGCGATCGCAGGTGGGGGGTGGTGTCGGGGGCATGAATACTCGATTTCGCCTCCGGCCGGGTGTCGTGTAATGTTCTTCTCGTGAGGCCGCGAGGGGCGGACGAGAGAAGCCCCGAGAGACCTCGCACCAACTGAACAAGCGCTCGTAGCTCAACGGATAGAGCATCTGACTACGGATCAGAAGGTTGCAGGTTCGAATCCTGCCGAGCGCACCAGATCTGAAGCCCCGACCGAAATAATCGGCCGGGGCTTTCGGCGTCCTTGATCCTTGGCGAGCGAAGAGCGCCCAACCATCGACCTCGTATCGGCCGGGCCCGTCCGGAAGCTCACCACGTGCGGCGAGCTCATCTATGGCGCGTCTCACAAGTGCCGGACGGAGCACCGCCAGCTGGTCTCATCCTCGCAGCGCCGAGATGCGCGCCGCGCGAGCTGATCACGGATGGGAGGCTTCCGACGTACGTCGTGCGAGGCAACCCGGATCTGACCTGGTATCAGGACGCCGACGGGTGACCGCCGAGGTCCGCGCGGATGTGCGAGCGCAGCTCGCTGAAGGTGTCGTCCCAGTGTTGGCGGGCCTCCCGGTACGACGCCTCGTCGTGCGCGGTGCCGGACTCGACGAGATCGCGAAGGTTCCGCAGCGCGCGGAAGGCGGCCACCGAGGACTGCTCGACCTCGTCCGGCGCACTGATCGAGACCTGGTACCGAAGTTCGTAGGCTCCCCCCGACTTGAACGCCTCCACCGCCATGCGCCCGCGCTCGGGCGCGGAGAGGGAGGAACTGCGGGCGGCCTCGCGGATCTCGTTGCCGGTACGCGACAGGGCGGTGAGGTAGTCCGCGTACAGCTGCCGCTGCCGGTCCTGACGCTTGTCCAGGTGGTCACGCCGCCATCTGACCCGGTCCGCGACGAGCGTCGAGGTGACGCCGATGACGGCGCCGAGAGCGGTGCTTGCGAAGGATGACCATTCCACCGGGCGAGGCTAGAGGACCGCCGCCGGCTCTGAGGCGCGTTCGGGGAAACCCGAGGGGAGGGAACTGTCCTGGTGGCAGCGGGGTCCTTGAGGTGGGAGAGGGTGACGGATCATCGTCCGGGCTCTCGGCGGGGCGGAGGTGTGCAGCCGAGGGGTCAGAGGGGGAGTCTGAGTCATGGGGTTCTGGGTGGGTCGCTCGAGGCGGGCGAAGGGGTGGATCGTCGCCGGGATGGTGGCGGTGGGCGTCGGGCCGTTCGGGGTGTGGGCGACGTCGGCCGTGTCGCAGGCCGTGCAGGACACCTTGTACGGGCCGGATGCGTCCGAGCCGTCGTGTTCGTGGGTGGCCGTCCGCTTCCAGGGGGTCGACGCGGACCAGGCCACGCTCATCCGCTGCTATCTACGGGCCGTCGCCGAGCGCAGCGCGGACGGGCTGCATGCGGTGGTGCGGTCGAGGGACAACGGCGGGCCGACCGGTTTCTCGGCCGCCGACTTCGCCCACGCCGCTACGGTCGCCGGTGGTACCACCACCGTCACCATCGACAATTCCGACAACGTGGTGGACAGCGCCGACGCCTCCGTGCAGGTCCGCTACGCGGACGGGACGCGGCAGGTGTTCGAGATTCACCTGGCCAACCCGATGTCGTTGCACTCCTGGAGGTTCTGGGACGTCGGAACCTATCCCTCGGACAGCGGCGGTCCTCCGCCGGCCCGGGCGCTGTCAGTGGTGGGTGACATGCTCGGGGACCATGGAGATCCAACGGTTCTGGCAGCTCATTGAGGACGCCCGCGGGCACCACCGTGGCGAGGGTGTCGACTGCGACGCCGTCGCCGTGACGGCCTCAGCGCTGCTGGCCGGGCGGCGGGACGCGGAGGAGATCGTCGCTGCGCAGCGCGCGCTGTGGGCGCTGATGGCGGAGTCGTACCGGAGTCCGCTGTGGGCGGCGGCGTATGTGATCAACGGTGGCTGTTCCGACGACGGGTTCGACTACTTCCGGGGCTGGCTGATCCTTCAGGGGCGGCAGACCTTCGAGCAGGTCCTTGCCGATCCCGACTCCCTCGCGGACCTGTCCGCCGTGCAGGCCGCCGCCGCGCGCGGGGAGGACATCGACGGCCAGGCGGCTCTCGCCATCGCCTGGGACGCGTACCGGGAGGCCACGGGTGAGGAGTTGCCCGCCGGGGCGTTCAGCGTGCGGTATCCGGAGCTCGACCAGGAGTGGAACTTCGACTTCGATGACATGACGGAGATGTGCCGACGGCTACCCCGACTCGCCTCTCTCTACGTGGGCCCGGTCGGTCAGTCCGCAGTCGGTCAGTCCGCCGTGCCGTAGAGGTCACCGCCGTAGCCCGGGCCGTAATAGGTCTCCAACGCGGCGAGGTCCTCGTCCTGGCGCTCCATGCTCTTGGCGATGCGGGCGCGGGAGGGGGCTGCGTCCGGGGCCCAG
Organism: Streptacidiphilus sp. MAP12-20; assembly: GCF_041262525.1. Classification (NCBI taxonomy): domain Bacteria; kingdom Bacillati; phylum Actinomycetota; class Actinomycetes; order Kitasatosporales; family Streptomycetaceae; genus Streptacidiphilus; species Streptacidiphilus sp. MAP12-20. The sequence continues at coordinate 302,722 of NZ_JBGCCK010000001.1, forward strand.
CCCTCCGGGTGCCAGAGGCCGGAGCGGAGGAAGGCCTTGGAGCAGTGGTAGAAGATCTCGTCGATCTCCACCAGCATGGCCAGACGCGGGCGGTGGCTCTTGACGACGAGCTGGTCGAAGAAAGGCGCGTCGCGCACGAGGCGGGCACGGCCGTTGATGCGCAGGGTGTCGCCCCGACCGGGGATCAGGTAGAGCAGCCCCACGTGGGGGTTGGTCAGCACGTTGCGGAAACCGTCCGCACGCCGGTTACCGCGCCGCTCGGGGACGACGATCGTCGTGTCGTCCAGGACGAGGGTGAAGCCGGCCGGGTCGCCCTTCGGGGAGGCGTCGCAGTTGCCGTCGGCGTCGGCGGTCGCGACGAGGCAGAACGGGGCGGCGGCGAGCCACGCGCGGTCGTTTTCGTGCAGGCGAGTGCGCACCTTGCCCGCGTCGCGGGCGGAGGGTTCGCCGAGGAGGGCGGCGAGTTCTGCCTCGGTGGTGATCTCGACGACGCCTGGTGGCAGGGGCAGCGGGGCGGAGTCCGTGGTCGTCATGCGATCAGATTAGTCAACGCCGGAGGCGGCCATGGGGCGCGCCCCCGGCCGGGAGGAACTCAGGCCGGGGGCGCGCTGATCAGAGGTGTGACGGAGCGTCAGTGCGACGCCGCCACGAGGTCGGGCAGCAGCAGCGCCGCGTTCGGCGTGCCGAGGCCGGTGACCGCGTCCCAGCCCGTCGTCGCCGAGTAGCCGGGGACGGTCGGGTTGGCGGTGTTGTTGCCGACGGTGATGTCGTTGAAGTCCGCCGCGTACTGCGTCGGGTTCGCCGCCACCTTGTAGAGCGCCGGGTTGATGAGGCCCAGCCCGCCGCCGTTGATCTGGTCCGCGATCGCCACCAGGCCGGCCCACTGCGGGCAGGAGAGCGAGGTGCCGCCGATGTCGTACCAGCCGGTGCTGCACGGGGTGCCCGCGCAGTTGAGCCCGCCGTTGCCGTCCGGCGGCAGGGAGGTGTAGACGAGCATGCCGGTACCGGAGCTGGCCTGCAGGCTGATGTCGGGCACACCGCGCATCGCGCCGACGGACGTGCTGCCGGCCGGCAGCGTGTCCTGGTAGGACGGGCGGCTGAAGATCGAGCTGAAGCCGCCGCCGCCGTTGGTCCAGCCGATCTCCGCCTGGCCCGGGTTGGCCTTGCACTTGGCCGGGTTGCTGGAGCTGTCGGTGGTCCGGCCGGAGGTGGCGTTGGCGTCCGTGCACAGGTACGTGCCGCCGACGCCGGTCACCAGCGGGTCCGAGGCCGGCCACTCCACGCCCGGGTCGGGCAGCACCGTGCCGCCGCTCTTGACCGGCGTCTTGGTCGATACCGCCGAGCCGCTGTCGCCGGAGGAGCCGAGCACGGTCACGCCGCTGGCCGCCGCGTCCTGGTACGCGTAGCGCAATCTCTGCAGGGCCTGCGGGCTGGCGAACGCGCCCTCGCCGGAGGCGAAGGACTGCGAGATCACGTTGGCCAGGTGGTGCTGGACCACGTAGTCCTCGGCGGCCATCATCTGCGGGAAGCCCTGGACGCCCAGGGTCTCCGCGGTCGGCGTCGTGACCAGGATGATGTTCGCGCCCGGGGCCATCGCGTGCGCGGTCTCGACGTCGAGCGAAACCTCCAGCGCCCAGGCGGACTTGTTCTCCTGGCCGGTGCCCTTGCTGGTGGGCGGCGGGGCCTTGGTGGCCGGCGCGCCCTGCAGCTGCAGCTCGCTGAAGCTCGGCATGCCGGGGGCGCAGGTGACCCCCTCCTCGCCGCACATCGCGGCCACGCCGAAGGCCTGATCGTAGACGTGGAGGTCGTGAGCCATGGTGTCGCTGCCGTAGGAGTCCACGATCGCGATCGTCATGCCCTTGCCGTTGTAGCCGGCGGCGTAGAGCGGGCCGACGTTGTAGGCGGCCTGCACCGAGAGCGGGTTGAAGCAGCGGCGGCCGGCCGAGCTGCACTGGGCCTGGGTCGGCGGTGTGGTGCCGGTGCTCAGCTGGGTGTACTCCGCGACGGTCGGCTTGAGCGACGGGTACGCGGCGGCGGCGGTGGTCGAGGCCGCGCTGAAGGCTGCGGTCGCGCTGATCGCGGCGCTCGGGACGGCCAGGGTGAGGCCGCCCACGACTGCAGCGAGCAGTCGACGTCGCATGGGTGGAACCATGGAGCCCTCCAGAGGGTGTGAGGGAATCAGGTTCGTGCGGGGCCACGCTAGAGCGGGTCGGCGCCCTTCCGACTGCAGATGGCAGGGCTGAAACAGGGCTGCCATATATGTCAGAGACGCTGACCCCCCGCTGCGGGGTGATTTCCTGACCAGCGCCCCCGTCTGTCCCGCCGGATCCGGATGGTTTCCGAACGGACTGATGTGGAGTACATTTACTTGCTAGGAACAAGCAACTATGTGAAGAGTGAGAAGGAGAGGGGGCGATCGGTATGGGTACAGCCGCACCGCACAGCGCGGAGAGCGCCACCGCCGACGAGGCCGCCGCGCTCATGGGTGAGCAACTCGGCCGGTTCTTCCGGCTGATCCAGGCGTGGAAGCACCGCTCCCGCGACGAGCAGGGCGGCGACCGCCTACTGCTCGCCACGTTGGTCCGGTGCGGGCCGAAGCGTGCGACCGACCTCGCCGCGGAGACCTACCTCGACCTTTCCACGGTGAGCCGACAGATCCGCTCCCTGGTCGATCGCGGCCTGGTCGAGCGGACTCCCGACCCGGACGACCGCCGTGGTGCACTGCTGACGGTCTCCCCCTCCGGGCTCGCCGCGTACGAGGCTTTCCGCGCCCAGCGCAACGACGAGCTGGCCGACATCCTGCGGGACTGGCCAGGGGAGGACCGGCACGACCTGGTCCGCCTCTTCACCCTCCTGAACGACGGCTTCGCCGAGCACTACACCCAGCAGCACCACGCCGGGCACACAGCCCAGGGCGCACACGCAGCACACGCAGCACACGCAGCACACGCAACGCAAGCAACGAACACCGCACACGCAGTTCAGCAGGGAGCGGCCCAATGAGCCACGGCAGCAGCACCGCAGCGTCGGACGCCGCCGCGCCGTCCATATCCGACGCGGCCAAGAACGGTCTGAGCCACCGCCAGATCCTCACCATCCTCTCCGGCCTGATGATGGGGATGTTCCTGGCCTCGCTGGACCAGACGATCGTCAGCACCGCCATCCGCACCATCGCCGACGACCTGCACGGCTTGAGCGAGCAGGCGTGGACCACGACCGCGTACCTGATCACCTCGACGATCGCCACGCCGCTCTACGGCAAGCTCTCCGACATCTACGGGCGCAAGCCCTTCTTCCTCGCGGCGATCAGCATCTTCGTCGTCGGCTCGGTCGCCTGCACCTTCTCGACCTCGATGATCGAACTGGCCGCGTTCCGCGCGTTCCAGGGCATCGGCGCCGGCGGTCTGATGTCGCTCGCGCTGGCGATCATCGGCGACATCGTGCCGCCGCGCGAACGGGCCCGCTACCAGGGCTACATCCTCTCCGTCTTCGCCACCTCCAGCGTGCTGGGCCCGCTGGTCGGCGGCTTCCTGGCAGGCCAGGGCACCATCCTCGGCATCTCCGGCTGGCGCTGGGTCTTCCTGGTCAACGTGCCGATCGGGCTGGTCGCACTCTTCGTCGTGGCCAAGGTGCTCAACGTTCCGCACGTGCGCCGCGCGCAGCGGATCGACTGGTGGGGCGCGGTGACCATCGCTGTCGGTGTCGTCCCGCTGCTGCTCGTCGCCGAGCAGGGCCAGAGCTGGGGCTGGACCTCGCCGCGCGCGCTGACCTGCTACCTGGTCGGCGTCTTCGGTGTCGTCGCCTGGATCCTCGTCGAACGCCGGATGGGCGACGCGGCCCTGATCCCGATGCGGCTCTTCTCCAACAAGGTGTTCAGCCAGACCAGCGTGCTCTCCGTGCTGATCGGCATGGCAATGTTCGGCGCGATGATGATGATCCCGCAGTACCTGCAGATCGTGAAGGGCGCGAGCCCGACCAAGTCCGGTCTGATGATGCTGCCGCTGATGCTCGGCATGATGATCACCTCGATCGTGGTGGGCCGGTTGATCGGGCGCACCGGGCGCTACAAGATCTTCCCGGTGGTCGGCACCGCCGTCATGATCACGGCGATGCTCCTCTTCCACTTCGAGGTGCAGTGGAACACTCCGCTCGCCGAGACCATGCTCTTCATGGCGCTCTTCGGCATCGGGCTCGGCTGCACGATGCAGACCTTGACGCTCGCGGTGCAGAACGCGGTCCCGCCGCAGGACATGGGTGTCGCCACCGCGTCGGCCACCTTCTTCCGGCAGCTCGGTGCGACGGCCGGCACGGCGATCTTCCTGTCGGTGCTCTTCAGCACGGTCAAGGGCAACATCGTCTCCGCCACCTACGCAGCCGCCGCGACGCCTGCCTACCAGCAGGCCTACGCCGCGCACCCGCACGCACTCGACGGCGCGAGCGGCTCCTCCGTGCTCAGCGACTCCTCCTTCATCCAGCGGCTGCCGGAGGTGCTGGCCGCCCCGTTCAAGATGGGATTCGCGGACTCGATGCACCTGGTCTTCCTGCTCGCGGCATGCGTCGCGACGGCGGCGTTCGTGCTCTCGCTGGTGATCAAGGAGGTGCCGCTGCGAAAGGTCTCCGGGATTCAGGCGCAGGCGGCGGCCGAGCGAGCGGAAGCGGACAAGTCGGCGTAACTCGGACCACTCGTACGAGTGATACGGTGACCCGCCATGAAGGGATTCCGGAAGTTTCTGCTCCGCGGCAATGTCGTTGAACTCGCCGTCGGTATCGTCATCGGCGCGGCGTTCACGGCGCTGGTCACCGGGTTCGTCGGGGCATTCCTCTCGCCGGTCATCGGTCTGATCAGCAAGCAGTCCGGTGACTTCAGCAAGGCCAGCTTCACGGTCGACAAGGTCACGTTCCCGTATGGGCAGTTCGTTGCCGCGGCGATCAGCTTCGTCCTGGTTGCTGCCGTCGTCTACTTCTGTGTCGTGCTGCCCGTCAACAGGTTGACGGCCAAGTTCTCCACGAAGACGGACGTCGAGGCGCCGAAGAAGGACTGCCCCGAGTGCCTCAGCTCCATCCCGGAGGCCGCCACCCGCTGCTCCTTCTGCACGGTGCAGCTCCCGGCGCACGCGGTGAGCTTCCCCAAGCAGTAATCACGTACCGCTGACCACCAGTGCGGGCCGACGAGGATCGTCGGCCCGCACTGTCATGTCCGCCGAGTCCTGCGGGCGCCTCTCCGCCTCGTAGCGGGCCAGGGCCGGCAGGGTCCAGCGCTGGTCGGGCGGGGTGCGACGTTCCAGCGCGGCGGGGGTGAGGTGCAGATGGACCGTCAGGTCCAGCGGGAACCAGCGGCCCAGCAGCAGTGGGCCGTCGAGGAGCAGCACGCCGCCCGGCGGCAGTGGGACGCGTTCGGCGCGCGTCGCGCGGTCCGTCGCCGGGTCCCAGAGCGTCGGCAGGACCAGGCCGGACGCTCCCGCTTCGAGCGGGTCGAAGACCTCGCGGAACAGCGCGCCCGCGTCCAGCCAGCGGTCCAGGTAGGCGTCAGCGTCCTCGCGGCCGAACTCGAAGCGCAGCGAGGCCGGACGCAGGAAGTCCCGCGCGTGCACCCGCTGCACCGGCCGCCCGCGCAGCCGCAGCGGTGCGACCAGCGCGTCCGCCAGCTCGCCGGGACGCGCGGCGTCCGCGCCGTCGACGGCGACCCGGACCCAGGGGCCGTCCATGGCCGCGATCCGCTCCGCGAGCTCCTCGGCGAGCAGCTCCGGAGCCAGCGGGCGGATCTGCATCAGCTGTCCTGCCTCTCTCAGACCGAGGCCGAGGCCGCGGTCAGGGCGTCCAGCTCGGCCGCGGCCAGTGTCAGTCCGGGGAAGGCGACCAGGTCGGGCAGCTGCTCGACGGTGCGCGCGGAGGCGATCGGCGCGGCGACCGTCGGCTGCGCGGCCAGCCAGGCCAGCGCGACCGTGGCGTGCGCGACGCCGCGCTCGGCCGCGACCGTGTCCAGCGCGGCCAGTACCCGCTGCCCGCGCTCGCTCGCCAGCAGCTTCTCCGCGCCCCCGGCGCGGGGGCTGTCCACGGCCGGGCCGCCCGCGCGGTACTTGCCGGTGAGGAAGCCGGCAGCGAGCGCGTAGTAGGGAACGGCGGAGAGCCCGAACTCCGTCGCGATCGCTGCGAGCTCGCCCTCGTAGGTCTCCCGCGAGACCAGGTTGTAGTGGGGCTGGAGCGCGACGTAGCGGGCCAGGCCCTCGGCCTCGGCGAATTCCAGCGAGGCCCGCAGCCGCGCCGGGGAGATGTTGGACGCGGCGATCTGTCGGACCTTGCCCGCGCGGACCAGGGCGTCCAGCGCGGTCATGATCTCCTCGACGGGCGTGCTCTCGTCGTCGAAGTGGGTGTAGAGCAGGTCGATCCTGTCGGTGCCGAGGCGCAGCAGGGACTCCTCGGCGGCGGCGGTGAGGGTCTCGGCCTTGAGGCCCTTGAACTTCGGATGCGCGCCGACCTTGGTCGCCACCACGATGTCGTCACGGTTGCCGCGGGCGGCGAGCCAGCTGCCGATGATCCTCTCGGACTCGCCGCCCTCGTTGCCGGGCGCCCAGGCCGAGTAGACGTCGGCGGTGTCGAGGAAGTTGCCGCCCGCCGCGGCGTAGGCGTCCAGGACGGCGAAGGACGCGTCTTGGTCGGCGGTCCAGCCGAAGACGTTGCCGCCCAGGGCGAGCGGGAAGACGGCGAGGTCGGAGGCGCCGAGAAGAGTGCGAGGAGAGTCGGTCATGACTGGGGCAACGGCGTGGGAGGCGGCCCGTGTTCCCGTCCGTCGCTCCCGTTCTTCACAGAAAGGTCGGGTTTCTAGTACAGAGCTGCGACATTGTGGGGGTCCAGGTTCCGCTCCGGATTGACTAGAGTCAGGGCACATGTCGAACTACCAGAACTTCCCGCCCGCGAACGAGGACACCTCCGCGAGCACGCAGATGTTCCGCGCCTTCGTCGACGAGCCCGTCGCGCAGCCGGCCACCGCGCCGAGCGAGACCCGTCGCACCGGCCTGCTCGCCCTCGTGGGGATCATCACGCTGGTCGTGGTCGTGGGCGTCGTTTACCTCGCGATGAAGTAAGACCGACCGGTCTGCAGCTCACTCCTCCGGACCCGGACCCTGTGACGGCGTTCCTCAGCTGAGGGACGCCGTGCGCGTCTCCATGTGCATGCCGATCGGCACGCGCCAGGAGTCGAGGCAGACCGTCCAGCTCTCGTCGACGCTGCGGTGCCCGGCGACGGGTGCGGCCAAGGCCTGGCTGGTCTGATACGTCCACCAGTCGATGCCGAGCGCGCCGATCACGTGGGTGGCGAAGGTGACCGTGCCGCTGGTCGCGGTGCGATCGCCGCTGTTGGCGAGCCCGAGGGTGACCCGCTGGCACCAGCGCTGGCCGGTGTCGGCGGTGTTCAGTGCGGTGACGGCGAGGCTGGCCGGGGACTGCGGCGCGCTGGTGGTCGGGCCGCCCCCGCCAGGGCTCGGCGTGCCAGTGCCGCTGCCGGTGCCGCCCGTCGATCGTCCGCCGGAGGGGGTCGAGCGGGAGCCCCCGGTGACCCCGGTGCCGCCGCTGCCGCTGCCGCCGGTCGAGGAGGCGGGCGGGCCCGGCGTCGAGCCGGTGCCTGAGTTCGGCGTGGAGCCAGGTGTTCTGGCGTTCGTGGAGCCGGGAGTCGGCGAGTCCAGCGGGACGAAGACCACTCCGCTGTTGGAGGGCGTCGTCGCGATCGGGGCGGGCGGCCCGCCGCCGATGGCGACCGAGCCGCCCCGATCCGGCCCGCAGGCCGCCAGCGTGACCAGCGTCACGCCCAGCAGGCCGCCCAAGAGCGGACGTATCGCGGAACGCGCCATCGCCGGTCACCCTCCCCAGGAGTCTCCTTCGGTGGCGCCAGTTTACTGATGGGTCATCAGATGAAAAGGGCACTCTTCGGTTGCACTCCGCACCCGCCTAGACTGGCGAACGTCCGCCCGAAACGCCCGGCCACCGGCCGGGGGTGTCCCCCGAGGAGCCCACGTGACCGACCAGGACCGCGCCGCCGACCTCGCCCCCGGCCGCAGCCTTGGGCTGCAGGGTGCGGTGAACGCCCGTGACCTGGGCGGATACCGAACCGTCGAGGGCCGCACCGTCCGCTTCGGCGTCGCTCTGCGCGGTGACGCCCTGCACCGGGCGACGGACGAGGACATAGCCGCGCTGGAGGCGCTTGGTGTCCGCTGGGTGATCGATCTGCGCGGCCTGAACGAGGTCACCGAGAACGGCGCGGACCGCGTGCCCGCAGGCGCGGCGCTGGAGGCCCAGCCCGTCTACGCCACCGACCACGACATCTATGTGGCCCTCCGGGACACCCTGGCCGCCCAGGACGCGGACGCGCAGCGGGCCCTGCTCGGGGACGGCGGCGCGGAGCGGCTGATGACCGAGATGTACGGGTGGTTCGTGACGGACGCCGAGATCCGCGGGCGCTTCGCGGAGACGGTCCGGGCGCTGTGCCGGCCGGAGCGGGTGCCGCTCTTCTTCCACTGCACCGCGGGCAAGGACCGCACGGGCTGGACGGCGGCGATCGTGCTGACGGCGCTGGGCGTGGACCGCGAGACGGTTTACGAGGACTACCTGCTCACCAACGACCGCACGGGCGAGCTGATCGAGCGGATCATGGAGTCGATGGGCACGCGGGGCATCATGCGCGAGCCCGAACTGATGCGCCCGATCATGCACGCGGACCGCGCGTACCTCGACGCGGCGTTCGACGCGGTCGCGGCGGGCTGGCCGAGCTTCGACGCGTTCCTCTCCGAGGGCTTGGGTCTTACCGACGAAGACCTCGAGGGCCTCCGCAAGAACCTGCTGGCCTAAAGGGGCGCGAGGAACTGCGCGAGAAACCACCGTGTGCGGATGGCCCTGCGCGTCGAGGACCATCCGCACACGGGTGGCTTGTCGCGCAGTTCCTCGCGCCCCTGAGGTGTTGCAACTATCCCTCGGAGATCAGGCCCTCCCTCAACGTGGCCAGCGTTCGGGTGAGCAGGCGCGAGACGTGCATCTGCGAGATGCCGATCTCGTCCCCGATCTGCGACTGCGTCATGTTCCCGAAGAACCGCAGCATGATGATCCGTCGCTCCCGCGCGGGAAGCCGCGCCAGCAGGGGCTTCAGCGACTCGCGGTACTCGACGCCCTCCATCGCCGCGTCCTCGTAGCCCAGGCGCTCCGCCAGGGGGCCGTCGCCGTCCTCCTCCGTCGGCGTGCTGTCCAGCGAGGACGCCGTGTAGGCGTTGCCGACGGCCAGGCCCTCGACGACCTCCTCCTCGGTCACGCCGAGGCAGTGGGCCAGCTCCGCCACCGTCGGTGAACGGTCCAGCCGCTGGCTCAGCTCGTCGCCGGCCTTGGTCAGGGCCAGCCGCAGCTCCTGCAGACGCCGCGGCACCCGGACCGACCAGCTCGTGTCACGGAAGAAGCGCTTGATCTCGCCGATGATCGTCGGCATCGCGAAGGTCGGGAACTCGACGCCGCGGTCGTTGTCGAACCGGTCGATGGCCTTGATCAGCCCGATCGTGCCGACCTGGACGATGTCCTCCATCGGCTCGTTGCGGCTGCGGAAGCGCGCAGCCGCGTAGCGGACCAGTGGCAGGTTCAGCTCGATCAACGTGTTCCGCACGTAGGCGTAGTCGGGATGCCCCGAAGAGAGCTCCGCGAAGCGGAGGAAGAGTGCGCGGGAGAGGGTGCGGGTGTCGAGCCCGTCCTCCCCAGCCGCGGCCGCCCGTGGGGCGGGGAGGACCCGCTGCGCGGCGCCGGTGAACAGAGCGTCGGACACGCTACTACCCCCTTCAAGCTCAGCCATCGATGAGTCGACATGGCGACGACTCCGTACCTCCACTGGGATACCGGCACAGCATCCTCTGCAAACCCCGACACGGCCAGATGTCACGCGGTGGCAACACGGCGGCACGAGCAAAGCTCGAGTTCAATTAATAAGACAATTAGGGCATTTGACGGATAGCCGACTACGCACCGCGACCACGCGCGGGGCGTCAGCTCTCCCAGTTGTTGCCGCTGCGCAGGCGCGCGAAGATCCGTGCGAGCAGCCGCGAGACATGCATCTGGGACATGCCGAGCTCGGTCGAGATCTGCGACTGCGTCAGGTTGCCGAAGAAGCGCAACATCACGATCTGTCGCTCCCGGTCGGGGAGCTGCACCAGCAGATGGCGCACCATGTCGCGATGCTCCACATGGGTGAGGGCGGAGTCCTCGTAGCCGAGGCGGTCGAGCAGGGCGAGGCCGCCGTCGTGCTCCTGCTGGGCCTCCAGCGAGGTCGCGTTGTAGGCGCGGCCGGCGTCCAGGCAGGCGCGGACGTCCTCCTCGGGGATCCGCAGCGAGGCCGCGATCTCGGGGACCTTGGGCTGGCGGCCGTGAGTGACCGTCAACTCCTCCATCGCGCCGCTGACCTGCACCCACAGCTCCTGGAGCCGACGCGGTACGTGCATGGTGCGGACGTTGTCGCGGAAGTAGCGCTTGATCTCGCCGAGGATGGTCGGCAGCGCGTAGGTGGGGAACTGGACGCCACGGGTCAGATCGAAGCGGTCGATCGCGTTGATCAGCCCGATGGTGCCGACCTGGACCACGTCCTCCATCGGCTCGCTGCGGCCACGGAAGCGGGCGGCCGCGTAGCGGACCAGCGGCAGGTTGACCTCGATCAGCGCGGCCCGGACCCGCTCGTGCTCGGGTGAACCGGCCGGTAGTTCGGCCAGTCGCTCGAAGAGCACCCTGGTGAGCGCACGGACGTCCACCCGCGACTGCTCGATCGCCTCGGGCAGCGGCGTCGGATACGACGCGGCTTGTGCCGTGACCGGCGCGGGCTGCGGCGCGGGCTGCGGTGCGGCCGACGGCGTGGACTGCGGCGGGGGCGCCGGTGTGGGCAGGGTCGCGGGCTCCCCTGGCGTTCCGGGCGTATCGCCCTGTGCCTGCATCGCCACGCCGCCCCTCGTGCTCCTGGGAGCCCGATCGTCGCCAGTCCCATATCTGGCAAAACTGGTCATAGCATCACAAGCCGGTCATAGGGCGAGCAAGCACCAGGGTTACGCGTGTTGGTGGAATCCGAGATTCCGCTAGTGAAACTGGAGGGGGCGGAGAGTGGCCCGCTTGGGCCACTCGGCTCTGTCGGCAGGCAAGCCTGTTGCTCAGACCTCGAAATCGGCGATGACCCAGGTCGCGAACTCGCGCCAGAGCGCGGCGGCGGCCTGGTGGTCGGGGTGGGTCAGGTAGGCCTGGAGGGCGTCGCGGTCCTCGACGAGGCTGTTGATGCCGAAGTCGTAGGCGATGTCGCGGTCGGTGAAGTTCCAGCCGATCTGCCATTCGCGCAGCTCAGACACGGTCTGGCCGACCTTCTCGAAGGCGGCCACCGCGGCGGGCACGCGCGGGTCGTCCTGGCTGACACCGGCGTTGAGCTTGAAGAGGACGAGATGGCGGATCATCGGGGCACTCCTTGAGGGATTGAGTGCCCCGAGGGTACTTCACCTGCGGATTACTTGATCAGGTTGCTCATGAACGTGCCGAAGGCCTTGGCAGCGTGCGAGATCCCGGTGAATCCGACCTGGACGAGGTCCGCCGCGCGCACGGGCGAGGTGATGATCGTGTAGAGCACGAAGATCACGACAGCCCAGGTGGCGATCTTCCTTGCCTGCCCCATCTCGCCGTGCCTCCCCGTGCCTGGTCCACACCTGATGGTCATTCACTCCTACGGGCGAAGCCTAGCGCTGCCCACCCGCTGCTCCCGCCCTGCTGACCTAATCAATCCGTCAACCCGAAAGGACCAAGGTCCTGACACAAGGGGTCCAACGCTGCATGCGCGGGGCCGCGCGGCAAGGGAGAGTGGAACTTGTACCGAGCAGGTCTGGCAGGAACCGCCCGGTGCTTGGATCCGGAGCCCCCGCTGTGGGATCGACCGACACGTCCTCCCCCGACGTGTCGCCGATTGTGGGGCTCCGCCGGGGGAGCGGCGTCATCCCCCCGTCGCCGCTCCCCCCTCCTCGCGAGGTCCTGCTCCCGGACATGGGTGGTCTGAGCCCGGGAGCAGGACTCTTCGCGGCACTCCTCGCGTTCTGGTGTAGGCAACCGATCGGGGAGAATGGCCGCATGCCGGAACCACTGCCCTCCCCCGCCGACCTGTCGCTCGTCTCCGACTGCGACAACTGCTTCGGGCTGTGCTGCGTCGCGCTCCCCTTCGCCGCCTCCGCCGACTTCGCCGTGGACAAGCGCGCCGGGACGCCCTGCGTCAACCTCGACGCGGACTTCCGCTGCGGCATCCACGCGCGACTGCGCGACTCCGGCTACCAGGGCTGCACGGTCTTCGACTGCTTCGGGGCCGGGCAGAAGATCTCCCAGGTCACCTTCGGCGGTGTGGACTGGCGGCGCGAGCCCGGCTCGGCGCCGGCGATGTTCGAGGCCTTCCCGGTGATGCGGCAGCTGCACGAGCTGCTCTGGTACATCCGCGAGGCGATGGCCCTGTCGGCCGCGGCGCCGCTCCACGACCGGCTGCGGCGCGCGCTCGGCGACATCGACGCGATGACCTCCGGCGACGCCGCCGCGCTTGCCGCGCTCGATGTGGCGGCTGTCAGGGCGGGCGTGAACGAGCTGCTGCTGGAGGCGAGCGAGCTGGCCCGCGCCGACGCGCCCGGCCGTCGCCACAACTACCGCGGCGCGGACCTGATCGGCGCCAAGCTCCGCAACGCGCAGCTGCGCGGGGCCAACCTGCGCGGCGCCTACCTCATCGCCGCGGACCTGCACGGCGCGGACCTGCGTGGTGCTGACGTGATCGGCGCCGACATGCGCAACGCCGACCTGCGCGGCGCGGACCTCACCGGCGCGCTCTTCCTCACCCAGGCCCAGCTCAACGCGGCCCGGGGCGACGCCGCCACCCGCATCCCTGCCGCGCTCGCACGGCCGGGACACTGGGCCGCAGGCGCCGCGCGCTGAGAATCGGCTCTCCCGACTCCCGCTGTCGAAATCCGCTCGGCCCGTTCGTGTAGAAGGCGAGACCGTCCGGCCACGGGGCCGACGGCGCGAGCCGAGGAGAGCGGACATGGCTGCAATCGTCGTCACCGAGAGCGTGACCCTGGACGGAGTGATGCAGGGGTTGGGCCGCCCCGACGAGGACACCCGGGGCGGGTTCCGGCACGGTGGCTGGGGACCGGCCTATCTGGACCAGGTGACCATGGAGGTCATGGGCCGGGGGATGGCCGGGACGGGCGCCATGCTGTTCGGCCGACGCACCTACCTGGACTTCCACGCGGCCTGGGCGGACCGTACCGACGGTAACCCCTTCACCGCGAAGCTGAACGACACCCCCAAGTACGTCGCGTCCCGCACCCTCGCGGACCCGCTGCCCTGGCAGAATTCGACTCTGCTGAGCGGAGACGTCACGCAGGCGGTCGCGCTGCTGAAGAAGGAGCTGGACCAGGACGTCGTCGTGCTCGGCAGCGGCGAGCTGGTCAGGTCGCTGGCCGCGGCCGGGCTGGTCGACCGGTACGTGCTGTCGATCCACCCGCTGGTGCTGGGCTCGGGGCAGCGTCTCTTCCCGGACGCCGGTCCGCTCGCGCGGCTGCGGCTGGTCGAGAGCGTACCGACGACCACCGGCGTGATCATCGCTACCTACGTGGCAGAGGCGGTGTGAGGCGAATGAAGCACTACCTGCTGAGCATGTACCAGCCGCAGGGCGGCGTCCCTGCGCCCGAGTTCCTGGAGCGGGTGATGGCCGATCTCGGCGTCCTACGCCAGGAGCTGGAGTCGACCGGCTCCTGGGTCTTCGGCCAGGGCCTGCACGATCCCGACACCGCGACCGTGCTGCGGCCACGCGAGCGCGAGGTGCTGGTCACTGACGGGCCGTTCACCGAGGGCAAGGAGTTCCTCGGCGGCTTCACCATCATCAAGGCGCCGGACCTGGACGCCGCGCTGGCCTGGGGGCGGCGTTACGCGTTGGCGACCGGGCTGCCCATCGAGGTCCGGCCGTTCCGGGGCGAGGCGGAGGACTGACCGTGGCCGACGCGTCCGACGGGCCCGACGTGGCTCCGGTGACGGAAGCGGACATCGAACGGGTCTTCCGCGCGGAGTACGGACGGGCCGTGGCCGTCCTGGTTCGCCTCGTCGGCGACATCGACCTCGCCGAGGAGGCGGTCCAGGAGGCTTTCGCGACGGCGGTCGAGCGGTGGCCGACCGCCGGTCTCCCGCCCAGCCCGGCGGGATGGATCATCACCGCCGCCCGCCGCAAGGCGATCGACCGGCAGCGCCGAGAGGCTTCGCGTGACGGTCGGCAGGCCGAGGCGCTGCTGCTGTACGCCACTGGCGACAGGCCGGGCGACGAACCGGTCGAGGAGGGACCCGTGCACGACGACCGGCTGCGCCTGATCTTCACCTGCTGCCACCCCGCCCTCGCCGAGTCCGCGCAGGTCGCGCTGACGCTGCGGCTGCTCGGCGGGCTGACCTCCGCCGAGATCGCCCGCGCCTTCCTGGTGGGCGAGCCGACGATGGCGCAGCGCATCGTCCGGGCCAAGGGCAAGATCCGCGACGCCCGCATCCCTTACCGCGTACCCGCCGACGCGGACCTGCCGGATCGGCTGCGACCGGTGCTGGCGGTGGTCTACCTGATCTTCAACGAGGGCTACCTGTCCGCCGGACCGGACGAAGGACCCCAGCGCGAGGAGCTCTGCGCCGAGGCGATCCGGCTGGGACGCCTGCTCGCCGAGCTGATGCCGGACGAGCCCGAGGTCCTCGGCCTGCTCGCGCTGATGCTGCTGATCCAGGCCCGCCGCCCGGCCCGCTTCACCCCGGACGGCGCCCTGATCCTCCTCGCCGACCAGGACCGCACCCGCTGGGACCGCGACCTCGTCGCCGAGGGTCGGGCCCTCGTCCGCCGCTGCCTCCGACGCGGCGCCCCGGGTCCGTACCAGATCCAGGCGGCGATCAACGCCGTGCACAGCGACGCCGCGACCGCGTCCGCGACCGACTGGCGGCAGATCGTCCAGCTCTACGACCAGCAGTTGGAGTTGGCCCCGAGCCCGGTCGTCGCCCTGCACCGCGCGGTCGCCCTGGCCGAAGTCGAAGGCCCTGCCGAGGCCCTGGCCCAGATCGAACACCTCGACCTCGACGGCTACTACCTCTGGCACGCCCTGCGCGCCGACCTCCTCCGCCGCCTCGACCGCCGCGCCGAAGCGGCCCTCGCCTACCGCGCGGCCCTTACCCGCACCCAGAACCCCGCCGAACGCGCACAGTTGGAGCGCGGTCTGCGGTCGGTGACGACGCGGCCGGACTGACGTCGCACGCCGGGCGCGCTGCCGAGCAGCGCCGTCGGACCGCGTGACGGTCAGCCGAAACGCCGAAAGGGCCGCCCCCGCCGGAGCGGGAACGGCCCTTCTGCTGCCGGTTCTGCAGCCGGTGACGACCGGCGCGGCTCAGCCGGCTGCGAAGAAGCCGGTCAGGTCCGCGACCAGGTTCACGCTGCCGGCCGCGTTGAAGAAGTCGACCCGGCCGTTGACGACGGGTACCACCACCAGGTTCGGCAGTGTCTGCCCGGTGGCGAAGTTGATGTTCGAGACACCCGGCATCGCCGTGCCGTTCGGAAAGACCGTCACGAAGCCGCTCGTCGTCGGCGCCACCGCCGTCACGTTCAGCACCACGGCCTTGGCGTTGAGCGGGATGCCGTTGGCCGCGCCGACCTGCAGGGTGACCTTGGCCCCCGCGCCGACCGCGCCGCTGCGCACGCCGATGCCGGAGCGGGTGTCCATCACTCGTACCGGCGAGACCGTGTGGAACACGGAACCACCGCTGGTGGTGAAGTACCCGGCCAGGTCGGCGATGATCTGCACCGTCCCGGCTTGGTTGTAGAGGCGGACCTTCCCGTCCGAGCCCACCGGGACGACCACCAGGTTGGAGATGGTCTGCGCAGGGCTGAAGTTGAGGTTGGAGACCCCCGGCATGGTGGTCTGTCCCGGGTAGACGGTCAGATTGCTCGAGGCGCTCGGGGACGTCGCCGTCACGTTGAGGACGACCGCGGTGACGCCGGAGTCGGTGAGCACTCCGCCGCCGCCGGTGACCTGCAGCGCGACCTCACCGCCCGGCCCGACCGCCGCCTTCGGCGCGCCGATGCCGTAGCGGGTGTCCAGCACCCGGGACGGTCCGTAGCCCACGAAGCGCGCACCGCCGGAACCACTGACGTAGTAGCCGGCGATGTCAGCGATCAGGTCCACCGTGCCGCCGGCGTTGCGGAGCCGGACCGACCCGTTCGACCCCAGGCGCACCGTGACCAGGTTCGGGACCGTCTGGCCCTTGCTGAAGTTGAGGTTCGACACCGTCGGCAGCGCGCTGCCGTCCGGGTAGACCGTGACCACGCTGCTGCTGGTGGCATCGGTCGCGGTGACGTTGAGGACCACAGCGGTGATGCTGGACGTCGGCAGGGTGCTCGTGCCGGCGGTCGCGCCTGCGATCTTCAGGGCCACCTCACCGCCCGGTCCGATCGGCGTCTTGGGCGCACCGATTCCGTAGCGGGTGTCCAGCAGACGCGTCGGCGTCACCGGGACGTAGGTGCTGGTGGCGGGAGCCGCAGGGGAGATGAGCCGGACGTCGCTCGCCTTGACGAAGGCCAGCCGGTGGTTGAACGAGATCGGGTAGTACTGCAGGGAGCTGGTGTAGTACTTGCAGCCACCGGCGGTGCTGCAGGTGGTGAAGTCCTTGTAGTAGTTGTACGAGTCGTAGTAGTCACCGGTCGTCAGCGTGCCGGCCAGATAGGCCTGGCCGGGCTGGATCGAGTAGCTGAGCGGCTCCAACTGCATGTGATTCGTGGGGTCCGCGGCCATCTTGGCAAGCGTCGGGTTGCTCGCGTAGGCCGTCGTCGGGTCCGGGTACGCACGGCCGAAGACCTGGATGGCACTGCTGCCCGCCGGGACCGCCAACTGCGCCCCAGGCTTGTTGTTCGCGAACGCGTAGGCGCCGCCAGGGTTGTAGAACCAGGCCTGCTTGCCGCCGTACCAGATGGCGGTCCAGTCGCCGGAGACCCCGGCCACCACGAAGGTCTCGCCGTAGGTGGCCCGGTCGGTCCAGTCCCAGCCCACCTGCGTGCCGGTGCTGCTGCTCCGGCCGTTGGCCACGTAGTCGGCATCCTGGAAGAGACCGGAGCCGGTGCTCGGGCCCTTGTAGAGGTAGACGAAGTTCGCTGGGCGGCTCTGACAGACGGTGGTCGAACTGCCGCAACCGAGCAGGGTGGGTTCGTAGGAGGTCGAGGACGGCGGCGCGATGGTCACCGTGCCGCCGACGACCGCCTGGTCGTTGCCGCTGAGCGGAGCGCCGACGAGGGTGAGGTAGTAGCTCCAGTCCCAGTACGGTCCCGGATCCCAGTGCTGCCCGAAGAGGTAGGTGTCGTCGATGCCCGGCACCTCGTCGTGCCCGATGATGTGCTGCCGGTCCACCGGGACGCCGAACTTGGCGGCCAGGTAGGACACCAGCTTCGCCGAGGACTGGTACTCGGACGGGGTGTACCAGCTGCCGTTCTGGAGGGCGTAGCCCTCGTGTTCGATGCCGATCGAGTGCGTGTTGATCGTCTTGTTGTTCGCGTGCCAGGCCATGTCGGCGGTCGGCACCATCTGCGTCACCGAGCCGTCCTGGCCCACGACGTAGTGGGCGCTGGCGTTCGTCGTCCCGCTCTGGAACGAGTTGATCGCGCTCGACGCGGTCGACTCGGTGTCGTGGATGACGATGTAGCTGACCGTCCCGTCACCAGGGGCCCGGTTCGACAGCGCGTAGTTGCCGTAGTTCGAGATGTCCGTCGGCGAGTTCTGCACATACGCCGCGGGGCTGACTTTGCAGCTCAGACCGGTCGGGCACTCCACCGGGAAGCTCGGGCCCGCGGCGGACGGGGTGACCGTCGCTGCCAGCGGCGCCACGCCGCTGCGGGCCAGCGTGGTCGAGGAGGCCGCGCCGCTCACCGCCAGCGACGGTTCTGCGGCCAGGCTGACGACCTGGTTCTCCGCCGTGGTCCGCGTGACACCCTTGCGCATCACCTGGTAGACCCGGTCCGCGTACTCCTTCGCCGTGGCGGCGTCTCCCGCGTGGGCGAAGGCCGCCACAGCCTGGTACCACTGACCCGGGTCGGCCGGCAGCGAGCCGTGCTGCTTCCGCTCGTACGACGCGAGCAGTGCGGCTCCGCCGCGGATGCTCTGCCGGGTGTCGGACTTCAGCGCGGCGGCGGGCCGACCGATCAGCCGGGCGGCGCTGTCCAGCGTGTGCAGTGCGGCTGACGAGGTGTCGACGGCGACCGCGGCGGGCTGCGCCTTGAGGGTGGCGTGCGTGTGGACCCGCGGGTCGCCCTGGCCGTCCGCCTCCGGCGCGCTGTTACCGGTGGGGGTGGTCAGGTCGGCCTTGGTGACCTGGGTGAGACCCATGACGTTGTAGTTGCCCGTGGTGCTGGGCTGGCCCTGGTGACTGTCCCACAGCGACTGCTGGTAAGAGAGCGCCAGCAGCAGTGCTTGTGGGACGTGGAACTCCTTGGCGGCAGAGGCGAATTCACTCTGCAACGAGCTGCTGAGCCGGATCGGCGCGGCGGTCGTGACCGCCGCGGCATTCGACCCGGGGCCTGTGCTCGACGACGCCTCCGCCACGGCACCCGCGACAAGCGCGGAGGTGGCGAGCGCGGCCGTCGCGCCTATCCAGAACTTCGAACGCTTACGACTGTGTTGTGCCTTCACTACCCCACCCGCATCGTGGCCTTGGCAACGGTCGGAACCCGTGGCGCGGCTCCGGAGTCAAATGTGGGCGAACGGTATCAGGCGTTCCTGTGGTGAGCCGGGACTGAATGCGGTTGTGGAGAATCCTTCACGACACCCTCGCGGCCCAGGCTTGGCGGGGTGTCTGAATGCGTCCGCGATGTCACGCGCGGCGACGTGGCAGTGGTCATGACGCAGCGTGGGACTGGTCCCACTGCCCCATTCCTTCAGGATTTCCCGATCTGTGGGTAGTGCCGGGTTTGCAATGGAATGTCTGATCGTGTGTCATCAAATGAATTCGACCCGGGCGCATGAGCGCTCTTGGCACGCAGCACTTCCGCGACCGTCGGGGCCCACGCCTCCGGCCCGATCGCCTTCCATCTGGCCAATGAGGGCACAGACCCTGCGCAGGTCCCGCGAGCGTCGGGACCACCTGATCTACGTGTCCTTCTGGTAACTCCGACGCGGGCAGCGCGCGGCGACGACCCTAGCTCCGCCCGC
Organism: Streptacidiphilus sp. MAP12-20; assembly: GCF_041262525.1. Taxonomy (NCBI): domain Bacteria; kingdom Bacillati; phylum Actinomycetota; class Actinomycetes; order Kitasatosporales; family Streptomycetaceae; genus Streptacidiphilus; species Streptacidiphilus sp. MAP12-20. The sequence goes on from NZ_JBGCCK010000001.1 coordinate 321,945, forward strand.
GCTCGTATGGCCGTCTCGCGTCCTATGGTCCTTAGCGCCCCCCGGGTGATCACCCGGTTGATCAGGACGCCCGACGCCGGCTCCCTCCTCAGGGTGCTGCTCGCCTGCGGGACCGGGGATCAACTTGATGCGCCCGGCCCGGCCTCGTCTTGAGAGCGGGCAGGCGGCCCAGGTCTGGTTGCAGTCGGCGGAGCGCTTCGCGGCCCAGGTGGCCGGTCCGCACTTCGAGGCGCCCTGCCGCGAATATCTGCTCGGCTCCCCGGACGTGCTGCCGGGCGGCGTGTGGGGCCACGTCGGCGGCGGTGTTGTCACCGACCCGGCGGCTCGACAGTAGATCGAGATCGACTGCCGACCGGGGCGAGGTGCTCCTCCTCGGCCTCGCGGAACTGTACGGCTGAGGGCCCGGCGGCCAGAGACCACCCGGGACCAAAACGCCGAGGGCCCGTCAGATCACTGACGGGCCCTCGGCGTTTGTCCTGCTCAGAGCGGTAGCGGTGGGATTCGAACCCACGGTGAAGTTGCCCCCACACACGCTTTCGAGGTTTGCACGTCGGTTCCATGGGTGGTTCACCATGATCCACATCTGTTCGCGTTAGTTCATTACCGCAGGTCAGGGGCGCTCAGGTCGGCGTCGAGGCCGTAGGTGGACCGACCTGAACCACGGCGGATGAGACTACAGATGAGACTAGGATCCCGACTTGTTCTGTCCCTCGAAGCCGTCGACGAGATCCAGGACGGCTGCCAGTGCCAGCGTCTCCCGGATCACTGGCTCTTGAAAGGCCAAGGGTAGTCGTAGGTACCCTGCGTGCCGATGTATGGCTCAAGATTTTGACGACTGGGTCGCGGATCCGGCGGCAGTGCCACTCCGTTGCGGATCGGATCAATGGAGTCAGCGTGTGCAGCCGCCCAGCGAAGCCACTCGGCGGTCGCGTCGCTGATTGCTCCGTCCGACCGTTCACGCACCGCTTCGCTGAGAGTGCGGATCTCGGACGCCGTACGCCAATCATCCAGCTGCTGCTCCAACGCCTTCAGCCTGTGGTCGTGGATCAGCTTCTGGTGAGCCTGGTCGATGACCTCATACCAGCGCTGCTTGCGGTCCTCCTCCGCCCGTGCGGCCTTGATGCGCTGCTCTTCGGCCAGGTCGGCACGCGCCTCGATCGCCGCCAGGAGGTGGCCCAGGCGCGATTCCAGGGTCCAACGCGCCCCGTCCGAGCAATCATATTGGCGGTACCCGTGGGAGCCGTTATGGCCTGGCGCATCGATCATGAGCCGTCCATCGAGCACGTTGTCGTACTTTGGGATGCGGTGGCGCATCCAAGTGGGCTGTCGTTCCGCGTCGCGCAGCTCGCGGGGTGTCGGCTCGTGCGGTTGCTTGGAGGTGCGCTCGCAGATCTCCAAGGGGAAGGAGTGGCCCTTGATGGTGATCACGAGTTCGGCCATAGGCTCGTCTCGTGCCCGGAGAGCTGGCCTCATGCGGGCGTCCACGTCATAGCCCCGCTGTTCGGCCGCAGTGAGCAGGCCCTGCATGATCCGCAGCGCCCGGTCGACGAGCGGGCGGGAGACGTAGATCGGGACCACGCCTTGATGCCCCCGAGTGTCGGCTACCCCGGTCCGCGAACGTCCCAGCGCCTTCCGGGTGGCCGAGATCAGCGGATGCGGTCGGGTGAGCTCGGTGGGCACGTCGACGGCGGGAGGAGGCGGTGGTGGCGCTTCCTGTTCCAGATCGACCAGCCTCAGCTTGAGGTCCCCTCGCTCCCGACCGGCCAGGCGCAGTTTGTGCCCCGTCGGCACGTCATTGCGGTTAACCGCCTCGTAGAACGCCTTTGTCCACCTACCTCGCGTCACGACCCCCGGGTCGTGGACGGTCAGTGTTCCGCCGGCGGCAGTGAGCCGACGAATCAGATCGGCTCCATCGGTGGGAGCGGTCTTGGCCGTCTCAGGGTCACGGGCGGCACGTTGGGCCTCTTGCTCGACCTCTTCGGGGTGCCGCCCGTGCTTGAGGTAGTACTTGCCCTGGTCAGTGAGGACGGCTGTCTGAGCTTGGGTGCCGTTCTCCAGGATTGGCATCGAGCGTTTGACCAGCCTGCGCTGCTCCAGCGCCCACAGCGTGTTGGACTTCTGGGATTCGATCTGGGCGCCGGGGTTGGCGGCGATCCACTGAAGTAGGTCGGCCTGGATCGGGGTGGGGGCCAGGGAGAACTTCACATGCCGCACCGTACGAGGCGCGTGACGGCAATGGACGACGTCGGCAAAGGTGACCGAGTGGAGCTGAACTACGTGATACGGGCCGGACTATCCCTCATATGCCTCGGCATCCGTTTGAACTCCCGACGTCGAGCACCTTCGGGCAGCGGGTGTAACGGTCAGGGCCCGCCCGAGAGTTGCCGCCGGAGCTCGTCGATGCGGCTCTGAGCCGCGCCAGCCGACTTCTGTTGGCGAGTCAGCTTGGCCTCGGCGAGTGCCAGCTCACTTTTGAGGCGCTCATGCTCGGCTGCAGCACGTTCGCGCTCGAGCCCGTCCTCGTTGTACGCGGGTCCAATGCGCTCCGAACTCAGGACCCCACGGCGTTCCCCGCACTCCGGGCAGTCGAGGACCCTTGTGGAGACGTAGGTGTGCTCGCGGTGCTGAATGAAGGGGACTACGTGGTTACACCGCAGAGTCATATCCCACGTGTCGAGGTCCTTCTTACGCTCCTCGGCTGACGGCCAGGAGGCGGCCAGGGCAGAAAGCCGTTCGAGCTGCCGAGGGCCTATCGGCGGCGGTGGACAGCAGAAGCAGCAATGGGCCACGCGAGACCCGTCGATACCCCACTGGGCGGAATTGCACTCCGAGTGTCTTTCCCGGAATGCTCGTTGGGCTTCTTCGTACTCCAGCCGCTCGGGCTCGGACAGTTTTAGGGTCGGCCACCAGTTGCCCAGCCCGTCCGATACCGGCTCCCCACATCCGCGGCAGGGCTCGCCCGCCACGTACTCCTCCCAGCTGAGGCACATGCCCTCACGCTGCCAAAGGTCCCTCCGCTCTCGCTTCCGCTGATCTTCCGCCTCAGCGTCAAGCGCTGCTCGCAAGGCGCGCTTCGCAGCGCGCTGTAGACGTTGTTCCTCCGTGAGCTTGGCCATCGCGTCACCGTCCCGATATTCCGCACCATCGCACGATCCTCAGGGGGATGGTGACATGGCTGCCGTAGGCATGGCCTGCTTGAGCGCTTGAAGACTCGGGCAGAGAGCGTTTGGGGCGGATGTGATTGCTGCGGACGCTGATAAGGCTCGATGTTGAGTGGATTCTGACACGATGCATCAGCAAGACGCTGGTAATCCGTGGGCTGGTACCTCGCGCAACGGGACTCCGTAACTCACCAGCGTCTGGGCATCTACCGAATATTTCCTCGTGCGGCAGTTGCTACTCGCCGCGGAGCGGAGCGGGGTCGTAGAGCAGTTGATAGGTGTCGACGCCGCCGGCGGGGCGTGTGCGGTAGATCGTGATCTCGGGGAGGAACTGCTGCTTGACGCGTAGTGTGCGTTGCCGCTCGTCGTCCTCGATGTCGCTGATCCAGTCCTCGACATGACGAGGGAGCTTGAACGTCAACTCGTAGGCCTCTGCCTCGTCGGCGTCCCAAGGGGAGGCGGACCATTCCGCGGTCCGGTGGTGGCCGGTGCGGCGTAGACGGATCCGGTGGGTCGGCTCGGTGGTGGCGAAGGCCAGGAACCTGTCAGCGTCGCTCGTGGCCAAGGGGAGGATGAAGGGCGCGGCGGGGAAGCCGAGGAGCAGTTCGGCCCGGCTGTTCGTCGTCAGGGACTGAGCGAACTGGGTCACCATGGCCCGGACGTCGGGAGAAAGCGTGAGGTCGTCGTCCGGGGCGTCCGCAGTGCCCAGCAGGACTCGCAGTAGGGCGCGGATGCCGGCGGTGTGCACCGGTTCGGTGGACTGGGTCTTCGCGATCTCGGCTGCTGCCTCACGAACGGTCTTGCGCAGCCAGAGGAAGGAGGGGCCGGAGAGGTCGACGAGGGAGATCTGGTGCGCCAAGGCGTAGCGCTGCGCGTCGGACGTGAATCCATTGGCGGAGAAGAGCGCGTAGACGTACTGGAATCGTCGCCGTGGACGTCCGCGGTGGATGGGGGCGTCAGCGGATCGACGTCGACTGGGCGTGGTCAGGGTGAAGTTCTGGTTCACATCGTGGATGACGCCGTGGGCGTTGCGGACTGTCATCAGCCCGACCTTGCCAGTGGTGAACTTGGACTCCAGGAACATCCGCACCGGTAGCGAGAAGGCTGGGGTGAAGGTGAACTCGCCCAGGACGTCGACTTGGTGGCGGGCACCGCGTCCGCGCACGCACAGGGACCCGTCGCGTCCGGTGGTCAGTTCGTCGGGATCCTCCGCCGGGCTGCTGAAGATGCGGTAGCCGCTGTTGCGCAGCAGCCACGCCAGGGCTTCTTCGAGCAGGTAGCCCTGCAGTACTGCCGGCCGAATCAAGGTTCCCCCGGGTGGTCGATTTGGACGGATGACGATCGGGATGGGCCCCGCGGAAGGCACCGCGGCCATGCCGGTGGTATCAGCGCGGGAGGAAGGGGCTGGGCTTGCCGTGCCAGGAGATGGCCAGGGCGTCGCGGGCGCGGGTGGTGGCGACGAAGAGCAGGGCGCGGGATTTGCGCAGTTCGCGCTGATAGCGGGCGGGGTCGTCGTTGCGGTAGCGGTCGATCACGGCGGTGCGGGGCAGGATGCCGTCGCTGGCGGCAACGATGGCCAGCTTCTGGTACTCAAGACCCTTGAAGCGGTGCATGGTGCCGACATGGATGTCGCCGTCGCCGCGGGGGCCGTCCTTCGTCAGTTCGGCGTAGCTGAGTCCGGCCTTGGTGGCGAGGTAGTACATGACCTCGCTGACCTTGTCGCGGTCTGGTACGGCGACGGCGATGAGCCCGCGCGGATCGCGAGGGTTGCCCTTGTCGTCGGTGGACAGCTCTTGGTGCCAGGCGAGCAGGGTGCCGGCCAGACCCGCGAGCTCCTCGGCCCAGGTGACGTGAGGCAGGAGGTCCGGGGCAGGCCCGTGCAGCACGGAGCGGTACCCGGCGAGGGTGTCGGTGCCGTCGTCTAGGTCGTCGAAGGTCTCGCCCGACATGACGGTCAGGGCCTTGGCGAGGATCTCCTTGGTGGTGCGGTAGCTGAGGGTCAGCCGGGAGGCGCGTCCGCGGATGTTGATGCCGACTGCGCCGAGGGAGACCTGGTTGTCGTAGATGCGCTGGTGGGTGTCACCGGCGATGAACAGGTCATTGGGGCCCGGTGGCACCATGGCGCGCAGCATTTTCCAGTGGGCGGGCCGTAGGTCCTGTGCTTCGTCGACGACGATGTGCTGGTACCGGTGTGCCAGGTAGCGCATGCCGGAGTCCGCGTCCCGGTGGATCAGCTCGCGTCCGCCGACCTCTTCCTTGTACTCCTTGCGGGCCTGGATGCGGGCGGCGCGGTCGATCTCGTAGCGGGCGGCGCGTTCGGCGGCCTGTCCCCAGGTCTCGATGCCGAGTTTGTCCAGGCGGGCGGTGAACTGGTCCAGGAGTTTCCAGACTTGGTTGCGCTCGGGTCGGGTCAGCGGGCGCCCGCGTCCGGCCCGTCGGGCCTGGAAGTAGGCGGCCCGGGTGGGGATGGACTGGCCGAGGATGACCTGCTCCCACTCCTCTTTGAGGAATTCGGGTTCCCAGCTCTGCTCCTCACCCAGTTCGAGCAGCTGTGTGCGCAGTTCGGCCACGGCGACGCGGTCGTCCACGCGGTTCTTGCCACGTCCCGGTGCGGAGTTCTCGCCCAGTACACGGGCAGCGAGCTGGTCAATGTGGACAATCTCGACGCGGGCCAGCAACTCGGGTTCGACCAGTGAGGCGAGGCGGGCGCGCAGGTCGGTGGTGAGGTTCTTGGTGAAGGTGGTCAGCAGGATCGGCTTGTTCTGCCCCGGCGGGAGCCTCTCGGCGAGGTAGCGGACTCGGTGCAGGGCGACGATGGTCTTGCCGGTGCCCGGACCGCCGGAGACACGGGCGGGACCGCTGTAGTCGTGGTCGACCAGGCGTGCCTGGGTCGGGTGCAGGAACACCTTCCAGGCGCGGAAGTCGCCCTCCTCCAGGACCTTCTGCAGGGCGTCGTCGACGGTGGTGACGGTGGTGCGGGCCAGGGCTGCGGTGAAGTCCTCGGTGTCGACCGGGGTCGGGGCAGCGACCTTGTCAGTGATCTCGGCACGGACTTCGTGGAGCGGCATCCCGGCCGCGAGTCCGTACAGCACGTCCTTTGACAGCAGGGGTGCGCCGACGACGAGCTGATCGAGTTCGACGCTGTCCGTCAAGGTGAGGGCGACGTCGATCAGCGGCTCTGCGACGCCGAGGTCCCGCAGTTGGGTAGCGTCATAGGCTGCCAGCAGTGGCACCGAGACGGATTCGGGCTCTGGGGCGAGGGCGGGCTCTGGTTCCGGTACGACGGAGGCCGGAGCAGCGGGCGGTAGAGGCTCGGCATCGGCCGCAGGCTCGGTCTCGGGCTCAGCTGGGGTAAGGCTGATGCCGGCGCGGCGCAAGGTGCTCTCGCCGACGACGGACAGGTCGACGAACTCGATCTCACCGGTGACCCGGTTGATCGCCACCGACTGCTGCTCGTAGACGTCGCGGCGGTGACGGACTGCGATGACCAGCCAGCTCTCCTCGCCGTTGGCATCGGTGCCGGTGCGGGTGAGCAGGGCGCGGTAGGACAGGTCGATGCGTGCTGAGAAGACCTGGGCGTTGCCCTTGAGCGCCTGGAGTTTCAGGCCGTTTTGCCAGGGGTTCTCGCGGAAGCGGTGACTGAAGTCGTAGAACTTCGCCTTGACTGAGCGGTCGAGCTTGTAGAGCTCCTGTTCGGCCTTTTGGTAGAGGCTCAGCCGGGCGGTCATCGCGTGGAACCTTTCACTTCGTCAGGTGATGCTGCAGCGCTTCCAGGGACATCAGGCAGCAGGGCGAGGAGGCTGTCGAGATGGTCCAGCCAGCCGGTAGCGGTGCGCACCGTCCAGCCCTGGTCTTCGTAGGCGGCGTCGCGACGGGCGGCCTCCTGGTCGCCTTCGTCGTCCTCGACATGCGCCGCGGGCACGACTGCGACCAGCACGTTCGGATCCTCCCAGGCGAAGTCGGCCTGCCAGCCGCTGCTGCCTAGTTCGTAGCCGAAGACCGGTGCGGTCTTGCCGTGCTTCGCACAGGCAGCAGCCAGGGCGGCGAGATCAGCCTCGTCCTCCTCGTCGAGCAACGGCAGGATCTCGGTGTCCCAGACGGGGTCGCGGAGCAGTGCGACCAGAGCCTTCTCGATCGAGGACGCGTCCACTGTGACGGGCTCTGCCGTAGGAGTGGCCACGGGAGTGACCTGGGCCGGGGCGGAGACGCCGCGGAGGGATCCGAGTTCGCCGACCCCGCCGCATACCGCCAGGACCTCGACCGGGTAGTCGGGGACTTGACTGGCGGCGAGTTGCACGCCGTCCCCGCCGTCGTGGGAGAGGAACTGCAGCAGGTTCGACCAGTACAGCCAGGACCGCCAGCGCAGCTTGCCCTCCTCGCTGTCCAGCGGAGCGCTCGTACCGTCGTCCACAACTGCCAGCGCAGTCCACAGCAGTTGCTCGGGGTTGCCCGCGTCCAAGGCGAGCAGGAGCGGCAGAGCGCGCAGGTCGGTAGCACGGAAGAGATGCACCTCACCGAGCCTCGCACCGGTGTCCACTGCAAGTTCCGCCGCGACTGCGGCCTTGGAGCGGGCCTGCCCCGCACATTCCGCCAGCCCCTCGCCGAGGGCGTGCAGCAGCTCGGAGCGTCGACTGGTCCTGGCCAGCGCCACCGTTCCCGGGTCGGCCATCAGGCCGCTGACCAGTGCGCGGGCGCGGCGGCCCCAGCTCTGTGCGTCGGGGTCGCGCAGAAAGGCCAGCAGTGTGTCGACGGGGTTGGCGAACACTGCCTCGCTGAACAGGGCGCGATTGCCGCCGTACTGCTCGTACGCCTGCTTGGCCTGCTCCTGGGCGCTGGGCGGGTACGGTGGCCAGACCGGTTCGGCGCGACGGCCGCGGTCCTCGAACAGGTCCAGGTCCTGCCAGGTGAGCTGGAACACGGTCTGGCCCTCAGCGCGCAGCCGGGTGCGCTTGGCGGCATCAGCGGCCAGGTTGTTGTGGGCGGTGCTGGCGTGCCAGCGGTGCCCGTCCAGGTAGACCTTGACGCTCTGGCGCGGGCCGTCGGTACGGGTGAAGGTGAAGTCGGTGCGGGTGCCCTGCAACTGCTGCTGCGCTGTCAGCCGCCAGTCCACCGGCGAGCCCCCGGCCGCAATGCGAAGGTGCCCGCTCGCCCGGCCGTCCTCTTCCAGCGAGGCGTCGGTGCTTGCGCCGGCCCACTGTCGCAGCGCCGCCAGGAAGCGGGCCTCCAGGTCGGACTCGACCTGCTTGTCCAGCCCGATGGCGCCGGTCGTGGCCACAGGGACGGTCTGCCACCGGTCCTCCTGCTCGGCTCCGGTCTCATCGACCGGCCCGAGCAGCGAACCGATCAGTTCCAGAGCCTCGGACCGTGAGACGTCGTCCTGGTGCCGTTCGGGGGTGTAGCGGTACAGGCAGCGGTGGCAGGCGCTGCGGCCCTCGCCGACACAGGTGCAGGTCAGCAGGGCGGTGCGGGCTGCTGCCAGGGTTGCCCGGAACGCGGCCGGGTCGGTGAGCCGGTGCAGATATCCGGTGCCGCCGGGCAGTGCGTCGAAGAGCACCAGGAACCAGCGCCGCTCCCCGGTCGTGCCGTCGGGCATTGAGGCGAGGGTGGTGTCCAGGTGCTGGGGGTCGCCGCCGAAGTGCCGGTCCACGCCCAGCCGCAACGCGGCCCGGAACGAGTGCACCTTCTCCTCCACCAGCACGGTCGCGGCCGGCAGCAGGACCCGAAGTGCCTCGGTGTGCAGCTCGTGCGCGAGCAGCACCGCGACGTGGTCCACTCCCTCGCGTTGCCCGCGCCGCAGCGGGCACCAGGGACGGTGGTGCTTCAGTCGGGGGTCGCGTGCGGCCGAGGCGCTGAGCTGGTCGGTGTCGTGGTCGAAGACCGGCCTGCCGTCCGCGGTCGCCGCGCCGCAGCCGGTGCACACATGGAACGGGTTGAGCCGCACGATGTGACCGGCGAAGTCGTCGGTGGCCGGGATGTCGAAGCGGGCCGGACCCAGGTTCACCGTCCGGATCCGGGCGTGGCGGGTGAAGTCGATGCCGAAGGTCTGAGTGGCGTGCCGCCACGAGCCTGGCACGATGTCCTCGGCGGGGATGTCCACCGCGTGGACGACTTCGTAGAACCGCGGGTCGCGCTCGTCGCGGTCGTCGCGGATCTTCGCGTCTTCGCGCTTGTCGCGCGCCGTCACCAGTGACGGCTGGATGACCCGGTGCAGGCACGAGCCGTCGTCCGCGATCGCCTGGCTGGAGCAGCGCGGGCACGGTGAGCGGTTGTCCGTGGCGTCCTCGGTGCGCACGTACCCGCAGCCCGGACAGACCCGCCACAGCTGCCAGGAGCGGCGTGCGGTGGTGCCGATGTCCATGCCGGTGATCTCGTGCCGATAGCCGTTGACGTAGAAGGTGTTGCCCGGCGCCAGCTCGGAGATCGCATAGCGGCGCGGGCGCTCGTAGCTGCGAAGCCGCGCTTTGTACACAGCCTTGCCCGCGGCGGCTTCCTCCTCCCGCTCTTGCCAGTAGATGGTGGCGTCGAGCTGGGTGCGGGTGTCCACCAGTGCGTAGTTGGGCAGCAGGCCCAGGTCGCAGAGGGCCTGCTGGGCGGTGGTCTCACCCAGCCGCATGATCGTGTAGCTGGTGCCGCGCCGTTCTGCCTCCAGTTCGGCCTTCTGCCGTGCCTCCTCCGGGTCGGCGTCCAGCAGCACGCTCGTGGCTGCGTCGATCGCCGCGAGCCGCTCGCGCAGTACCTCCAGCCGCTGCTGCCAGTCGCGCTCGGCTTCCTCCACCGCGCTGCGCAGCCCGCGCGACGCGTAGAGGGCCAGCTCAGCGGCCGCCTGCTCGCTGACATCGGTCGGGAACAGTCCGAGGAACCCGCCGACCAGGGCATCGGCCTGTTCGATCACCAGCTCCAGCAGGTCGCCCAGGTACCCGGACGGACCGAACAGCCCGGCCACCTTCGCCGGGAGCGCCGACAGGGCTGTGCCGTCTGCGCGCAGCAGCCGACCGGCCGCCGCCAGGTCGAGGAGGTGCGCCAGGTACTGGCGGCGCAGGATCTCCACCGCTGACAGATGGCACCCCGGCGGCACGATCCTCCCGGCGATCATCTCCTTGGGCTGCTCCAGGAAGTACTGGTCCCTGCGCCGCCGCTCGGGGATCGTCAGCAGGAACGCATTCCCGGTACGACGACCGGCCCGGCCCACCCGCTGCGCATAGTTCGCCGGGGTGCGCGGCAGCGAGGCCAGGACCACGGCGGACAGGTCGCCGATGTCGATGCCCAGCTCCAGCGTTGGCGTGCAGGCCAGGACATTCGGGTCATTGAAGCCGTGCCCGTCGCGGAACGCCGTCTCGACCTTCTCCCGCTCCGGGCGGGTCAGCATCCCGGTGTGCTCTGCTGTCACCACCTGGTACGTGCCCGACTCCTGGTACAGGCGCCGGTAGTAGTCCTGCCGGTAGTCACGGTCGCGCCGGTGCACCCCCAGCTCCTCGGGATGATCCCCAGCGACCAGTCGGCCCTTGGTGCAGCGGTAGGACGGGCACGGCTGGCCGTGCCACTGGTCGAGCAGCGAGGGATGCACCGTCTGCTCCCAGAAGCACACCGGGCAGCGCACGAACGCGGCATTCACCTGCTCGTCGTCCAGCAGCCACGCCTCGATGCCCCCGGGCTGCAAGCCGTAGATCCGGGACGAGCCGTCCTTCGCGACCCGCATCGACAGCAGGCCGGCCGCGTGCAGCTGCGGCAGCAGCCGCGACCAGAACTCCGGCACCAGCTCCCGGGGCAGGCCCAGGCAGCGCTGCGCCCAGCGCTCGTACCAGGACAGCCGACCGGTGGCGGCGTCGAACTCGCTGCCGTTCTTCGGCGCGGACAGCAGGAACACCGGGGCGGCCAGGCCCTTGGGGAACGCGGGCATCCCGACCGGGCGCTTCCCCCAGATGTAGTACCGGCTGGTGCCCGCCTCGTCGAGGTAGTTCTCCAGCCAGCGGTGCTTGATCGCACCGCGCGACCGCAGCCGTTCCAGGAACACCCGCAGGAAGCCCAGGTACCGCTCGTCGTCCTGCGGCACCGGCTCCGGACCGTGGCCCGGCTCAAGGTGCGCAGTTCGCACCAGCGCGACCGCCCCGGCCACGTCCGGGATCCGCACCTGCGCCGCGGCGGTTCGGGTCAGCTCCAGGGTGCGGCCCTGGCGGGCGCGGAATCCGAACTCCATCAGGGTCTGGAACGCCAGTCGCTCCCCGATCAGCCGCCAGGTCCGCTGGTCCCCGCCACGCCCGGTGCCCGACAGCAGCCGTTCCACTCCGCGCAGGTCGTGCAGATCCGGTGGGACGACGGCCGACAGGACCTCTGCGTCGGGCTTGCCCGTGGTCTGGTCGGTGGTGGCGGCCACCAGGTCGGCGATCAGATCGTTGAGTGCGGTCGGTGCCTCGACCTGGAGCCGGTCACCGAGCAGTGCGCGCAGCGAGAAGGTGTAGGAACGGCTGGCGACGAATCCGGCCCGGTGCGCGGCGTCCTGTACCGAGTCGCTGAACATCAGGGTCTTGCGCTCGTTCGCCTTCTTGTCCAGCTCGCCGCCAGTGAAGAGCTGGGTGATCGAGGCAGCCGCGAGTGCGGCCGGTCCGGTGCCCAGGTAGCGGATGGAGTTGTGCTCCCCGCACGCCGGGCACCAGTCGTCCTTGGCCGCGGTGTTCGCGGTGTCGCCCAGATTGACCAGCACGAAGGCGGAGTCGCGGGCCAGCAGATTCGGCTCACCGGACTGTGCGTCGAAGTCGCCAGCCGGGTTCGGTGGCCGCAGCCGCCCGCGCATGCCGTCCAGCACCATCAGCACCCCACCGGGGCCGCTGCTCGTCCGGTCCACGCGAGCCGACGCGGGCGCGTCGTGTCGGACCTGCTTGGCCTGCTCGTCGGTGGCCGCGATCAGGTTCCGTACCCGGATCTTGTCCTGGCTGGTCGAGGCCCGACGGATCTTGGTCGCGTTGAACTCCACATCCAGATCGTCGCTCTCGGGTGAGAACACCGCCCACCCCGAACGCCCGCAGTCACGGCAGTACACCGCCGGCAGGAAGAGGTTCGCCGAGGCCCCGGCCGTCGCCGTGGTGACCGGTGCGGCCCGGTGGGCGTCGACGCCGGTGGCATCCGAGGCGTCGGCCGCATCCCAGCGGAACTCCGCCTTGGGCCACGGCAGCACCCCGCGCAGCAGCCGGGACACTGCCCGCGCCCACTGGTGCACCTCCACCTGCACCAGGGGCCTCGGCCTCTCCGGCGAGGAGTCGGGGTCGCGGGCAATCGACAGCAGGGCGACGAAGCGCGCCAGTGCGTTCGCCGCCTGCTCCGGGCGCGTCGCTACCGCCTGCCCCCAGGAGTACGCACCCGCTCGCCACATCACGTCCAGCACCTCGGCCGAGGACTTCACCCCGTCCGCCAGCGCCTGCATCACCGCCTGGGTGAGAATGTGCTGCTTGAGCCTGGCCCCCAGCTCGTGCGGGTCGATGATGTCCTCACCACAGACAGCCTGCACCAGCTGCGCGAACTCGGCCGGACCACGTGCGGGGTCCGGCAGCGCAGCCAACTCCTCAGGGGAGGGGAGCGGCAATCTGCCGTCCAGCTCGGTGGGGCGGATGAACTCGGCGACCTCCTGCCGCCGCTCTCCGATCACCGCATCGGCGGTGAACGGCGTCCCGAAGACCTGGGTGGCGACCTCCAGGAGGTCCCGGGTGCCGTCGCCGTCTGTTCCGGAGGCCAGGGTCGCCGAGGTCGCAACCGGGCAGATCGAGCCCAATGGACGCCCTGGCTGCGAGGCTCCGACGACGGACGCTAGCCGGCGCAGCAGCATCGCCACGTCCGTGCCCTGCGCGCCGTCGTAGGTGTGGAACTCGTCCACCACGATGTAGCGGAGCGACTCGCCGCGCCAGAGCTCCGCGTCCGCGGGGCGCTGTAGTAGGAGGTCGAGCATCTTGTAGTTGGTGATCAGAATGTCGGGCGGCGCGGCCTGCATCTCCGAACGACTGGTCGCCACCCGCTCATAGCGGGTCGCTGCCACATCGCCGATGTAGAGGCCGGCCGACACCCGAGCAAGTGCCTGATTTTGTGTCAGGTAGTCATTAATCCGGATCGCCTGGTCGGTCGCCAGCGCATTCATCGGATACAGCAGCACTGCCTTGACCCCGGACAGCCCGGCAGTCCGTTCGCGGCGGCAGTGGTCCAGGATCGGCAGCAGGAACGACTCCGTCTTGCCGGAGCCGGTGCCGGTGGTGACCATCGTCGGCTGCGGTTCATGACGGTAGGAGGACAGCCGGGCGAAGGCGGCAGCCTGGTGCGCGTACGGGGCGAAGCCCTCCGGAGCCCAGTCCAGGGATGCCCGCCAGGACGGGTCCGCACGGGTGAACGGCGTCCTTATCCGCAGGAACGGCCCCCGGAACATCCCCGAGATCTCGTCCCCCAGGAACCGGTGCAGCTCCTCACGCGCGCCCTCGTCGGTCAGCGCATAGGTCGTGGACAGGTACTGCAGCAGGCTCTCCTTGAGCCCCCGCGCCTCCAACGTCGGCCTCACCGGACGGAACCCTCCTGCTTGACGACGGTCGGACTCATCAGTGAAGCGGCCCGGGAGGCCTTCCCTGGGCCCCAGACCACCCTACTGAGCCTTCGCATGAGGTGGAGGTGAAGACATCGAGGCCAGATGATCTGTGCCGTTCCACGGCAGATCCCTGACTGCCGTGACCGTGAGATGCCGGCAGCGAATGCGCTCGTCCAGCCATAGCGCGATCTCGGGCTGCTCCAGCACCTTGAGCAGCGCGCGGCAGCGATCGACACCCGCCGCCCGCGGGCTTGCCACGATCAGGTGATTGTCCACAGCGACAGGCCTGTCACCCACGACGAGGACGCCGGCGCCCCGGCTCGCGCCCTTGCTCCCCTGGCCGGGACGTGAGGTCCGGCGCAGCACCACGAAGGGCGGGGCGATCAGCCGCTTAGGGTAGTTGCGGGTGCGCTGCGGCAGACCCATCTCGCCGCCCGCCGGGAGGTCACGAGCAGTCAGGTACGGTGCCTCGGGGCCTGTCCTGGGATCGCGATTGTCCACGACCGGCCCGACCCGGACCTCGAAGAGGTCATTCAATGTCTGTCCCTCGGCGGCCTCCGGTTCAGGCCACCAGGAGAACGACCGCACAGGCCCTCCCCTGCGGCGCACTGCGGAGAGCAGGAAGACGTCGACGTCGGTGTGAATGTCGAACATCCCGTGCGGCTTGACCTCATGCACGTCCAGGAGCCCGGTCAGCTGTTCACGCCAGGCGCGGTACCTGCTGCCGCTGCGCAGGACGTCGGGCAGGACGGCGGTGAGCCTGCTGCCGTCGCGCAGGGCTGCTGCCGCCGCCGCCGTGAAGGTCGCCGCCAGAGAGGTGCTGCCGGACGACCAGGTGCAGGCGGGTCCGGCCTCCGCCATGCCGTAGGGCGGGTTCAGCAGGAGGCTCCCGCCGAATCTGGCGGGCCTTCCGAGGGAGTGCAGCTGCTGCAGCCCGTCCCCGACCTGGAGCAGCGGAAGAGCGCCGGCCACCCGGTCCGCCGCCAGGGGTTCGTCGCTGCCGGCCAGCCGGTGGCGTTCCAACAGGGCCAGAACCAGCCGCATCCGGGCTGCCGTGACATAGGACTCCTGCAGATCGTGGCCGCGCAGCCGACGGTTCCAGAGGGCCAGGGACCTGGCGGGGGTCGCCGCCAGCGGCAGTTTGGCCGTGGCGGCCAGGAGCAAGTCGCCCGCCCCGCAGGTCGGGTCCCAGTAGGTCGGCGCGTCTGCCTGGGCCGGCACCGGCGGAAGCAGGTGCTCGAAGGAGTTCCGGACCGGCCCGGTGGTGAAGAAGGAACCGGTCTCCCGGCGGACCTGCCGGGGCACCAGCGACCGCAGTTGTGACGCGGCCTGTCCGTTGAGCGCGGCATGGACGTCGTCGGCGAGCCGCTCCCAGCGGCCGCTCGAGGCCTCGGTGACCAACTGTCCCAGCTGACGGGCGTAGGTGTCGTACGGCACAGCTCCCACAGCGCTCCCCCTCTTGTGATCCGGGAGGCGAAGGTCCGGGGATCAGTGTGCTTCAACGCTCCAAGGTCAACAGCATTCTGCAGCAGGACGACGGCTGGTGACAGCCGATCCGCCATCCCGCCCGAATCAGCCCGGAGCCGACGCCACTGCGGTGCTGGACCGCTGGCGTGGCAGCGGCAGGACGGCACGGCACAGCGGACTGCCCACCGGGACCAGGGAAAGGACGAAGTCGCGATGGTTCTCGAGCGGTGGGTCGAAGTGCAGGACGCCGTTGACAGCCGTGACGGCGATCGTTCCAGCGCAGCAGCGGCCGCGTGCGCGACCGTAGGCGGGCCGATCGGCGAGGTGGTGGTCAGAGACCTGGAGATCCCTGTCGTGGCAGTGCACAGACAGCTGAGTGCAGGCGATGTGCGCCGTCGGCGCTGCCGACCGGACGCCGGCCATGATCTCGCTGTTCGGATTGCGGGGACGCAGCCTGCTCCCGCTGGAGAACACCACGAGCGACGGTGCGACAAGCTCCGTCAGGGATCGGGCGAACTCCCGTGGCGCATGCGAGTTCCCGGGCAGCCCACCGTGGTGCGGGAACACCAGGACCGGCGCGGTCAGATCCTGCTTCGAGTCGATGATGTGGCCGAGTCCGGCCGCATCGACGTCGGCCGCGAGCAGGGCGACCGGCTGACCGTCCAGGTGGACGCGGATCACCACGGACATGGAGTTGCTGTCCAGCGGGCCGTGCTCGTCGGGGCGGACGGCATCGCCGCCTCCTACCATCGTCACATCGGGGTGAACCACCTCAAGGTGTGCCCGGCCGCAGCGCAGTTCCGCGCCGGATTCCGTGGTGATCATCTGCTGGCGGTCCAGTCCACCGTGCCGCTTCCGGGTCTTGACAGCGGCGAGCACGCGCCGCCAGATTACGGTGTCCTTGCCCCAGTCCGGATTGAGCCAGACGGTGCCGACGGTGTGGGCGTCGTCGAGAAGCAGAGTAGGCGACCCGCCCACATGGTCCTCGTCCGAGTGGGAGAGGACAAGATGCTCGATCCTCGTGATGCCACGCCGTTCGAGCTCCTCCTTGAGCGTGACCGGCGGCGCGGCGTCGACCACTGCGCACAGAGGCCCGTCATGGATCAGGGCGGAGTTGCCGTGGCCGACGTCGAGGATGGTGATGCCGAGTTCATCGTCGCTCACGCCGGCATCCCCGTCTGCGGAAAGTCGGGTGAGAGGATGATGTTGCCGTAGTAGAGATCCTCGGCCTTGCTTGCATAGCAGTTGACGTCGGCCTCCAGCCACTGACCCACCAGACTCTCGGGGCGCAGTCCGGTCTCCTCAAGGATCGGGTCGAGCGGCATCCAGACGGGGGCGTGGATGTTCCAGCCGACCACGACCACGCGCGCCCGGCGCGCTTCCCCCTTGGCTACTACCTCGAGCACCTCGATGGGTGTGGGGAAGGCCCTGCGTTCACGGGTATAGCTGCCCTTCAGTTCGGCCAGTGTGTAGCCGATGGCGGGCAGGATCTCCTCGTCGAGATCGGCCTTGGCGACCACCTGCGGGATGCCCTTGCGCCAGCGGCTGATCGCCCCCTGCTGGCCAGGCTTGATGTGGCTGCTGATCAGTACTGACGGCAGCGGCGCACCACTGCGCAGGTTGGCCTTGCTGACCACCTCGGCGCCCGTGAACCCGACGCGCCCGTGGCTGCTCAGCAGATAGTCGCAGATCAGGGCGTCATACTTCCCTGCGAGTGACGCCAAGAAGGCATCCGCATCCATCAACGGGTCGAACTCAGTGATGAGAGTGGTGTCGTAGCCAGCGTCCTGCAGCCGGTGCCCCGCAGTCATGGCATCCCGTCGATCATCATCGGCGATGACGATCGACGCCCCCCTGGGCAGTGTCAGCACTTCCTACCAGTCCCCTTCGCCCGGACCGCCCGAACCGTCGCCGCCCAAGGTGCGGGCCGGTAGTTGGACCAGCATACGCGCCCCACCCAACTCGCCCTGTGCACGGGCTTCCTGTGTACCCCTCAGGTCACCGACGATATCGCGGACAATTGTCAGCCCGAGACCGGTCCCGTTGTCGAAGGTCGTCTTGCCGGGAAGCCAGATCGATTTGAGCGAGATGCCCACGATGCCGGGCCCCGAGTCGTCGACCACCAGCGCAATGTCCTGGCCCAGCGCATCGTCCCGCTCCACCAGGCGGGTTCTGATGCGGATGGTTCGCTCGGACCCCATCGGCACATCCGTGCGCGTGAACGCATGAGCCGCATTGGCCAGCAGATTGGACAGGATGGACTCGATGTCGGCGATGGTGGTGTGCACAGTCGCGCCCTCAGCGTCCAGGTCGAAGTCCACCTGGATGCTTCGCTCGTCGAGATACCGCTTGAAGAGTCGTACGACGGATCGGCAGGTGGCATCGAAGTCGATGTCACCCACCTCGCGCTTGTTCTTCTCAAGCAGGCTGAGCGGGAGTTGGGAGAACGTCTCCAGTGTCACCGCACTGTCGATAGAGGTCTCAATCGCATCCTCGAAGTCCCTTTTGTAGCCTTCTGGGCTCACCAAGGACTTGATCCTGCGCCGGAGGGTCTTCACGCTGTTCGCGATCCTCGCCGCAGGACGGAGAGCTTCGTGGGCGAAGACCGCCGTGCTGGTTCCCACCGTGGCCAGGGAACGGTAGAGCAACAGGTCGTCCCGGAGGGCTTCGATCTCCTGCTTCTGAATGCTGACCACTTTGGTCGCACTGTCGGCCAGCGACTGCAGAGTGGCCGGGTCGCTGGGGGCGTCGAAGGGGAGCATTCCGGCGTCGGGCGGCGCGATGGCAGCCAGGATTCGCCGGAACTGGATATCGGCTTCCTCAGCCTGGTCATGGGCCTTGACCGAAGCACCGACGCGGCCCTGTTCGCGCTGCTCAAGCCGCTGATCCGCGGCCCAGTCCATGGCGCTCTTGGCGAACTCCTGCAGCTGGCTGAACTCGAAGGTCTCGACGAAGCCGCTGCGGTCGGTCTTCGGGCGGAGCACATCCTCGGGATCCTCCACCAGGAGCCGTCCCAGGGAAGTAGCTGTCGAGGGTCGCTTCTCGGGACTTCCGGTCCGGCGGAGGTTGATGTCCAGCCAGTCGTTCCCCTGGTCACCGTACGGCTGCACCCGCAGCTCCCGGTGATACAGGTGAATCCCGCCGACGTGGCGCAGCCACTTACGAATGGCCTGTGTCGGCTGCTCAGCCAACCGCAGCTCCTTCTTGGCTGCTGAGGGGTTGAGGTTGAACATCCAGAGTTCGAATGTCGCCTCAGGTGCCACAAAGGCCAGCGGTGGATCTCCATCCTTCTTGCGCCGTGTCCCCCGACGATGGCCTACCTCCACGTGGCCGCCCGTGAACTCCGCCTCGCCACGCCAGTTGTAGAGCGTGGCGGAGGCCTGTCCTTCACCGTCCAGCACTGCTACGAGCCGGTATTCGTGGTGCCGGAGCAGCTTGGAGTTCACCAACTTCGAGAGCCCGGTGTACTCAGGGGTGTCACATTCCACGGTGAAGGCGGTGCTGTCGGCAAAGGGGCCGCTCAGCAGGAGCAGTGATCTGGCCAGCCGTTCCCCCGCCTCTGCGGAGATGCTCTGTCGCAGCCCTGTGACGGTAACAGTGGTGCCCTGCTCCCACTCGGCCGGTCCGTCAGAGGTCGTTGCGTCGAACGCTCGCGTCACTATCCTCAATGGGACGTCGTCGACAGCCTGCGAGGCGTCTATCCGATTCCAGTCGATGCTGAGGACATGCTCGATCCCAGGCTCTTCACGCGACCGCGTAGTCACCGTCACCTTGGTGCCGAGCCGAAGGGCGGCCAGCCGGCCCAGGCCCTTCTCGCCGACCTTGC
Organism: Streptacidiphilus sp. MAP12-20; assembly: GCF_041262525.1. NCBI lineage: Bacteria > Bacillati > Actinomycetota > Actinomycetes > Kitasatosporales > Streptomycetaceae > Streptacidiphilus > Streptacidiphilus sp. MAP12-20. The sequence continues at coordinate 340,954 of NZ_JBGCCK010000001.1, forward strand.
GCCGCTTCAGGCGCGAGTGGGTAGCTGACGACTTACCGGATCTGCCGATCAGAAGGAACCCCGATGCGAGCTCGGCCTCCGTCATTCCGTCGCCGTCGTCCGACACTGTCAACGTGCCGCCGACCTTCCTCGCGCCGCTGAGCTTGATGCGGCAGAGCGTCGCGTCCGCGTCATAAGCATTGCGGACCAGCTCCATGATCCCCAGATCTGGGTGCGGGACCAGCTCCTCGCCCAGCCGGGCCAGGATCTCAGGCGCGAAGCGGAGTCGATGGTCCATCAAACGAGCCCCCGGTGCGAAGAACGGCGGGGCGGTGAGCACTCCCCCTTGGAGAAATGGTAGCCGGGGAGTTCCGGGTAGCAGCAGCCTTGACTCCATACACGACTGATCCGGCGTCAGGACCAGGCAGTCACGTCGTCGAGGAAGTCGCTGTAGGAGCGGTTCGTGCCGGTGGGGTTGTGCGGAGCGGCGGCGAGGTCCAGGGCGGCCCGCATGACGGCGGGGCTGTCGTCCTCGCGGTAGACGGGCTTGCCGAGGCCGCGCTGCAGGACCTCCTTCGGGTCCCTGGTCCGGCCGTGGTCGCGGGACACGAGCTGTTTGGGGATGCTCCAGGAGGAGTGCACCCGGGGGAAGGCTGAAGGGAAGAGCAACAGCCAGGCCTCGGTCTCCTCGGCGGCGAGCGCGAGTGCGGTATGCGGTGGGCCCTGCTTACGGAGTTCATCGCTCACGCGGGTCCGGACGACGGTGTAGCGGCTGTCGGTCGGGGCATCCATGTCGAAGTGGACGACCAGGCCGCCGAGGGGGCGGTCCTCCTTCGCCGCGATCGCCTTGGCGAACTGCATGAGCTTGCGGACCCGCAGAATCAGGTTGTCGGCGGTCGCGTCGCGGAGACTGACGTCGCCGTTGATGGGGGCGATCTTCGGCTGGCCGGGGAGCAGCGCGGTGAGCAGCGTAGCGACGACAGCCCGATCGTTTTTGCTCTCGCCGGCCACGGCGACAATTGGCGATCGGACGGCCTTGGCGGACCTGGGCCGTGCCGGGCTCACAGGCTGCCGCCCAGCGCACCGGCGAACCACAGCTCGCCCAGCGGCAGGCCCTCGCTGGCGGCGACGATGCGGCGGACCCGCTCTGTGTCGATGGCCGGGATGAGGGAGGCACCGCGCTCGTCGCGCTCGCAGACGACGAACTCCTCCGGGCGAAGCCGGTCGACCAGGGCCGGGGAGTGCGTGGCCACGATGTACTGACTGCGGCTCGTGGCCTCACGCAGGCGCTCGACCAGGAGCTCCAAGGCCTGCGGGTGCAGGCCGTGGTCGATCTCCTCGATGCAGGTGAGAGCGGGTGGGTCGGGGTCGTGAAAGAGCGCGAGCAGGCCGAGGAGGCGCACAGTGCCGAAGGAGGCGTCAGCAAGCGGGGTCAGTCGCCGCAGGCCCGTCTCCTGCAGCTCGATGGTGACATCGCGGGATGCCCCGCCCTGGCTGGCGAACACGATGTCCTGAAGGCCGGGGAGAACCGCCTTGGCGTCCTCGACCAGTTGCGCCCACGAGTCCGGGTGGTACTGCTGGAGCATCATCATGAAGTCCGCGAGATTGCCCGCGTCCTGGCTGAGCTGCGCAAAGCCGTGCCCTGATTCACGGACCGGGAGCCTGGCGGCGACGACGTCCACGTCGAAGACGCGGAAGGAGGAGAGGTGGTCGGCGACCGTGCCCAGCTCGGCCCCGCCCTCGGACCGGGCCAGCCGGGGCAGAGTCGACAGGCCGCTGCTCAGCTTGCGGATGCCGATGCTGCGGCGCTCACCGGAGTCCTCGATGCTCTGGGTGGTGGAGTTGAGCTCGGTGTCGGTGACCATGGCGTTTTCGCCGCTGATCCTGATACGACGGCCCCGGCCCTTGGTCCGTTTGAAGGTGAAGGACTCCTGGCGGGAGAGCCGGTAGCCGCTGGGCTCGCGCTGGTCGGCGGTGCGCTTGATGCTGAGCTGATACTCGTCGGGCGCCTTCACGCTGGCGTTCGAGGTCCAGGTGGCCTGGAGCCCGATGCGGAGGAGGGTCGGCGGCTTGCTGCCGCCCCAGAACGCGACCTCGTCGAACCCGCCCCGGACGTCGAGAGCGGGAGAGAGGTCGTTGCGGATGATGTCCGCGAGGAATGAGAACACCTTGAGGACATTGGACTTGCCCACGCCATTGGAGCCGACGAGGACGGTCAGGTCACCGAGGGGGAGGGAGACGTCGCGCAGGCTGCGGAAGTTCTCGACGTCGAGGTGGAGTAGCCGACGGTCTGTCATGGCGTCACCGTAGCCGGGGTCGCGGCGGCAGGCGGCGTCCACTCGCCGGAGGCGATGGCGGCGTCCAGCCGGGCCTGGAAGACGGCGTGGGCGGCACGCATCTCCGCTTCACGGTCAGCCTTGTAGAAGGGGGCGGTGTAGCCGTCGGGGGGTGGGACGGTGGGGTCGGAGAGGTGAATCTGGAGGTTTTCGTAATGGAGCCGTGTTTGCCCATGGCCGAAAACTCGACTGTCGCCTGCAATTCTTCTCCCTTGGATATCGAACCACATTCTCTCTTCGCGCTCCCTGAGCAGAGGGAACCTATCCCGATAAATGCTGCACAGCGAATCAATATCCATTCCGATCCAGGTTGCGACCAGAGCATCGATTTCGACTAGGGCTGCCCGGCGTGCGAAGTCACTGCGCAGTGGAACATCCGTGGTCCAGTTCGATGAATTGACGGCAAGAGATGGAAGGCCAGGCCAATCATTTGCCCAGTCTTCGTTTTCGCTTGAAGCGGGACGGAGGATCGAATTCCAGAAATCTGAATACGCAGAAGTTAGGCAGTTCATGCGCAGGGATCGAATGGCGAGCGCTTGAGAGAGTGGATGCTCACGAATGGGGATGGGGAGGCGGCGGATATCTTGCTCGTGAAGGTTTTTCTTTCCAATTAGGCGGACCATGTATTCAATTGGAATTGAACTCCAGAAGCCTGCAGTTAGCGCATCGAGGAATGAATCTCCTCTCGACATTGAATAGAGGCCATCTACATGAGTCGGCCCAGGCGGAATTAGTGCAACATTGAAGCATCGCTCCATGTCAAAGGTCATCATTTTACGCCAAGAAATGCGACCATAGCTGGAGTAAGGAACTCCGTTCCAAGTCTTCTGCGCTTTGCGGTATTCATCTGGCGATGAAAGTCGAGAGAAATTGGTAGCAGGAATGAATTCGGAGGGCAGCTGCGTCAGATCCACTGGCTTCCCATGACTGCTGAGATCGGGGGCCTGCTTGGTAATAGGGGTCCCAGGCGAGATGTGCGGGCCACTCAAGATCACTTCATCCCAGGAACTGGCCTGCGTGAAGCCTTTCTGGATATTTCTCTGGTTTTGGGCGGTGGTCTCATTGAATCCGGTGCTGACTAGGTTGATTTTGCCAAGACGTAGCGGAAAATTACCCAATGAATCCATGGCCAGTTCTTCGATGTCGGTCACTGGGGTAAAGATAACCGTTTGATTGATTGGCTCGCCAGTTTGCCCCGAAATACTTTGCCATTTCAGTAGGCGCGCCTCGTCAACTTGGATCACACGACGGGCATGCGGGCGAAGATCAAACCCACCTCCGGTCTTCGTTCCTGGAATTTCTCCGAATCCGTCATGCTGGAGTGAGCCCATTACGACGGATGAGTGGTAGAGATTTCCCAATTGAAGAAATTTGATGGCTCTAGGGGCTCCGTAGATATGAGCCCCAAATTGCGTAGTATGCCCCACGGGGTCAGGGAAAGCCCATTTCCCACCATTGATGAAATGACAGTGAAATCGGAGCCTGGCGAGTGACGCGGATCTGATTGACTTGAGTTCGACGCTTGTGAGGTGGGACTCGGAATGGACCAGTCCAGAAATTCCCATATGATGAGAATTTGCCCAAGTTCTGCACATGAAACCGAGATACAGGTCGGTTTGGTCGCTGTCGATATCTGGATAATTCGCCATAGCAGTCAGAAAGCCATGGATGCCAGAATAATTTGACAGCCTTGCCCGAATTGCCGATTTTGAAGGAGGAGATGAGAGGGTGATACTTCGGTGGGCCTCTCTTTCCGTCAACGGAAGGCTGGTAGAGATGCCAAACCATGGGTCGAATTCAGCGAATTCGAGCGTTTCGTTCCAGTTCGGCTGGACCCAAGGCGGGTTCCCCACCTGCAGGTCGAATCCGCCGCCCCGGGCGAAGACCAGGCCGAAGTCCAGCTCCCAGTGCAGGAAGCCCTGCTCCTTTGCGATGTCCTCCGCCGTATCCAGCCAGCCGAAGCGCTCCTTGAGGCGGTTCTCGGAGTCCATGCCCATCCACTCGGGCAGCTCGTCCTCGTACCGCTCGATCGCCTCCAGCGAGTCGAAGCTGTCGGCGATGGTCCCCACCGGCACGTCCACCGTCCCGAGGACGGCTTCGGCGAAGTCGAGCCAGTCGGCGAAGTCGCGCAGCGGGATGCTGCTGCGCCGGGTCGCGCTGGGCTTCGGTCTACCGGCGGTGGGGGCTCGGCGTTGGGTGACGGTGACCGTCTCGGGCTGGTCCTCCTCGGTGTCGAACAAGGAGGCGCGTTCATAGACCAGCGGTGCCGAGAGAGCGGGTGTCGCGGGTTCGGGGACACGCTCGGTGCCCACCACGACCGGCAGCCCCAGCGGGCTGCCCATCCCGAGCTCCGCATGTGTCTCGGACTCCGGGACGAGTTCGCTGCCGTCCAGTTGCCCCGCCGCCTCCAGCGGCCAGAACCACAGCGCGCACCACACGTCCATGACGGTCTTGAGCCGCCAGTACGGCGTCCCCACCGATTCGAACAGGTCCGCGTAGACCTTCTCCTTGTCGACTACGGTCTCCGGCCGGGCAAGGAAGGCGTACTCCGGGTCGTCGGTCCCCGCTCCCCACACGGCGATCTGCCGGGAGATCTCCCGCTCGGAGATCTCCATCCGTCGCACGACCAGCCCCCACAGGAACTCTGCCCGCCGTGCTACTGCCTGCAACCGGGCCAACTGCGACAACTGTCCGCGCGGGGCCTTCACTGCCGGTGGCTTGAGAATGCCCTTCTTCCAGTCCGCGAGCTGCTTGGCCGCTACCGGTGCGAGAGCTTTCGCTTCCTTCTCGCCCGCGACCGCCCCCCACCCGGTCGCCGGGAGCAGGAACTGGTGCACCGCCCCGTCGGGCAGCACCTGCCGCTCGCCGTCAGCGTCGAGGAACGGCAGCTCGGTCGGGGTAAGCGTGCCCTTCGCCTTGGCCCACTCCTTGCCCCCGGCGTCTTCCGCCGAGTACACGGCCCGCCGTCCGCCGATGAGCGAGTTCCCGCGTCGCAAGTGCAAGCCGAACCAGGGCGCGCGCATGCCGGGGTGCATGGTGTTGAGCCACAGTGAGACTTCTGCGAGCTCGACGCCGGTCGCGTTGAGGTCGACGCCGTAGGCGTTGTGCAGGGCGACATACGCCTTCGCCTTCTGCAGCTCGGTCAGGGCGTCCGAGGTCGGGATGGAGCGCCCCAGCTCCTCCTGGCGGCGCTTCAGGTACTCCGCCGCGACCTGGTTGATCGCCTCGTTGAGGAACGCCCCTGACCCCAGCGCCGGCTCGCAGATCTTGTACTTCAGCAGCTCGGCTGCCCGCGTGCGGATGACATTGCCTTCGCTGTCTCGGGTCTGGTCGAGACGGTGTTGCAGCGTCAGCTCGACCGTCACCTTGGTCAGCGACTCCGGCGTGTAGTACGACGCCGAGGTCTGCCGGTCGCGGCCCGCCAGCCGGTAGACGAACGAGCCGGCCTCGTAGCGCTTGCGCCCGCGCAGGCCCCTGCGTGCGTCGTCCTCGCCGTACTGGACGAAGACCGTGTCTGGGTACTGGTCGGCCTGGTCGACCGGGATCATCCAGGAACCGTCCTTGGGGTCGCCGCCCTTGGCGACCTCGTTGAGCGGCTTGTCCGCGATGAAGCCGGTGTAGGACATCAGGCCCTCGTACACCGCGCCGAGCTGGTTGATCCCCAGGTTGCGGTAGGAGATGAAACCGCCCCGCTCGCCCTTTCGGCCAGCCTTCTTCATCGTCAGCAGCCGCAGTACCTCGTGCAGCGCGACGTTGCGCAGCCGCAGGTCCAGCCACCCGGGTTCGTCGTCATCCGTACGGGGATCGATCACCCCGCGCCCGATCAGGCGGATCGACTTGGGCTCGAACAGCTCGCTGCGCAGCGGCTCGAATCGCAACCCCCGGTCCTCACTCCTCCGTGCGGCCTTCACCGCACGCGCTTCCTCGTCGTCACCGGGCTGGTCGTCGTCCGGCTCGCTGCCGTAGGGCCGGTGCCCGAAGTTGACCTTCGAGAACAGGACGTCCAGCGACTCGTACAGGTGGAAGCCGTTCTGGGTGGCCTCCTCGGCCAGCTGCTCGTCCCGCTCGACGAGTTCCCGCAGCCGGGCCATGGAGTACCCGGCCTCGTAGCTGCCGTCGTCGGCGGGCAGGATGCCCAGCTCGGGGCGGGCCTCGGCGTAGAGCAGGAACAGGATGCGGTACAGGTAGCGCAGGGACTCGCGGGTGAGCTGCTTGGCGAACGGTTCGCCGCCGTCCTCGACGTCGGCGACTGTCAGGCCGCCCGCATACAGCCGTCCCAGCACCTCGTTGGCGATGACCTCCACCGATCGCTGCAGCCCGTGCCGAAGTTCCCCGCTGACGCCGACCGCGTTGTCGGAGGAGGCCTTCAGCAGCGTGTCGATCAGCGGCCCCTGGCCGTTGTCGCCGGGTCGCAGCATGTCGGCGCTGAACAGTGCGGCGAGTTGTGCCAGCTCCCCGCCCTGGCGGCGGTCGTTCCGTTCCAGCGCGGTGTCCAGGCTGGCGGACAGGTAGCGGCCCTCGCCCCAGGTGTTCCGGTCGGCGAGGACGATGACGCCGCCCATGAGCAGCAGCACGAAGCGTGGCGGTGCACCCTCGGCCGTATCCAGCGCGCTGTGGAACAGCCAGGAGGCCAGTGCGCTGCCGGTCTCGTAGTTCTCGCTTGCGCTGACCCGAAGCGGGGTCAGCAGGCGGCCGGGACCGTCGGCGGCCAGGGCGGAGTCGTTGTCGGGTGCCCAGCCGCAGTCCAGGGCGACGATGCCCGCGCCGCTGTAGGCAACCTGCACGTGGTGCTCGCGCCCGGCGCGGTGCACGGTGATCTCGCCAGGGGCGCCGTCGGTGAAGCCGAGCGCGCGTAGGACCTGCTGGTGCCATTCCGTCAGCCGTTTGCACCAGTCGGGGTTCTGATAGGTCCTCAGGGGCTCTGTCCGGTCGGCGTCCTCACGATCGGCGCCGGCGAAGTAGCTGCGGACATCCTCGGCCAGGTAGACCGCGCGCAGCGCACGGACCTGCTCGCGGGCGGTGGGTCGGCTGTCGAGCTGGTCGCCCTCGCGGTCCGCCCAGGTGCTGAACAGGCCCCTCTTCAGGTCTGGGTCGAGCTGCTCGGCGAAGTAGTGGGCGGAGAAGTACTCGCCGCGGTTGTTGAAGGAGTTGATGTCGCCGCTCATCGCTTGCTGTCTCCTTCGTTGCTGCTGTTCCGGTCGTTGGGTTCGAGGACGGCCAGCAGGCGCAGCATCGGCGCGCCCACCGTCTCCAGTTGCCGCACCAGGCCGAAGCGGGTTCCGGCAGTCTCCTGTACCCGCTGCTTGTCGGGGCGGGTGCCCGCGAACAGGGCTTCCTGCTGCCAACTGATGACCCGCTTTCGGTACGGTTCGAGGGTCGCGGCGATCTGCTCGCGGTATGCCTCCTCCCGTCCCTGCAGATAGCGGGTGGCAGCGTCTACCGCGGCCGGGACTGCCGCCTGGAGCCCCGCGAGGTCGTAGGGAACGGAGCGTCCCGGCATGGCCGGTCCTACTCCCGCCCGCCCGAGGAACGCCTCGTCCATGGGGACGACCTCCGCCTCGCCGTGCTCTCCATGGCCAGGGTTGACTCCGTGGCCGAGGGTGACCGCCATCCACTCCGTCACCGTGGGTCGGCCGAGCGCGTTGGAGTAGATGCCCTGGATCAGGAAGACCGGGGCCGGGACGGTTGCGGCCAGCACGGGGGCCTGGTGGCGGCCGATCTCGACCAGCACCTTGTCGGTGAGCCAGTCCAGCACCGGATGGATGTCGGTGAGGTAGGAGACATTGGGCCACTGCGAGGTGGAGGAGTCCCGCGCCGCCTTGAGCCGCTTCTCCGCCAGCCCCTGGTCGAAGGTCACCCGCAGTCGGCCGGGCTCCTTGCGGGAGGGCAGGATGTTCTGCTCGTCCAGGTAGTCCTTGGGCAGGGACCTGAACCGGTACTGCAGGTCCCTCGGCGGCTCGAAGGCGATCGTGCCGTCGTCCTCGCGGCGCAGGGTCAGCGCATCCTCGGGGTTGCCCCGGTAGACCTGGCGCAGTGCCTCGTCCACATAGGCGGCGGTGGAATCGAAGAGCCTGGGCACGACCGCGCGCGGCACCTCGCGGTGCTGCGGGGTGGCCCCGACCTGGCCGAGGAGGCCAGCCAGGAATCCGGCGCCGGACTGGCGCGAGTCCTTGATGGACTCCTCCACGGTCCGGTCGGCCAGCAGATCCTTCGTCAGCCGGGTCTCCTCCTCGCTCGCGCGGTACAGGCCGGTCACGGCCTCCGCCGAGCCTTCGATCTTGTGTGCCTCGTCCTCGCGGGCCAGCAGCTTCTCGCCGACCAGGCGGTCGTCCAGGGTGCGCGGTTCGCCGGTGCGTTCGTCGGTGCGCCAGTCCAGATCGCTGGTGAGCACCAGAGCGCGGAACTGCGGGGGGTGCTCCTGGCCGTAGCGGTCGATGCGGCCGTTGCGCTGCTCGATCCGGATCAGCGACCAGGGCAGGTCGTAGTGGATCAGCAGGTGGCACTGCTGGTGCAGGTTGACGCCCTCGGAGGCGACGTCGCCGGTGAACAGGATGCGGACCGGGTCGTCGCGCAGCCCGAACTTCTCGACGATGTCCATCTGCTCCTGGTCGCTACTGGCCTCGCCGTGCATCACCTGCACCGCGCCACCCTTGGTGCCAAAGGCCAGCCAGGGCTTGCGCTCGTCGGTGATCGGGCCCAGCGGGAAGCCGAGGGCGGCCGGGACAGTGGCGGCCAGCCACTTCAAGGTGGGGATTCGCTCGGAGAACACCACCACGCGCGTGTCCGACCCCGGTCCGACGCCCAGGCGCCGCAGCTCGGCGACGAGGGCGGCGAATTTCGCCGAGTCCGCGTCGGTGATCTGCGCGGTGAGGGCGGCCAGGTCGGCCAGGGCCTCGCGCTCGACGACCGAGCGCGGCTCCTCGCGGCCTTCGCGCTTCGCGCGGTCCAGAAGGGTCTTGGTCCGGGTGGAGACCGTATCGGCGAGGGCCTTGTGCGAGGACAGGAACGACTTGAGCAGGGTGTAGGGGAACAGTTGGTGGCTGCTGACCGAGCTTGCCTGCGGGTCGCGGGGGATCCAGCGGGCGGCCAACTCCTCGAGGACCGCCAGCTCCTTCTCCGTGGCCGGGGCGCGGAGCGGCCGGGAGGGGCCCCGGTCGGCCCAGGCGCCTTTGAGGGAGTCGCGGACCTCCGGGGTGGTCTTGGTCCGGCGGATGTAGAGGTGGTCCAGGTCGGCCACCTCGTAGCGGCTCGGGTCGGCGATGGCGGCCGGGTCAAGCAGCCGGATCAGCTCGGCGAAGGACTTGGCGTCACCGTTGTGCGGGGTCGCGGACGCCAGCACCAGCGCGTCAGTGCGTGGCGCGAGCACCCGGGCCAGCTCATTGCGGTCCGAACCCCGGGCGATCAGGTTGTGGGACTCGTCGATGACGACGGCGTCCCACTCGGTGTTCTCCAGATGGTGTCCGTACAGGTCCTTGTTCTTCAGGGTATCCACCGAGACGATCACCCGCTTGAAGTACGCGAACGGGTTGCGCCCGGCGGGGATCTCCCGCTGGACCCGCTGGATGCCGGTCGAGTCCAGGCGCACCAGGGGAATCGCGAACCGCGTCCACAGCTCGCGCTGGAACTGCTCCAGTACGTGCTGCGGGGTGACCACCAGGATGCGTTCCCCCCGCCCACGCCGGATCAACTCCGCCAGCAGCACCCCGATCTCCAACGTCTTGCCCAGCCCCACCACATCGGCGATCAGCAGCCGCGGCTGCGGGTTGGCCATCGACAGAGCCAGCTCGGCCGGGCGCAGCTGGTGGACCTGTCGGTCCATCAGGAAGTTGTCCGCCAGCGCCAGGCCGTGCTCGGTCTGCGGTAGGAACGATTTGCGCACCACCGCCTCCAGGTAGAGCCGCCCCCGGCGATGGTTCGTCGAGTCGTCGGCGACCAGCTCGGTCTCGCGCGGATCGAGAACCTGGATCACGTCCAGGCGGTCGTAGAACACGGCGTCAGTGTCCCGGACGAACGAGGACACACCGGTTACCTCGACCATCCAGCCGTCGTGCCGGGTGGCGGTGACCTTGCGTACCAGCCACTGCTCGTCGCGTACCAGCACCTGGGCACCGGGTGCGTAGCCGGAGGCTGCCGAAGGCCTGTTGTCCGAAGTCGCGGGCTCAGGCGTCCATGCCTCCCAGCCGGACTCCGCCACAGGTTCCGGGCCCGGCTCGGCCGAGCCTGCTGCCGTCTCGACTGCCACGTGCCGCTCCCGTTCGCTCACATCTCACCACTGCTGCCGCCGGTCGCCGCATTCTCAGGGGTGACGATGCGGTGCGCATGCCCAGTCTTTCCAGATCATCCGGACGCGTCCAGTCACTCGCCTGCACTTCGCTGAACCCGGAGCTCGACCGCCTACAGCGCCGACTGCTGGGCGTACGCGGTCCGAAGCTCCTGCGCGATGCGCCGTGCCGCAGGCACGCGCGGCGCGACGACGCGGGCGGGGATGCCTGGCCCTTCGGCCGGCTCCGCCGGTGCCGTCGATACGAGGTCGACGGCTTCTGCGGGGCTCTCGACATCGGCCTCGGCCGGCTGGGCTGTGGCACCGGGCGGGCCGTTGAGCGGACTGGCCAGGCCCTGCTCGTCGAGGTCCAGCGGCTGAGCCCGCAGGCGATCCTCCAACAAGGGGTCCGGGATCATATCCGTGTTCGCGGAGTTCGACGCTGACCGGCAGGAGCGGTCGATCAGTATCCGCCGTGCCTGTGCGGGCGCCAGTCCAGCCTTCCGCAGCAGCTCGGTGCAGGTCTGGGCCACGACCTCAAGTGAGGGCCGAGATTCGGCCTCGTGTTCGAGCATTGCGGTGAGCAGCGGCAGTAGAGCGGCCGGTGCCCCCGCCAGATCCGGGGCGATCTCCGGATTGACGACCTGAGCGGCGATGGCCTCCCACCGGACGCCGTCGTACGGGTAGCGCCCCGATGCCGCGTAGAGCAGCACGGTGCCGAGCGCGTACACATCCGCCGCGGAGGTGACCTGCGGCTGCCCAGATGCCTGCTCCGGGGGCATGCATCTCACCGTGCCGATGATCATGCCGCTGTGCGACAGCGATCCCTGGCCGGAGTCGGCGAACGCGGCCAGGCCAAAGTCGATCACTACCGGGCCGTACTCACCCATCATGATGTTCTGCGGCTTCAGATCCCGATGCAGCAGCCCGGCGGCGTGCACCGCCTGTAGCCCCTCAGCCAGCAGGGCGCCCAGGCTCGCCACCAGGGACGCGGCCAGCGGCCCGTCCTCGTCCACGCAGGCCAGCAGGGTTCTCCCGGGCACATACTCCATGGCCATCCATGGGCGCTCCGCATACGGGTCGGCGTCCAGGAACCGGGCCACCCGATTGGTGCCCACTACTGTCCGGGCGACCTGTGCCTCCTTCTCGAAGCGTGCCCGCGTCAGCGGATCGAGGCGGTCGGCGCGGATCACCTTGAGCGCCACCGGGTCGCCGGCGGGGGAGTATCCGAGGAACACCTCACCCATGCCGCCAGAGCCCAAATCGCGCGCCACGGTGTACCGGCCGATCCGCTCGGGCACATTCACCATCGTTCGCCATGCCTCCGGATACCCTCGCCACAACGAGCCCGCCTACACCGTCGTCGGTGAGCCTAGCCCTCTGGGCTGCTGGAATGCCTGCGTTCCGTCACTCCAGCTGCGGGGGAGTCAGTTCTTTGCGGGGATGAGAGGTTCCTCGAAGCCCGATAGCTGAGGCATTGGACTCGCTGGTCAGCCACGCGCGTCGGCCGACCCGTCGCACGGGTGTCGCCGGCCAGGCGGATGTCCACTTGTCAGCCGAGGTAAGGGTAGTCGCCAGCCAGGTAGTCATTGATCTGCTGACGCATGCTGGAGTGAATGTCGAGACTGTCGAGGTCGCCTGGTTGGACCCAGCGGACACCGTCGGCTTCGTCGTTGACGGTGGGCTGGCCGCTGAGTGGGCGGCCGATGTAGGCGTTCTCGTACTGCTGGCGGATCTCGCCGTCGGTGTAGGCGACGATGTGGGCGGGGTTGGAGTAGACGCCGAGGAAGCCGGTGATCTCGGCGAGGATGCCGGTTTCCTCCTGGCATTCCCGCACCGCGCACTGGCCGGCGGTCTCGCCGATGTCCTGGGCTCCTCCCGGCAAAGCCCACTGGCCAGTGTCGCGACGGCGCTGCAGCAGGATGGCGCCGTCGTCGTTCACCACCAGGAGGTTACTGGCGGGGATCAGGGTGTTCGCCTTCGGTGCGGTGGGGTCGTTGAGGTACTCGGTCCTGCCCACGCGGGCTACTCCTTGGGGTTCTTGTCGGTAGTGGTGCCCTCCCAGGGGCGGGCGGTGGCCCAGAGGGCTTCGAGGCTGGGGGTGTACCTGTTCGAACCAGCCGGGCTCGGTGCCCGGCTGGCGGCGCAGATGCAGGAGGGGTTGGCGTCGGCGGGCCGGCCCCAGATGTGCGGGTTGGTGAGGAGTTCGTCGTCGTAGCGGAACTGGGTCACGTACACCGTGGCGTCGTGCAGCCGGATCTCGCAGCCAGGCTCGGTCAGCAGGGGCTCGGTGGTAGGGCTAGGCCGAGTGATTACTCGCCAGCACGCATCAGCCGGTTCTCCTTGCGATGCGGGGTCGGCCCCCTTCAACTGCTCAGATGACTCAGGCCATGTTCGAGGTACGTGGTGGCCCCGCCTCTGCGGCCCTCGACAGCGGCGTGGACGCGCCGGGCGAGGCGAGGGATCAGCAGGCCGTCCAGCTGCTCGGCCGGGTAGTAGGCGTACTCGCTGATCTCGACGCCGTCCACGGTGATCTGCTCCCGTGTCTCGGCCGGCAGGACGCCGCCGTCGAAGACGAAGAGGAGCTTGTCCCCTTCGGTCGCGTGCGGAGCCCAGTCCGCGACGAGGAGACGGCCGACGGGCGGGGTGATGTCGAGCTCCTCCTTGACCTCACGTGCCGCACCCTCCGTGGGGGTCTCGCCGGGGTGGAGGTACCCGCCGGGGATCTCCCAGCCGGGCTTGTACGTCGGCTTGACCAGGAGGACGCGGTCGTCGACGTCGAAGAAGAGTACCCCTGCCGCAGTGCGTGGTTGGGCTACCGATTCGGCTTCCGGAGTCTCGCTCATGGGGTCGAGAGTAGTGGCGGCCACCGCCTCAATGCACGAGGTGGAGCCGCCGGGCGAAGCTGTCGAGCGCCGTACTGGGTCGACCGCGCTGGTGGCGTATCCAACCCATGACCAGCTGGCGTGGGATGCGGTGGTACCGGACCTGCTCCGGTGCGAGCTGCTCGGCGTCCAGCAGCAGCGTCAGCGCCTCGTCGGTACGGTTCAGGGCGCTCTCGGCACGTGCCAGCTCCATGGCGTGGCGTACTCGGCGCTCGGTGGGCAACCCCGTGGTGTCGACCCTCGGTCCCAACGTGCTCGCGAGTTGCGCGTCGCCGAGCTCAAGAGCGGTGGCGACGCGGTGGATGGCGACGTTGGTCGGGCCGAAGGCGGTCCACAGGTGGTTGGCGTCGCGGCCCAGGCACTGGGCTGCGACGTCGGCTCGGAGCAGGAAGTCGTTGGCGGAGGACCGGTCACCGTCCTGGGCGGCGGCCATTGCCCCGACCAGGAAGAGGGTGCCGTAGACGGACAGGTGAGTGGGTGAGGAGGTCTCCAGGCCGTGTTCGAGGTAGTCGGCGGCGTCGTGAGTCAGCTGCCGAGCTGCCTGGAAGCGGCCGTTTGCCAGGAGACAGTGCGAGACGGATCGGAAGAGCGAGCCGATGACGACCGGCTCCCCGGACTCCTGCGCGGCTGCAAGCCCACGGTCTGCGGCCAGCCAGGCGAGGTCGACCTCGCCGAGCTTGGTGAGCACCATCGCCGCGCTCTGGTACGTCAGGGCCAGGAGGCTCTTCGCTCGCAGGAGGTCGTCGCCCTCGAAGAAGCCGACGGCCTCCTGGGCGTGCCCCACGAGTGCCGGGATGAGCTTGGTGGCGTGGGCGTAGGAGCCGTCCTGGTAGGCGGTCCAGGCTGTGCTGACCTCCTGGCGCAACCGCAGCAGGTCCGGGTCAACGGCCCCGGTCGGTGAGGCCGGCAGGAGTGCGGACATGTTGCGGTAGTCCATCAGTACGTCACGCAGCACGATGACGGTCGGGCCGTGCGTTTCCCTGGTCCACTCGAGCAGGGAGGGCTCGGCGAGAAGGTCGGCCAACTGCACGTCGAGGGCGTCTGCGAGTGCCTTGATGGTGGAGAGCCGGTCGAGGTCGATGCGGTTGTTCTCGATCTTGCTCAGCCAGTCCGCGGTGCGACCGACAAGACCGGCGAGCACCTCCTGGGACAGCCCTCGGCGTCGGCGGTACCAGGCGATGCGTTCGCCGATGCTGAGCGTCTGGTTCATCCCTCTCATGGTGCCCAGTGTGACGGCTACTCAGTTCACCTACCCCGGAAGAATTTTCCGGGTTCCGTCTCTGCGCCGCCCCTAGCTTGCTCGTACGGCGAATTCGCAGACCGGGCAGGAGGTGAGGGCGTTGCTGGATCGAACCCGAGAGCAGCTCGCGAAGGCGTCCACTCTGGTACTCGGTGGACCGCGTCGGCAGCCGAGCCCGTGCTGTGCCGGTGGTCCTCGTGCGGCTGACGACGGTCCGGACTCGTTCGGCCCGTTCGGGCCTGCGGTCTACAAGCCGTTCGCCGTCACCCGTCGCTCGACGGACGGCGCCTCGCTTCTCAAGACGTACCGCGGGGTGGTGCCGATCCCGCGCAGGGATCGGGAGGTTCACGCGCTCCACGTCGCCCGCGACTGGGGCCTGTCGACTCCGGTCGTGCAGTCCTGCGGCGCCGGGGACAACTCGGCCTGGGTCGTCCTGAGCGTGGTTCCCGGTGTTCCGTGCGCTGTCGAGGACCCGGCATCTGTCGCCGCGTTCGTCCGACAGGTCGCGGGCCTCACGGCGCTCCTCCACGAAGTCGAGCCGCCTGCCGCAGCAGGGGAAGGCTGGCTGCCGAACGCGGAGGCCGATCCCGAAACTGCTTCCGACTACCTCCTCTCACCCCTCTCTCCCCGATGCCGCCGTGAATTGTGGTGGCCGGACCTCCAGGCTCTCCTGCGGCCGCTGGACACGGAGCCGTTCGTCTTTCTGCACGGCGACATCAAGCCGGAGCACCTCCTCGTCCAGGGGACACAGACCCACGTCGTGGACTGGGAAGCCTGCGGCCGAGGCCCTGCGGGCTGCGACTTCGCCGACGCCGTCTTCCACGCCGTACGAGATCTCCTCTACGCCGGCGCCACTCCAGGGCGGCTGCCCGGCGCGTCGCTCTCCGATCTGCCGGTGACCGGACCGCTGCTCGCCTGGCGCGTCGTCCGCTGGCTCGACCGGCGTCGCCAGAGCGACATGGACGCGCTCTCTCTTCCCGCTCTCTACCGACTGGCTGGCGCCCCGACACCCGCTGCCGCAGTCCTCGAACTCGCACACCTCGTCGCCGTGCTTCGTGACCACGGCGTCCCTCGATAGCCCCTCGCACCGCCCCTCCCGCAATGCCCTTCGACTCAAGGAGCACTTCGTGGAACGGATCACACGTACCAGCGGCCTCAGCCGGACGACCATCGAGACCGGCAGCTTGCCGCCCGATGCCACGACCATCGTGGAGCGCAAGGGACTCGGGCACCCCGACACCCTCGCCGACCACCTCGCCGAGCGGCTCTCGCAGGCGTACAGCAGGTACACCCTGGACCGCTTCGGTGCCGTCCTGCACCACAACTTCGACAAGCTCGCCCTGCTCGGCGGTGCAAGCGAGGTCCGCTACGGGGCCGGCAAGATGACCGCTCCCGTCCGCGTCCTGATCAACGGCCGTGCGGCCTCCTCCTGCGGCGGCGAGGAGATTGCGGTGGAGGAGCTGGCCGAGGACACCATCCGGGCCTTCTTCGTCGAGCGGCTGCCCGAGATCAGCAACCACCTCGACCTGCGTTTCCACATCACCAGCAACTCCAGCCCCGGCGCGGTGCTCACCGACGACGGCACTCCGGAACGGGCGCGCTGGTTCGCTCCCCGCTCGGTGGAGGACCTGCGCGAGCGGAGGATCCTCCTCGCCAACGACACCTCTCTCGGTACCGGCTGGGCCCCCGAGGCCCCGTTCGAGTCCTTCGTCCGCGAGCTGGTTGACCACTTCTCCGGCGCCAGCTCCTTCACCTCCGACCATCCGTGGTGCGGATCGGACGTCAAGCTCATGGGCTACTGGGACGGCCACGAGGCGCACGTCATCGTGTGTGTCCCGCAGAAGTCCGCTGTGGTCGCGAGCCGCCAGGCCTACCTGGACAACCGGCGGGCCGTCCTGGCCGAGTGCGACCGGCTGGCCGCCCTGCGGCTCCCCGGTACCGCGGTGAGCTTCCGGCTCAACGTCCGTGACGTGCCGGAGAAGGACGAGCTCTACCTCACCTACACCGGCAGCTCCATAGAGTCCGGTGACGAGGGCGTCGTGGGTCGCGGCAACCGGGTCAACGGCCTGATCACCCCGCTGCGGCCGATGAACCTGGAGGGCGCGAACGGCAAGAACCCCGTCTACCACGTCGGGAAGCTCTACAACCTTGCCGCGATGCGCCTCGCCCGACGACTCCACGAGCACTTCGGCGGATACGCCGAGGTGCACCTCGTCAGCGCCACCGGCCAGCCGCTGGGCCAGCCCTGGCGCACGCTCGTGCGCCTCTCGGAGCCTGCCTCGGCCGACGAGGTCCACTCCCTCATCGACGAGGCGCTCGCTGGCTTCCCGACGCTGACCGCGGAACTCATTCACGACGGGGTGCTTCTCAGTTGATCGCCGCCATCAACTTCCCCCCGGTCCCGCTGGGTGCCCGCCGCCGCTTGGAGGCCCACTACGGTCCGGGGGCAAGGGACTGGATCGACGCGCTCCCCGAGCGTCTGGCGGCGGTCAGCGCCAGATGGGGCCTGCGCCTGCTCGGTTACCACGACGCCGGGCATGCCTCCGTGGTCGCCACTGCGGCCTCCGGCGACGGGCGACTGGTCGCCGTCAAGGCGTGGCCGGAACCGCAGCGGTACGCCCACGAGATCGCAGCGCTCCGGCTCTGGTACCGCCACGACGACGCAGTGGTGCGGGCCCAGGACGACGAGTTGGCCATGGCGGCGCTCGTCATGGTCGGCGACCGACCCGGTGGTGCTCTCCGCCCTGCGGACGAGAGCCGGATCGTCGCCGACGCCCTGCACGACCTCCACCAGCTCGGACGCCGAGCGGGGAGCCTCCCAGCACTCCCCACCCTGCGCGACCACCTCGCAGACGTGGTCGTCCCCCGCATCCGTGACCGGGCAGCGACGACTCGCCTCTCAGCGCTCGCTCAACGTGCGCTTCCCTGGGCGGCGTGCTGGCGTGAGGACCCGGCCAGGACCACCGTGCTCCACGCCGATCTCTACCGCGAGAACGTTCCGTTCGCCGTCACCGGCGGTCCGGTCTTCATCGACCCGCTGCCCATGCTCGGCGACGCCTGCTTCGACTGGGCGTTCTGGACGGTCTACTACCGCGTCGGGCAGGCCACTGGGGAACGGTTCCGGAACGCAGTGCGTGCTGCGGGACTGTCGAAGGAACTCCTGCTTCCCTGGTGCGTGTGTGCGGCCCTGGACGGCCTCCTCTACTACGAGGCGACCGGCGACCCCCGCCTGCCGACGATGGCCAACACCCTCAGCATCCTCGTACGGCACGCGGAACGGAGCACCCGTTGATCACCTACCTGCTCCGCCACGGGCAGACCGCCTACAGCAGCCGCTACCGGGTCAACGGCGACCCGACTGTCCCCGTCCCTCTCGACGAGACCGGCATCCGGGCCTGCCAGGAAGCCCGCGACCTCCTCCCGGCCGAGATCGTACGAACCTGGGTCACGAGCGCCTTCCCCCGTACGCAGCAAACCAGTGGGCTCCTGCGCGGCACCACCGTCACGGCGGCGGCCGTCGAACCGCTCCTCAACGAACTCGACTACGGCACCTTCGAAGGCGGTCCGTTCCTGACCTACGCGAGCTGGCTCCAGGAGCACGGCCCCCGCGCACGACCAGACGGCGCCCGGGAGTCGCAGCACGAAGGCATTCGCCGGATGCTCACCGGAGTGCGCGCGACGCTCGCGCTCACCGGCCCGCGCTGCGTCGTCGCGCACGGCCTCCTGCTCTCCGTCCTGTACTGGAAGTGCTCCAACCCCTCGGCCACGGCGATGCCGGTCTTCTTCCCGGAAGCCCCCTGCCTGGTGCCCTTCGCTGCCGCCGACGCTGACCTGGAGGAATGGGTCAGCGACCTGATCACCGAGATCGACAGTCCCGGCGGTGACGTAACGCGTCCGGAGGGTGACTCGACGGAATTGCGTACGGGGGCGGACCCCGTTCTTGCTACCGTCGATCCACTAGCCCTGCTGGAGGAGAAGGACCCTCATGCATGATGCCCGTGCTCTGATCGAACTGGGCGACGAAGCCGTACGCCGACTTGCTCGCCGCGGCTACTCGCTGGACCTCTCCTCCCTGGAGGACCTCCAGTCCCGACGGAACGAGAGCATCCACTCTGCCGACGAGCTCCGCTCCGAGGCCAAGAGCGTCGCCCAGCAGGTCCAGCAGACGGCGAAGGCCGGCGGCGACGCCTCCGCCCTCAAAGAGACCGCCCGCAAGCTCAAGGAGCAGATCCGCGAGACCGAGGCTGCGGGCGAGCGCGTCCAGGCCGAACTCCGCGACTTCCTGTTGGGCATCCCGAACCTCCCCTCCGACGAGGCGCCGGACGGCAACTCCGAGGAGTTCGCCGTGGAGGTCCGCCGGGTCGGCAACCCGCCGGCCTTCGCGTTCGAGCCCAAGGACCACGTCGACCTGGGCGAGGCCATGGGCATCCTCGACTTCGCCCGCGCGACCAAGCTGTCAGGTCCCCGGTTCAGTGTCCTGCGCGGCGTCGGCGCTGCCCTGGAACGGGCGCTGGCCACCCTCTTCCTCGACATCCACACGCGCCGCCACGGGTACGTCGAGCACTCGGTACCGTTCCTGGTCACCCGCAAGACGATGACCGGCACCGGGCAGCTGCCGAAGTTCGAGGAGGACCTCTTCGCGACCGGCGTGGCCGAGCGCGAGCTGTTCCTGATCCCCACCGCCGAGGTGCCGCTCACCAACCTCTACGCGGACGAGATCATCCCGGCCGACGAGCTGCCGCTGGCGCTCACCGCGCACACCCCCTGCTTCCGCTCCGAGGCCGGCTCCTACGGCCGCGACACCCGCGGCCTCATCCGCCAGCACCAGTTCGCCAAGGTCGAGATGGTCCGGCTCTGTGCCGCCGACCAGTCGCGGGCCGAACTGGAGAAGACCGTCGGGCACGCAGAGGCCTGCCTGAAGGAACTCGGCCTCTCCTACCGCGTGGTCATGCTGGCAGCCGGCGACACGGGCTTCTCCGCCCAACTG
This sequence comes from Streptacidiphilus sp. MAP12-20, assembly GCF_041262525.1. Lineage (NCBI taxonomy): Bacteria > Bacillati > Actinomycetota > Actinomycetes > Kitasatosporales > Streptomycetaceae > Streptacidiphilus > Streptacidiphilus sp. MAP12-20. Next base: position 360,641 of record NZ_JBGCCK010000001.1, read on the forward strand.
ACATACGACCTCGAAGTCTGGCTGCCGAGCCAGCAGACCTACCGCGAGATCTCCTCGGTCTCGGACTTCGGGACCTTCCAGGGGCGTCGCGCCGGGATCCGCACCCGCGGTGCCGACGGCAAGACGCAGCCGGTCGCCACGATCAACGGCTCGGGCCTTCCCATCGGCCGCACCCTGGCAGCGCTCCTCGAACAGCACCAGCAGCAGGACGGCTCGGTCGTCCTGCCGGAAGCCCTCGTCCCGTACCTCGGCTTCCGCCGCATCAAGGCGGACGGCTCACCGGAGGCATAAGTGTTAGTCGGCGTCTGCGACTTCCCGAGCAGCTACAGCTTTCCCCCCGCCGCCTACGGCGGCATCGAACGGTGGCTGTGGGCCGTGGCCATCGGGGCCCGAAGCGCAGGCGCCGACGTACACCTCCTCGGGCCGAGCTGGCTGCCATCCCTCGAAGCGGACTGGACGCGCAAGCCGATCCGCTTGGAGGACAACGTTCCCGGCACCCTGGCGGCCAAGGAGCTCGCGGCGGCCGGGTACGACCTGCTGGTCGTCGGCCACGAGTACCCGAGCCTGCCCGGATGGTGCCGCACCCGGGAACTGCTGGACTGCGACGTGGCCACGTTCCAGCACAACCCCTCCTTCCAGCACACGGCAACCGCCTTCGACGGCGACCGCACCCGGCTGTACTGCTACTCGCCGGAGATGGCCGAGCGCTACGCAACCCACCAACCGATCGCAGAGCTCGCCGTCCACAGCGGCCTGAACGAAGCAGAGCCGCCGTCCGCCCCGGGCCGGGACCTGGTCTGGCTGGGACGGGTCGACGAGGAGAAGGCACCGCACCTCGCGGTGCGGGCAGCCCAACTCCTCGGCCGTCGAATCCGGATCGTCGGCCCCGTCTTCGACACCGCGTACGTCCAACGCCACGCTGCCCTCTTCGCCGCAGAGCACGTGGAATGGGCGGGCGAGCTCGGCGGGCCGGCGAAGACCGCCGCTCTCCGCGACGCCTCGGTGTTCGTCTACACCTACGCCCGCAACTACGTCGAGGCCGGCGCGGCCGTATTCGGGGAGTCGCTACGTGCGGGAACCCCAGTAGCGGCCCTGACCTGGCGTAACGGAACCTGCGCCCAGGCCGCGCTGTGCCCGCGAACAGGCGCAGCAGCCGTCCTCTCCCCGGAAGCGGACGACGAGACGGCCGCCCTCGCTCTTGCCACCGCGATCGAGGACGCGGCCCGGCTGAAGCATGCCGAGGTCCAGGAACTGGGGCTGCTCCGCTTCGACCCTCGCCGTCACTTCCAGGCGCTCTCCACACGATCGTGATCGGCTCGCCAGCAGGGGACCTGATACTCCGACAGCTCCGCTCTGCCCTTGGGCCGCGTTGGGAGTTCACCACTGACGGCAGGCAGTTGGAAGCCCTCCATCCCGATCGAGGAACGCCGTACATCCCGGCCCGTCGACAGCCGTCCTGGGCCGAACTGCTCGACCGGCTGCGGGAGGCCTTCGCGGAGCAGGGTGTCCCACGTACAGCCTGCCTCCCGCTGCGCTGGGGCAGGGACACCGAGCTGACGATCTCGGCGGTCCAAGCGCTCGACCCCCTCCTCAAGGACGGTCAACCCGGCTCCAGCCGCCGGGGATTCCTGCCCCAGCCCGTGGTCCGCCTCACCGGTCAGCGCAATGCCGACGGCAGTCTGCGGGAGGGGTTCCTGACGTCCTTCGCCAACACCTCGCGCATCGAGCCGGTCAAGGACAGCAGCCAGTACGCCCTGATCCTGGACAACTGGCTGACGGTCCTCTCCCGGCTCGGCCTCCACGCCCGGCACGTCAGCGTCCACGGCCACCTCCGGGTGTGGCGGCGACGGGAGGTCGCAGGGATCACCCTGCGTTTCCGTCATGCGGGGATGCCACTCGGCGACATCGTGCTGCTGTGGAACGCGGACAGGCCCGAGTGCATGGCCGTGGATCTCGGCACCTCTCTCGAACGACTCGCCTGGGCACTCACACGCGCTCCCTGGCTCGACCTCGTCTTCGGAGACTTCGCCAGAACTACTCCCGCGTCCACACTCGACTCCATCCGCACAGCGACCCTGCTCCTGGCCAACGGCATCCTGCCTGCCAGCCGCGGCGCAGGCAGCATCACCCGAAGGGTGCTGTCCACCGCCCCGCCGGCGGCGACCAGCATGGGCGTGAGCGCGGTGGTGCGCCAGAACTACAACTACTGGAGCCTCTTCGCCCCGTTGCAGAACTCGTGGGCCGATGTCGTACGCCTGGCAGAAACCGAGCTCTACCGGCGCCCGCCGCCGCCCTGAGCCGAAGCCCGGTGGCGCAGGGCCGACCTGCCCTGCACCACCGCGCTTCGACGACGATCACGTTAACGCCGCCTGTTAATGCCAGATTGCCCCGGCGAGGAATCCATCGAAGCCCGCCGCTCGGACGGCCTCGTCGTAGCTGCTCCAGACGGCTTCGACGTAGCCGAAAAGGCCGTCAAAGGTCTCCAGGTCGAGGTCGGGTTCGAGCCATTCGTGTGTGCAGCGGCAGCGGACGTAGACCTTGGCAAGAACCTCGACGAGGAGCCAGTCGCGGGTGGCATGGCAGTGGGCGCAGGTGATGAGGAAGCCGCGGGGGCGCAGTTCGTCGGGGTGGGGGACGCTGCGCGTGAGGACCTGGCCGGGCAGGAGGTCGGGGATCTCGACGGGGTAGTCGGGGATGCACGGGGTGGGTTCGTCGGCGGGCTGATGGGGGTGGGTCAAGCGGGCCTCCCTGGGCCTTGGCGTTGGGGCAACGACACCAAGGACCGGCGGTCGCTAGAAGTTCCCCACAGACGAAGAAGACACCGAAACGACATCCGCCCTGACCGGAGCCTTGGCGCCTCGGGGGCTGGCCGTGCTTGGGGTAGCACTTCTATCTTCTCGGCCAAGGCCCAACTGCCGGGGACCGGTGGCTGAGCATCCTCTGGGCCAGGTCGTGGAGAGGGGGTGCCACTTCTCGCTCACTCCGGTGGCGGCCTCCCCGCAGGGAGCCGAGGCGTCGGCTCCCTGCGGGGGTACTGGTGCCACCGGTGGGAAGGCTGAATCGACCGTCAGGTGCCCGTTGTCGAGTCACGGAAGCCGTGGCGACTGACCGGGCGGCGAGGTGTCGTCAGCTCTCGGCGATCTCGTCGTAGCGGTCCTGGTAGAGGTCGAGGCCGTTGAACGGCGCGTACTCCTCCCAGTCGGCCTCCTCGTCCTCGTACTGGTCCAGTAGTCCGGCCTGGACCTTCGGCGGGAGGGCGTGGAACTCGTCGAGGGCGAACAGCAGGCCGATGTCGAGCGGCCCCGGGTAGGTGGGCTCGATGGTCCAGGTGGCGGCTATGTGCGCGGCCTGGGCCTGGACGAGCGGCACGTAGGCGATGTCCAATTCAGCCTCCTCGCAGACGCCGGGCGCGAAGTACTGGATGACGTCGATGAGGGTTCGGTCGTCCTGGACGCCCCAGAAGGCGGTGGCGACCAGGTCTTCGACGGCCGCGCGGAGCCTTGCCCGGAGCTCGCGGTCCGTCATCCAGAAGCCGGTCGCACCAGGCCGGACGGGGCTGGCGTCCGCAAGAGGATGCGGGGAGGAGGTGCCGGTGTCGCAGATGGGGGTGGGGTCGGTGGGCATGGAAGGGTCCTCCGGGGTCGGGGGCTGCGTGGTGGTGGACGTGGGCCCGGCGGCGGGCAGGGCCGTGTGATCGGTCTCGGAGAGATGAAGGTTCTGCGGATCCGGCGTCTGGGTGGCCGTGCTGACCAAGCCGGCCAGGGCGTCGGGGGCCAGGGACTGCGCGAGTCCGACCAGGGCGGCGCGGGTGTCGTCGTCAATGAGGGCGGCGAGGTCCGCGAGGCCGTCGCCGGTGTTCAGACGGGCGATGAACGGGGTGAGAAGGCCCAGGAGCCGGTCGCCGTCCTGGGCCTTCTCCTCGTGATATTCGGCCTCGCGCTGGAGCTGGGCCAGGCCGGCGTCGATCTCGGCGGGCGTGGCGTCCAGGAGGAGCGCGAACTCCTCCGGGCTGAACGCCGTGCCGTCCTTGCGGGTCCAGGTGGTGGGGTCGTCGACGTCGGGGAAGGAAGTGTCCAGCCACAGTGCGACGACCTGGGGGCGGATGGCGGGTGAAGTCACAGCGGTACTCCAAATCACTTACGTGGAAAGGGAAGAGGTCATCGAGGGGATGCGCTCGGTGGTGCGGCGCCTCGTCGGTGCCGGTGCGGGGCTCAAGCCTCGGCACTGGTTGGGGTGCCGCTTCAGCGGCGGCGGTACTGGCTGGGCGCGCCCGTGCTCCTGGGCGTGGCGGCCGGGATCTCCGGGTGGGCGGCCGTGGTCCGGGTGGTGGTTCGCAGGCGGGCCGCAGCCGCTGCGGGGTTGATAGCGGGCTGGTGGCCGAGGTGCGCGATGCGCAGGGCGAGGACGGTGGCGGGGCTGCGGGCGGAGTCCAGTTCGCGCTCGCGCAGTGCCTGCCGCAGGAGTGTTCGGGGGTTGTGCCCACGTTGCGCGGCGTCGGCCAGTGCGGCCCGCAGGCGGTCGGCCTTCGGGTCGACTGCGATGCGCTGTGCCTGTTGGTCGGGTAGGGACGCGGTCAGGTCACGGGCGAAGTCCAGGGCGGCTCCTTCGGTGTGCGGGTGGCGGGTGGTCATTTGGGCGAGCGGCTGTTCGGCGACTTGCTCGACGGCTGCCTGCAGCCGGATGACTGCGCTGTGGGCGGCGTCGGTCTGCTGCTGGTGGTGTCGGCGGCCGTGCCAGTCCTGCGCGAGGAGGGCGGCGAACAGGACGCCGGCGAGCGCGACCGCGAACAGGTCCGCGGCGCCGCTGCCGCTCTCGCTGGTGGCGAGGTCGACCAGTTGCCGGGTCGCGTACCGGAACTCGCGGGTCCTGGCGTGGTCGGCCCGCACCTGCGAGCGGGTGGCGCGCGCGAGCTGCCTCTGGGCTGCCTTGAGCTGGCCCGCGATGTCCGGCGGAGCCTGGGCGGCGAGCACGGTCAGGCTCTCGTGGAACGCGGCGATGTACGCCTGTGCCGTCGCTCCGTCGTTGCCTTCGCCGGTGTCGCCGGTGTCGCCGGTGTCGGCGAGGAGGGCGGGGACGAGGTGGCGGTCGAGCGCGTCGGTGTAGGCGAGCAGCGGGTGTCCAGCGCGGGTGCGGCGGGCGGTGGGGTACTCCTCGGGTGCGGGGTTGGCAGCGAGGCGGCCTTCGACGTTCGGCCAGGACAGATCGGGGGCGAGCTTCCCGGCGGCGAACCACACCGGCTTGCCGGCGGCGTTGACGTCCCCGGGGCGGCTGACGCGGTAACCGACCAGCTCACCGTTCTTGCGGACCTGGTGGACGTGAACGCCGAGCCCGCCCTCCAACAGGTCGAAGAACTCCTGCGGGCTGCTGGTGACCGCGAGGGCCTCACGGATCTGCTCCTGCAGCCACACCCGGGAGGGCTCCTCCCACCCCTGACCCTGGGCCTTGTGGACCTCGGGGCTGGTGGGACTCCGGGAGGCGGTCTTGTCTCCGGACTTCAGGCGCCGCAGGCCGAGTTCGACCTCCAGCTTGCGGCACTCGGCCTGGGCGCGCTGCCCGTCCTTGTGTCGACGTGGAGCACGCCCGTCCTCCCGGACGGCCGTGGCGACGATGTGGATGTGGCGGGGGTCGTGGCGCACCGCGATCCACCGGCACGCCATCGGATCCCCGGAGGGGGCGATGCCGGCGGCGTGCACGATCCGCCGTGCGACCATGCCCCACTCCGCGTCCGACAGGAGCCGGTCCGTCGGGGCGATCGCGACCGGGCAGTGCCACACGTGCCCGCTCTTCCGCGGGCCGCTGTCGGCCAGCAGCCGGTTGACGGGCACGTCGAGGAAGCGTGCGAGCTCGGTCAGGGTGGCCTCGGGATCGCGACCCGGGTCGGGGACGCCGCGGTCGAGCCAGGCCGCGACGATGTGCGGGTCCTCGTGCTCGTCGTGGCGGCCGGCCCCGTAGAGGTAGCCGAGCAGACCGCGGGTGTCGCGGCCGAGCCGGGGCTGGATGTCGGGCACCATCAGCGACCCCCGACGGTTTCGACCAGGCGTACATCAAGAACGCGCAGCTCGGCGAGGACGGCGTCGAGCTGGTCAAGGCTCTGCTCGACCCGTTCCGCCGACGACATGTCGCCCATGTTGAGCTGCCGGGCTATCTGGTTGAGGTTCACCCCGACCTTGCCCAGCTGCCACATGGTGCGGCCGAGCTCCTCGCCGATGGCGCGCAAGGCACGCTCGTGCGGCAGCAGCACCAGCAGCTGGTTGGTGGCCACCGCGACGGCCGCGTCCGCGATGAAACCGGAGAAGTTCTCGGCGCCGCGCTCGCGGACGGCGTCCCCGATCAGGCGGACCTCGGTCGGCGTCAGTCGGATCGAATGGTGATCGCGCGTCTCCTCCCCGCGCCGACGCAGCCGGATGGCCGGCATCGGCTCGCTGCCTGGGTTGTCGGCCGGGAACCGGGGGACGTCGAGCGCGGCGAAGCCGTCCTGGAGGAACACCGCCGTCGGCACACGGCCCTCGGGCCGCTCGCCGTCGACGGACTCGTCGTGCGCGCGGTGCTCGGCGGCAGTCTCGGCGTCGACGGGATGCACGGCAGCAGCGCGCGCGGCGCGGGCACGGTCGCTCGCGCGCGACGCGGTGTCAGGGTCGCCCACGACCCCGTCCGGCGCCCCTGCCGGACCAGCCCCCGCAGCCCCACCGGCGGGAACAAGCTCGCCCGGGCCGCCAACGGTGGCACGGGTGATACAGCTTGCTCCGGTTTGGGGCTGGCTGTGCTCAATGTTGCTGCTGGCCAGTGTAGTTGTGGTGGCTTCGGTGCGGGGAACGTGCCCGTCGTGGAGGTCGTGTCGGTTGTTCATGGTGGGCTCCTGGGGATGTGCGGGGCTGGGGTGCTGGTGCTTGCGCGTCGGTCCGGGCGGTATGGCGGTGACGGGGCGGTGCCGTCGGTCCTGTGGGCGCGGGGTGCGGCGGAACGGGGTGGGTGAGCGGAATGGCGGGGGCGGGCGGCCCGGAATGATCCGGGCCGCCGTCCGTGCGACCGGTCGGCAGGGCTACTGGCCGGCCTGGTCGAACTCCTCGCGCAGGAGGGTCATGAGCTCGGTGAGCCGTTTGTCGCCGATCGTCAGACCCGCTGCCCGGATTTCCTGAGCGACCGCCCGGCGAGAGAGGCCGCCGTGCGCGCTGACCGCGGCACGCGCGATGGTCAGCAGGTCTTCTATCGAGCCACCCGGCGGACGACCCCGCCGAGACCGTCCCGCCACATCTCCGGCGCCAACCGCGGTGGTCAGTGCGGCAGTGGCGGTGGCGTCGTGGAGTCCGGATTGCGGGCGGTGCCTGGAATCCGCCTCCGATTCCAGGCCGGGGGCGGATTCGTGCACCGGCTCGGGCTCGCCGTCCTCGCCGACGACCCGGTAGGCGGTCGGCGCGAGGTCCCTGCCCGCGGTGCTCGCCGGTGCCGGCGCGGAAGCGGGGACGGGGACCGGGGTCGCGCTGACGGTGGGGTCGCTGTGGCGGGTGATCAGGATGTGCAGGTGGGTCGCCCCGGCCAGGGCGAGCGGCGCGAGCGTGGACAGCACGCCGACGGTGGCGTCACCCAGCCGCAGCTCGACCGCCGGGTGGGGCAGTTGGTTGAGGCGGATCGCGTGCAGGGCGTTGGCCCAGATGCTGGCCGTGGTGGCGGTGGCGAACAGGGCCCAGGTGTACAGGCGAGCCCCGAGCGGGGTGGTGCGCAGGACAAGCAGGGCGCGGACACCGTAGGCGATGAAGCCGTCGATGACGACCGGGAACAGCCAGGTAAGCGCGGGGCGGACGTGGATGGCGAAGGCCATCTGCCGAAGTGCGTCGTACGACAGCAGGCAGCCGGCCGCGCCGAGCAGCAGGACCGCGAGGCGGTCCCACACGGTGGCCCGATGGCCAGGAGATCCCGACGCTGCAGTCGAGGCCGGGGCTGAAGGCAGGTTGGTGGTGGGCATGGGTGCTCCAGGCAGTGGTTCGAGGAGAGCCGGGGTGGCCGGCGGGCAGCCCGAGGTGTGGACGCGGCGGGGCGTGCGGGGTCGCCGGACTTCCCCGGGGGACATCGGGGCTGGTGAAGGTGGGGTGGGTGCGGTCCAGGCGGCGGGCCTGGGCAGGCTCAGGCTCTGCGGGGCTCGGGGGTGCGGTCGGCGGCGCGCATGGCAGCCCGGACCATGGCGATGCCGCGGGCGGTGGCGACCTGGCCACCGCCGACCTGCACGGTTCGCCCGCCCAGTCCCGCGCACGGGCGGCAGATGCCCGGTTGGGCGACGGGGTCGGCGCACCGGGCGCACTCGTGCCGCTGCGGCGCGACAGCCGCGACCACGGGCTGCGGGGCCGGTGGGAGCTTGCGCTGCAGCCGGTCGCGCAGCACCGCGACGACCGAGTGCATCTGCGTGGGCAGGCCCGGCAGCAGCGCCTGGGCCAGGTCGCGCTCGGTGCAGCCGCGCTCCAGCCACTGCGCCACCAGCGGGGCCAGTGCCGCGGCCTCGACCGTGCCCAGCCGAAGCCGCGGCTCGGCGCGGATCACCCGGAACAGCGTGGCGACCGCCGAGTCGGCTGGCAGTTCCCCGCTCCCGTCCGTGCCGTTGGTGTTGGTCGTGGGAGCTTGCCGGCCGCCCACCCCACCGGTCGCGGCATCGCCGCCGCCCTGCGGCTGCTGTGCCTGCTGGGGGAGGGTGGGTTCTTTCTCTCGGTTCTTTACAGGGAGGGCGTCACGTCGCCCGGACCTTGCCGTACCGGATCCCGAGCGGGTGAGAGTCGGTGTGACCTGCGGAGTGTCCCAGACGTGGGCCACGCTCAGGATCGTGCCGTCCTCCTGGCGGATCTTGTCGACACGGTAGTAGCCGAACGCCGCCAGCTCCTTCAGCGCCCGTGCGATGGCCAGGCGCCCCTGCGGGCTGCTGTCAGCCATGTGCCGGCCGTCCTCGCGCCACCCGTCGGGGCGCGAGAGGAGATCAGCCAGCAGGCCACGAGCGGTGTACGTCAGCCGACGGTCCTGCACCAGGGGGTTGGGTAGCACGATGAAGTTGCTCGCGTGGTGGGTGCGGTGGATCAGCATGCGGCACCGCCACCTGCGAGGCGGCGGCTCGGGCCGGAACCCGGGCGCGACCTCTTGGATGGCGGTGGTGCATTCGGTGGCCGTGTGGCCGTACGCTTAGGCACGGAATCCCTTCCCGGTACGCGTCTGGGCCCTGGTAAGCCCGCGTGCTGGTTGATCGCTTGTGATGGGTGGTCGTTTTCAGGGAGCCTTCCGGCCCTCGGTGCTCTAACACCGGGGGCCGCTCCCGTTTCCGGGGGCCCCGGGTGATCCTGGTAGATCGCCCGCTCTCCCCGTGACGCAGAGTGTTCCGTGATCAGCTTCGATCCGTCAAGCACAAACTGTGCTCTGGTTACACAACAGCGGAATGAAGGTAGCACGAAGGCTGCGATCTGAGGTTGCAGTGATCGTCTTGAAGCGGGTACCTTCGCTGTATGAACGAAGCGAGCGAATGGCAGGCGAGCGTGACAGCACGCGTCGCCGAGGCCGTGCGCCGCTTCCGGGACGAGCGCGGAATGAGCGCCCAGGACGTCGCCGACGCCTGCGCGAAGCTGGGGTACCCCATCCCGCGCAGCATCATCGCGAATCTGGAGAACGGCCGCCGCGCGAGCGTGGACCTGGCCGAGGTCCTGATCCTCGCCAAGGCCCTGGACGTCCCACCGGTGGCGCTGGTGGTGCCGGCCGGCCAGACCGGCGCGGTGGAGATCCTGCCTGGTCAGACCTACTCCACCGATGACGCGCTCCAGTGGCTCACCGGCGAGACGATGCTCGACGACGAGCCAGAGGAGGACACCGTCGAGGAGCGCTTCGACGAGATCCGCCGCCACCGCCAGTCCGTGCACAACCTGCTCAAGTCGGTCAGCCGCGCGGACGAATACCGGCGCGGTGCCGCGATGACCCGCGACCCGGCCACCCGCGACATCAACCTCGAACTCGTCGCCCGCTTCGACGAATTCGTCAGCGAGCAGTCGCGCAGCCTGCAGGACTTCCGCGCCACGATGCGGTCCAAGGGCATCCAGCCCCCTACGCTTCCCCCGACGCTTACCCATCTCGACTACGTCGAGATCGAGGACTCCTGGGTTCACTACAGCGAGGCCCCCGAGGCCCCTGGAGCCAGACCGCCCACGGACGAGGAGCGAGAGGCCGAACGCACGGCCCGGGCGGCCCGCGACGCGGCCCTCATGGCCAAGATCAGCAGTCGGCGGAAGGACCGCACCTGATACGAGCACCCTGACCCGCAGCAACGCGGCCCCAGCAGAGACGGTCGACCACACCGTCCCCGCAGCCAGGTGTTAGAGCACCGGCACCCGAGGCCGCACCGCGCGAAACGACCACCCATCACACGATCACGCCGCCTGGGGTACCAGCCCCGCCGCGCGGCGCGAGGAGTTCACCGTGCCCCAGTTCCCCCTGCCCGCGCACACCCTCGCCCAGGCTCTCGGCATCCCCGACGAAGACCTGCTGCCGCTCCTCGCCTCGGTGGCTCCCGAGCAGGGCGACCCCACCGTCCTCGCGCTGACCGTCGAGGAGGCGGCCCGCCGGATCGGCGTCGGCCGCACCACGATGTACGCGCTGATCGCCTCCGGCGAGGTGCCCTCAATCCAGATCGGCCGCCTGCGCCGCATCCCCGCCCAAGCACTCACCGACTACATCGCCGCCTGCACCCGAACTGCAGCCTCGACCGACGCCCTCGCGGCCTGAGGGGGCGGCCATGGCGAGCAATGGAAAGCGTCCCGACGGCGCGTCTTCGATCTACTTCGGCAAGGACGGCTACTGGCACGGCCGAGTCACGGTCGGCATCAAGGACGACGGACGGCCCGACCGGCGTCACGTCATGAGCAAGAACGAAGGCGAGGTGATCAACAAGGTCCGCGAGCTGGAGAAGGACCGCGATGCGGGCAAGGTCCGCAAGCCCGGCAAAGGATGGACCGTCAGCACATGGCTCACGCACTGGGTCGAGGAGATCTCTGCCCCCTCCGTCGCGGAGACCACGCTCTCCGGATACCGGGTCGACGTCTACCACCACCTGATTCCCGGACTCGGCGCCCACCGCCTGGAGAAGCTGGAGCCCGAGCACTTGGAGCGCTTCTACAAGAAGATGCAGGACGCCGGGAGCAAGCCCGCGACGGCCCACCACGTGCACCGCACGATCCGCGCCGCCCTGAACCAGGCGATGCGGCGCGACCACGTCACCCGCAACGTCGCCTCCCTCGCCAAACCGCCGAAGATTGACGAGGAGGAGGTCGAGCCGTACGAGGTGGAGGAAGTCCAGCGGCTCCTCGCAGAGGCGGTGAAGCACCGGAACTCCGCACGCTGGGCGGTGGCCCTCGCCCTGGGCCTGCGTCAGGGCGAGGCCCTGGGGCTGATGTGGAAGGACGTCGACCTGGAGGCCGGAACCCTCTGGGTTCTCAAGGCCCGTCGGCGCCCGAAGTACGCACACGGCTGCGGCGGCACCTGCGGCAAGCAGGCCGGCTACTGCAAGCAGCGGCGCCAGGTGAACGCCGACACCGCCAAGACCAAGTCGCGTGCGGGCAAGCGCGGCATCGGCGTGCCGGACGAGCTGATCCAGCTCCTGCGCCTGCACCGCGCCGAGCAGGAGAAGGAGAAGGCTGACGCGGGAACCGACTGGACCGACAGCGGGTACGTTTTCACCCGCCCCGACGGCGGCCCGGTTATCCCCAGGACCGACTACGGCCTGTGGAAACAGCTGCTGAAGCGCGCCGAGGTGCGGGACGGCCGCCTCCACGATGCCCGGCACACAGCAGGAACGATTCTGCTGATCCTCGGGGTCCCCGAGCGGGTCGTCATGGAGATCATGGGTTGGTCCTCCACCGCGATGGCGGCCCGCTACCAGCATGTCACCGGACGCATCCGCCGCGACGTCGCTAAGCAGGTCGGCGGCCTCATCTGGGAAGTCGCCAAGGGGCACGACGAGAAGCCCCGGAAGAAGAAGCGAAAGGGCAAGAAGAAATAGCGGTCCTGACGTCGGCCGAAGACTGCGGGGAGGGGTGTGCAGAGCCCTGCACACCCCTCCCTTGTGCGTCGGAGCGCCCTACGAGAGGCGGGTCGATTGCCCGTCAGTCGATTGCCTCGCTCAAATGGTTGGCGTTCGCAGCGGGCCAGGGACCTCGGCGGACCGATGCGGGCTCGGCTGTATGTCTTTGGACTGCTGCGCCCACGTTGGACACCAGCCGCAGCACGGGTCGCTGGTCGCGGTAGCCGAGTAGTTCGCGAACGCGCTCGGGCTTCCAGGCGAGGATGCGGGCGAGCTTGGGGATGGTCAGCCCTGTCGTTTCGGATGCCAGCTCGAAGCCCTGGCGCAACAGCACAGGCTGCTCTCCGGGAAAGCCGCTGATTGGTTCAGGGCAGAACCCGGGTTGGTCTTCCAAGGCACGGAGCCTCTGATAGGCGCGGCTTGTCGTGGCGTCGGAGACCAGACCCAGCTCCCGGCAGCGGAAAAGCAGGGAGTGGACGGACACGCCCCAGATCCGTCGTAGGTCCGAGAGTTGGGCGAGGTCCATGCGACGCGGGAGCAGCGGCAGGATGCTCTCTCTCGGGGTGAGGAACTCGGCTGCGAACGCGTCCGCTTCGCGTTCTTGCGCACGGTCTCCGGTGGCGTCGCTGTGAAGAACGAGGTGGCCGAGTTCGTGGGCCGCAGTGAAGCGGTGGCGGTAGACGTCGTCGGCCCGGTTCGGAGTCAGGACGGCTACGGGGCGGGCGGCGCGGGTGGAGAACGCATCGACGGTGCGAGCGGAGGCATCGGCCTCCTGCGGGAGGGCGATAACGATGCCGCGGGCCTCCATACGGCGGACCAGGTGAGTGACCGGGCCGGTGCCGAGGTGCCAGCGCTTGCGGAGCTCGCGAGCTGCCTGTTCTGGTTCCGGAGACAGCTCGCTGCCTGGGTGGACCTCGCCGCCGGCGAAGCCGGGTAGGTCTACTACCGGAAGCTGGACGTGGCGCTCAAGCGCGAAGGCGAGTTCCCACACCTGCTCGGCGTAGCTGAGTGCCTTCTCCCGCTGCCCCTTGGGTGTACTGCGCAGCGAGCGGAAGTGTGCCATTGAAGCATCGAGGCGGCACGTCGGCCTTCCCCGCAGGAAGAACGTTTGCGGAACGCTGAGCACATCGGCAAGCTGTGGGATCAGGTCCGGGCGTGGTCGGGCCACCCCGGTCTCGTACTGGCCCACTGCGGCGGGGGTGACGCCGATCTGGGCTGCCAGGTCCTTCTTGGTCAGCTCCGCCAAGCGGCGGGCTTGCGTAAGACGGGCCGGGTCGAAGGCGTCGACCACAGCCCGAGGAGTGGCCTGGGCAGGTGCGTCCAGGCCGGGTAGTGACGGCTGGTCAGGATTCATCGTCTTCGGCTGCTCGGGGATCGATTGGGTCGGCCTCGGTCTCCGGCGGGACGTCCAGGCCTGTCTCGGATGCGGGGCGCTGGTTGAAGTTGAGCGGGGGCTCCTCGCCGGAATCGAAGCTTCGGACCGCTGGTGCCGGAATCGGCTCGGAGGAGGGGGAAGGGATGGTCCCCGGGCGGGCAGTAGCAGCAGGCAGTGCGAGTGGATCCGGAACCTGCTGCCATTCCAGCCTTCCATCGACCTGATTCAGGGCAGCGACACCCCAGTATGCGTCGAGGAACCCAGAGGTATTGCACGCGAAGGGCACGAGCACGAGCCGGGTCTCCGGCGGAAGTGTTGCCAGCTGTCCGCGCAGCTCGTGCTCCATCTCGGTCTCGTCGTTCTGGAAGGGATCGAGCATGTCCTGCATTACGCGCAGCGCCGGGGCGAAGGTGAACAGGTCACGCACCAGCCCGGACACATTGGGGATGCGTGCCTGCCGGACGTCTGCCTTGGACTTGGCGTAGCAGAACGGGTAGAGCAGCCCGCGTCCGACGTGCACGAGCTCGAAAGGGAAACCCCTGGGCTTGATCTTGGTAGCTCCGGAGAGCGCACCGACCTCATCAGCGATCCGCTCGTACTGCCCTGCCCACCGGGCGATGCCATAGACGTGGTTCTTCTGGCTCTGCGCGTCGTAGTGCGCCTGCTCGGCGTTGGTCTGCACGGCGCGGAGCGCACGGCCGAGAGCGGCCTGCACCTCGACGGCCTGCTCGTCACCGAACAGGTCACGCGCCCAGGGCGATACGGACATGCCTACCGGGTCCTTCCAGCCACCTGCTTGCGCTAGGTGGCAGATTCGATTGCTAACACTTTAGTTGATCTCTCTTTCATTGCACATGGACTTTAGCACCTCGGGTGGCCCTGGAGTTGGAATCAAGTCGGTGCGCTGGCACGCCGTGGGGAGCCCTCGCGCCGCTGGATCGTTGTGCTGCAGCGTCGCCTCTTGGCCACCATGGGATCGATGACGGTGATGCTGCCGTCGTACGGGCTGGCGCTCGACCATGCCCAGTCGGGGTGGGGTGGCCTCTGCAGTGCTCCTCGAATGAGGCTGCCCCTGGAGTGGGCGTCTCGTGAGCTGTTGAGACTAGCGATGAGACTAAAACGCCGAGGGCCCGTCAGGTGACTGACGGGCCCTCGGCGTTTGTCCTGCTCAGAGCGGTAGCGGTGGGATTCGAACCCACGGTGAAGTTGCCCCCACACACGCTTTCGAGGCGTGCTCCTTTGGCCGCTCGGACACGCTACCGTGGGACAGCTTACCGGACGTCGGCCAGTGCTCCTAAACGCGTTTCCGGCCGGTGCCGCAGTGGGCGCGCGGCGCAGGAGACGCAGGTCACTCGCGGTGGCCGTCGAAGAAGTCGCGCAGTTGTTCCGCGCAGGCGTCGGCGAGGACGTCGGGGATGACTTCCGGGCGGTGGTTGAGGCGGCGGTCGCGGATCACGTCCCAGAGGGAGCCGGCGGCGCCGGCCTTGGCGTCGAGGGCGCCGTAGACGACGCGGTCGAGGCGGGAGAGGACGATCGCGCCCGCGCACATCGTGCAGGGCTCCAGGGTGACCACGAGGGTGCAGCCGCTCAGGCGCCACTCCCCGACGGCCGTGGCCGCCTCGCGGATGGCGACGACCTCCGCGTGGGCCGTCGGGTCGCCGACGGCCTCGCGGGCGTTGTGGCCGCGGCCGATGACCGTGCCGTCCGGGCCGAAGATCAGCGCGCCGACCGGGACGTCGCCCGTCGCCGGGGCGAGCGCGGCCTCCGCCAGGGCGAGGCGCATGGCCGGCTCCCAGCGGGTGCGGACGGGGTCGGGGCGGTAGGGCAGCTGGTCGGACATGCGAGGCATGCGATCAGTCTGTCCTACCGCACGACACGAAAGCGCCGCGCTACCGCACGGCTTCCAGCACTTCGCCGCACCCGAGGGCGTCGGCGATGTCGGTCAGGGCGTCGCCGGGCACGGAGCCCTCCGCCGCCAGGTCCATCAGCTCCTTCGCGCCGAAGCCGAAGTCGATCAGGAGTCCGGCGTCGCCCAGCGGTCCGGAAGGGATGCCGTCCGAGCCCACGGGCGCAGCGGAGTCGCTGTCCTCGTCGTCCTCGTCCGACGTCCCCGTGGACGTCTCCTCGTCGTCGAGGTCGACGACCAGGTGGTCCAGATCGTCGAGGTCGTCCTCGCCGTCCCGGCCCAGCAGCTCCTCGGTCAGCACGATTTCGCCGTAGGCGCTGCGTGAGGCGGCGGCCGCGTCGGAGACGAAGACGCGCGGGTCCTCCTCGCCGTCCACGCGGACGACGGCGAACCACGCGTCCTCTTGTTCGATGAAGACCAGCACGGTCTCCTCGTCCTCGGCGGCCTCGCGTGCCAGGTCGGCCAGGTCGGCGAGGGTTTCGACGTCGTCGAGATCGGTCTCGCTCACGTCCCACCCGTCCTCGGTGCGAGCGAGCAATGCAGCGAAGTACGCCACCAGCGACTCTCCCAGGTCATTGGCCGTTAGGACCGGTCGTGCGGTCCAGGGCCGCCAGGTACGGAGGCCCCATCGGCATCGTGACAGAAAGCAGCGCGCTGCGGGGAGTGTTCTGGCGCGCGTCTTCGCTGGTCGTGTCGAGGAGTTGGGAGCACGGGTCCCAGGGCGGGGATCGGACTACCCCTTGATGTACGGGAAGAAACGGATCTGTAGCCGATCAGAAACGGAACGTACGCATCCGGGCAGCCTGCCGCAGCCGCATCGCCTTCGTCCGGCGCGGATGGACGCGCTCGCGCAGCTCGCGGGCCTCGGCGAGCTCGCGCAGGAACCGTGCCCGACGCCGGCGACGCTCCGCAGGATCCTCGGGCGTCTCCTCGCTCTCGCCGGGCTCCGAAGTGTCGGAGGTCGGCTCTTCGGCGCGCGTGGGGCGGGCAGGGCGCTTCGGCTTGGCCATCGTCGGTCGGCCCCCTGGGGTCGCGGATCGTTCTCCTTTCACTTTCCCTCGCGAGTCCGGCGGACACCAGTCCGCTGCGGCATGGGCTTCGACCCGGTCCGCTCGGATAATGTCGTGTCTATGCGGATTCATGTCCTGGACCACCCTCTGGTCGCGCACAAGCTGTCCACCCTGCGCGACGAGCGCACCGACTCGCCGACCTTCCGTCGCCTCACGGACGAGCTCGTGACGCTGCTGGCCTACGAGGCCACCCGGGACGTGCGGACCGAGCGGGTGGAGATCACCACGCCGGTCGCGGTCACCGCCGGCGTCAAGCTGAGCTACCCGCGCCCGCTGGTGGTGCCGATTCTCCGAGCCGGGCTCGGCATGCTGGACGGCATGACGCGGCTGCTGCCGACGGCTGAGGTCGGCTTCCTCGGCATGGTCCGCAACGAGGAGACGCTGGAGGCCTCCACGTACGCGACCCGGATGCCGGACGACCTGTCCGGCCGTCAGGTCTACGTGCTGGACCCGATGCTCGCGACGGGCGGCACGCTGGTGGCGGCGATCCGCCTGCTCATCGAGCGCGGCGCGACGGATGTGACGGCGATCTGCCTGCTGGCGGCGCCGGAGGGTGTCGCGGTCCTGGAGAAGGAGCTGGCCGGCCTCCCGGTGACCATCGTCACGGCGGCGGTGGACGACCACCTGAACGGGCAGGGCTACATCGTCCCCGGCCTCGGCGACGCGGGCGACCGCCTGTACGGCACGGCCGGCGACTGATCCTTTTCGCATAGGTCCAGTGGCAGCACGCTGGGGGCGCGAGGCTCTGCTCGATCAACTGCGTACGCGACAAGCCACTGACATGCGGATGGTCCTCAACGCGCAGGGCCATCCGCACAGGGTCGTTTCTCGCGCCCTGAGGGTCCTCGCCGTTCGAAGCGCTCAGCAGTGCGCGGCGGCAGCCGCGGACGGTGACGCGGCGAGAGCGAGGGCCTGGGCGACCTGGGCCGGGGTGAGCAGCGCGGTGAAGCCGTTGCCGACGAAGAAGTCCACGCTCGCGTCCTTGCGGGCGTCCGTCGTGGTCGTCGCGCCGGAGACCTCGGAGCCCAGCAGGGACAGCGCCGCGCGGCTCGTCGCCGCGCCGGTGACCTGGGCCGCGCCGGTGATCTTGTTCTGCAGGGCGACCGGCGCGTTGGCGATTTTGCCGATCTTGAAGCCTCGCAGTTTCAGCTGCGCCGCTGTCTGTCCGGCCAGGCCGACGTGGTTGGTCGCGTTGTAGACGTTCACCGTGATCGTCGCCGGCTGTGGTACCCCGCTCGGCAGGGCAATCGGCGCCGCGCCGCCAGAGGCGGAGGCGGCGGCCGAGGCCATCGCGGACGCCGACGGCTTCGCCGCGTCGCCGCCGACCGCCGCGGCCTGGTGCGTGCAGTTCTTCGCCGCCGCCACCGGCTTCTTCTTGCCGCCGAAGACGGTCACCAGCTGCACCGTGCCCCAGCCGAGCACCGCGACGGCGACCACCGCCGCCAGAATCTTCAGCACCCGACGGCGTTTCTGGCCCGGCCGCGAGAGCCGCGGATAGGCCTTGCCGCTGATGCGGTACTGCTTTCCCTTGAGACCGGGGGGAGTCAACATGCTCACCGCGGGTTGCCCCCTTGTGCGCGTGGGCTGTGGTTGCCGTCGTACAGGTGTTGTGAGGCTCACAGTAGACCGACGGCCGGGCTCCGCGCCTGCGCAGGAGTACTAACGGATGATCAGTGAACCCGTTCAGTCCATTTCCAGCACGCGCGCGTGCAGTACCTGACGCTGCTGCAGCGCGGCGCGGACCGCGCGATGCAGGCCGTCCTCCAGGTACAGGTCGCCCTGCCACTTCACCACGTGGGCGAAGAGGTCACCGTAGAAGGTGGAGTCCTCCGCCAGCAGCGTCTCGAGGTCGAGTTGGCCCTTGGTGGTGACGAGTTGGTCCAGGCGAACCGGACGCGGTGCGACGTCCGCCCACTGGCGGGTGCTGACCCGGCCGTGGTCGGGGTACGGCCGCCCGTTGCCGATGCGCTTGAAGATCACACGGAAAGCCTACCGTCAATGACCGAGCGCCGCGCCTATCCGGTCCATCGAGGCGAGCCGCATCAGCCCGTAATGGTAGAACTCGACCTCCGGAACCCCGAGCTCGCGCAGCGCCGCGACCTTCGCGGCCAGATTCTCCGCGCCGTCGCAGTCCTGTGCCATGGGGCGCAGGATGACCGCGAGCGCGCCCGGGTCGACGCCGTGCAGAGCGAACGCGGCCACCTTCTCGCGGACCTGCGCGGCGGTCGGGGCGTAGCCGAGCGTCTCGATCTGCGGCACGGCCTTGGTCAGGGCCGGCAGGTCGATCCCGGAGAGCCAGCCCTTCCCCGGGCCGCCGCCGTCCATGAAGCTGAGCCGCATGCCGAGCGCGGCGGCGGTCTCCGCCGCTTCCGCGGCGAGCGAGGTGACCGTGGCGGCCGAGGCGTCGATGTACGCGGCGACCGCGCCGTCGGCGAGCTCGTCGAGCGCGCAGGGCCGGGCGGCGGCTTCCTCGTCGGCGAGGCGCGCGCGGATCTCGGCGTGCACGCGCTCGCGCACCTCGTCCGAGGGAACGCCGGCGGCGTGGGCGGCGGCGCGGCAGTGCTCGCAGAAGCAGAGGCCGAGCAGCGCCTCGGCGACGGGCCCGAGCTGCTCGAAATAACGTTCGTGGTGGTAGCCGTGCCGCAGTCCGTGGAAGTGGAGCGACTCGGCCCTGATGGCGTCCACGCCGTAGCGGGCGTGCTCGGCGACGAGCGTGCGGACGTAGGCGCGCACCTCCGGGTGGGCCGGGCAGAGCTCGGTGAGGTGACGGTCGCCGAAGGCGTTCTCGGGGGCGCAGTCGGGGTGGAGGAAGCCGAGGCGGTCGTTGTGCAGGAAGACGGTCCAGGCGTGCAGCTTCATCCCGCGTGCCTGCGCCTCGGCGGAGGCCAGAGCGAAGGGGTCGGTGTCGCCGATCGCGGTGGAGGGCGCGGGCCGCAGGCGGCTGCCCGCCCAGACGGCGGTGTCCGGCTGGAAGTAGGCGGCGCCGGGTTCGAGGTAGCGCAGCACCCGGCGCGGATTGTGCGGGAAGACGTCGCGCGCCTCGTGGTAGACGGAGGCGAGGGTGACCCCGCCGACCCCGGCGCGGTCGGTCAGATTGCCGAAGAAGGCGTCCGGCCCCTCGTCCAGCAGGTCGGTGGCGAAGGCGAGGACGGACGACTGCACGGCGGTGCTCCGAGGATCAGGGGGAGACGGACGCGTCGGCGTCGTGGTCCCGCGCGTTCTGCAGGTCCTGCACGTCCTGCAGGTCCTGTACGTGCGCCGACGCGGACCACGCTAGCGAGTGGCTCACGGTTGGTCTAGACCTGCTCGCGGCGTGTGCGGAACTCGGGAGCAGTGAGGTGCCGAGGGTGACGACGGCGGTCAGCAGCACAGCGACGGCGGTCGCCGCCCGTCGGCGGGCGCGGGGATCCATGGCTCAAGCCTTTCGCGGGCATCCTCCGATTCCATGATCCGCCCGTCACAGCTCCGCTACAGCGCTGGGCGCTCACCGCCCTCCTTGCGGGTGCGCCGTCCGCTGTCCATCAAGCGGACACTTTCTTCCCCTTCCGATTATCTCTGTGGCAGAGATAAACTGTCCCCATGACCATCGGCGATCAGCAGCTCCCCCTCCCCGGCGTCCACCCGCGCGGGTGGGAGCTGCTGACCCGCGAGCGTCCGCGTCCGGAGTCCATACGCAACCGTCCGTGGGCCTGGCGGCTCGCCGTCGCCACCGTCTGCTTCGGCGCGTTCATGGGCCAGCTCGACGCCAGCATCGTCACGCTCACCTACCAGCCGCTCGGCGCGCAGTTCCACGCCGCGCCGGCCGCGGTCGAGTGGGTGTCGCTGGCCTACCTGCTCACCCTCGTCGCCCTGCTGGTCCCGGTCGGCCGATTCTCGGACGCCCACGGGCGCAAGCTGATGTACCTCTACGGCTTCGGCGTCTTCACCCTCGCCTCCGCCGCCTGCGGCCTCGCACCCTCCCTCCTCGCGCTCGTCGCCTTCCGCGTCGCGCAGGCGGTCGGCGCGGCGCTGATGCAGGCCAACAGCGTCGCGCTGGTCACCACCAGCGCGCCGCCCGGTCGGATGCGCAGCGCGCTCGGCATGCAGGCGGCCGGCCAGGCGATCGGGCTGGCGCTCGGGCCGACGGTCGGCGGCGCGGTCGTGGCGACGCTCGGCTGGCGCTGGGTGTTCCTGGTCAACGTGCCGGTCGGCCTGGTCGCCCTCGCCGCCGGGCATTACCTGCTGCCGCGCACCCGGCAGCGCTGCGCGGGCGCACGCGTCGACGGGATCGGCGTGCTGCTGCTCGCGCTGACCACGACCGGGCTGATGCTGGCCCTGTCGGTGGTCTCCGGCCTGGGCTGGCCGCTCTGGTCGGCCGGCCCGCTCGTGCCGGTGGCGGTGGCCGCCGGCTGGGCGCTGATGAAGCGTCAGGGGGAGTGCAGTCGGCCGCTGGTCGATCTGGCCCTGCTGCGCTCTAACGCGCGCGGGCTGCTCGGCGGGCTCAGCGGCTACCTGGTCCTCTTCGGCCCGCTGGTGCTGGTGCCGGTCGTGCTGACCCGCCAGGGGGTCGGGCTGATGACGTCCGGGCTCGTGCTGACCGCGCTGCCGTTGGGCTTCGCCCTCGCCGCGACCGGCGCGGACCGCGTGCTGCCGCGTGCGCTCCCGGACCGCGATCGCGCCCGCCTCGGCGCGGGGATCAGTGCCGTGGCGCTCGGCCTGCTCGTGCTGCTGCCGATGACCGCCGGGCTGCTGCCCTTCACCTTGGGGCTGCTCGGGATCGGCCTGGGCGTCTTCACTCCCGCCAACAACACGGCCGTCATGGGTGCCTTTCCTGCGGAGTCGGCCGGTACCGGGGGCGGAATGGTCAACATGGGCCGCGGGCTGGGCACCGCGCTTGGTGTGGCCGCCGTCACCTTGATCCTGCACCTCGTCCCCGGCGCGACCGGCGAACAGGCGGCCGCCGCCGCGCTGCTGGCGTTCGCGGTGCTGATGTTCCCCGCACGGCGCCGAGCTTCCTCGTCGTAACGGATTCGTCCGGCCGCCCTTGCCGGATGATGGACCCCATGAGCAGTGAGAGCAACGAGAGCAGCGAGACCCGGCACGCCGCAGCCGCCGCAGCGGCCTTCGACGCCCTTCCCGCCTGGGAGCAGCGCTTCCGCGCGGCCCGGGTGGGCCTGCCCGAGTGGGCGGAGGACGCCCCCGAGCGGTCGCTCTTCCTGTCGAACGCCACCGGCACCTACGAGATCTACGCCTGGAACCGCGCCGACGGCGCGCAGCGCCGGGTGACCGACCGCCCCAACGGCACCACCGAGGCGACGCTGACCCCCGACGGGGAGTGGATCTGGTGGTTCGACGACACCGACGGCGACGAGTTCGGCGTGTGGCGGCGCCAGCGCTTCGGCGGTCCCGAGGCCGCCGACGTGGGCGAACGTGACGCCGAGGCGGTCCCCGGGCTCGCGCCCGCGTACCCCGCCGGGCTGGCGCTGGGCCGCCACGGCGAGGCGGTCGTCGGCCGCTCCACCGACGAGGACGGCTCGACCCTGCACCTGGTCCGTCCGGACTCAGCCTCGCCGCTGGAGATCTACCGGCACCGCGAGTCCGCGGGCGTCGGCGACCTCTCGCACGACGGCACGCTGATCGCGGTCGACCACACCGAGCACGGCGACGCGATGCACTCCGCGCTGCGCGTGCTGCGGGTGGAGGGCGACACCGTCTCCGTGGCCTGCGAGCTGGACGACGCCACCGGACGGGAGGAGCCGCTGGGCCTCTCCTGCCTCGGCTTCGCCCCGCTGCCCGGCGACGCGCGGATGCTCGTCGCGCACCAGCGGCGCGGCCGCTGGGAGCCGCTGATCTGGGACACCGCGAGCGGTGCGGAGCAGGAAATCCTGCTCGACCTCCCCGGCGACGTCACCGCCGAGTGGTACCCGGATGCGACCGCGCTGCTGATCGAGCACAGCTTCCGCGCCCGCAGCGAGCTCTACCGCTACGACCTGACGACCGGTGTGCTGACGCTGCTGGAGACCCCGCCCGGAACGGTCTCCGGCGCGTCCGCGCGTCCCGACGGCTCGGTCGAGTTCCTCTGGTCCTCCGCCGAGCAGCCGCCGGTGGTCCGCTCCACCAGCGGCGCGGTCGTGCTCGCGGCGCCCGGCCCGCAGGCGCCGTCGTCGGTGCCGGTCGAGGACGTCTGGGTGGACGGACCGGGCGGCACGGTCCACGCCCTGGTCCAGCGCCCGGCGGGGGCCGGGACCGGACCGCTGCCCTGCGTCTTCGAGATCCACGGCGGCCCGACCTGGCACGACTCCGACTCCTTCGCGGCGGGCCCGGCGGCCTGGGTCGACCACGGCTACGCCGTCGTCCGCGTCAACTACCGCGGTTCGACGGGCTACGGCCGCGCCTGGACGGACGCGCTGCGGCACCGCGTGGGCCTGATCGAGCTGGAGGACATCGCCGCAGTGCGGGAGTGGGCGGTCAGCAGCGGCCTCGCCGACCCCGAGCGGATCATCCTGGCGGGCGGCTCCTGGGGCGGCTACCTCACCCTCCTCGGCCTCGGCGTCCAGCCGGACGCCTGGGCGCTGGGCCTGGCGGCGGTCCCGGTCGCGGACTACGTCACGGCCTACCACGACGAGATGGAGGCCCTGAAGGCGATGGACCGCACGCTGGTCGGCGGCACGCCGGAGGAGGTCCCCGACCGGTACGCGGCGTCGTCGCCGCTGACGTACGTGGACGAGGTGACGGCCCCGGTCTACATCAGCGCGGGCGTGAACGACCCGCGTTGCCCGATCCGGCAGATCGACAACTACGTGGCGGCACTGGAGAAGCAGGGCAAGACCCACGAGGTCTACCGCTATGACGCCGGGCACGGCTCATTGGTGGTGGAGGAGCGGATCAAGCAGCTGCGCCTGGAGCTGGACTTCGTCGCGCGGCATCTGCAGGCGAGGTAGCTGCACTATCCAGGGGCGCGGAGCTCTGCTTGATCAACTGCACGCGCGACAAGCCACCCGGTGCGGATGGTCCTCAACGCGCAGGGCCGTCCGCACAGGGTGGTTTCTCGCGCGTGCAGTTGATCAAGCAGAGCCTCGCGCCCCTGGGAAGTGCAACTTCTCGCTTGCCTAGGGTTCCAGGCCGAGTTCGCGGTCGCGCGCCTGCTCCACCTCGCGGCGGAAGAAGCGGAACCACATGAAGATCACGAAGCCCGCGAAGACGAACCACTGCGCGACGTAGCCCAGGTTCTGGATCGCCTGGAGGCTGATCCCGCCCCCGCCGGTGCTCGCCGGCGAGGGGGGCGGGAGGGGGGTCAGGCCTGACGTGCCCGACGCGCCGGAGTCCAGGGCGACGGAGCCGTTCCAGACGCTGTACGGCAGCAGGTTCACCAGGGTCACCGAGGAGACCATGCCGAGCTGACCGGTCGGCAGGCCGCCCGCGGAGATCACGCCCGTCGAGTCCGCGGTCTCCGCGGCCTGCATCCGAGCTGTCACGGAGACCGTGCCGGTCGGCGGCGCCGGGGCCGTCGTGGGCGTGCCAGGGAGCCAGCCGCGCACCACCGCGACGTACTCGCCCGTGCCGTCCAGCTTCATCGGGGTGAGGATCAGCGAGCCCGTCTGCCCCCGCAGCGCGCGCTGCGGGACCACGAACTGGTGCGCCGCGTCGTACGTCCCGGAGAGGGAGACCCGTCGGCCGGCGTCCGTGCCGACGCCGTTGCGGTCACCGGAGGCGATCAGCGGGGCCAGCGCCGACGGCGCCGCGTCCGCCGAAACGTGCGCCTTCTGCGGCTGACTGTGCAGCTCGTAGCGGCTCAGCTGCCAAAGGCCGAGGATGACGCAGACCGGCACGGCCACCACCGCGAGCAGGTGGATGCCCAGCCAGCGCGGGGTCAGGAGGAACCGGTACACCCGACTACGGTAACCACCGGCTACCTCGGCGCGGCCAGCGGGTCCGTGCGGTAGATGGTCCCCGCGCAGGCGTTGGTCAGCGTCGTGGTCGCCGCCGCCGCACCGCCCGCGGCGGGGACGAGGGCGAGCTGGACGCTCGGGCCGCCCGGGGGAACGGTCCCGCCGGTGTTGGGCGAGCCGGTGACCGGCGAGCCGCTCGGGCTGTCGCTCGGCGCCACCGCCCCGCCCCCCGCCGACGCGCCTGCCGCGCCGGACGCCCCCGACGCGGCTGCGGCCGTCGAGGAGGGCGAGCCGACGGGGCTGCCCGTGGGACTGGCCGACACGCCCGACGGGCAGGCTGCCGGCACCCAGGCGAAGTCGATCACGTAGGACTGGCCGGGGGCGAGGGCCGCGACCGGATGCAGCGGGTTCGGCGGGGGCAGCGCGCCGGCCGGGTCGGCGGCGGTGTGCGGCAGCACGGCGAAGCGGGTGGCGTCCGTGCCGACAGCCGCCAGCACGTCGATCACGCCGGACCCGCTGACCTGGCAGGCGCTCGCGGAGACGTTGCTGACCGCGAAGGAGCCGTAGACGACCCCGGACGCGTCCGCCGGGGCCACGCCCGCCGCGCCCTTGCCGAGCTGGGTGCGGCTGCACTCGGGCAGTGGCCCGGAGGGCGTCAGGCTGCGCGAGGCGCCGCCGGTCGCGACGGTGGTGACGCCGCCCGAGGGCAGCGGTACCAGGACGCCGCCGGACGCCGGGCTCGGCAGCAGCGTCGCCAGGACCGAGCCGTCGGCCGTCGGGTGACCGCCGGGGACGTCGGTGCTGCCGCTCGCGCGGCTGTGGCTGCCGCCGGTGCCGGACGGGTCAGGTCCTGGCAGCTGTCCGCCGGGCTCCGTGCCCTGCGCGATGCCGATCGTGTCGGGGCTGAGCGAGTGCAGCGTGGTCAGCCCCAGCAGCACCAGCGACGCGGCGACCACGACGCCCCCGTACGCGCGCCGCCGCAGCGCACGTCGCTGGGGGACCGCGTGCCGCAGGCGTTCGAGCGAGCGCGGAGCGGGCTGCAGGCCGCCGACGGCGCCGTGCAGGCGCGCCCGCAGCGCGGCCTCGACCGGGTCCTCCTCGGGTTCGCCGATCGGACCTGCCTGGCCGGGCAGCGTCGTGGGGCGGGGCGGGAAGGGCCGGTCGAGCCAGAGCGGCGGGGTGTGCGGCGGCTCCATGGGGAGCGGCGGGGTCGCCGCCGCGGCGTCGGGCCCGATGCCCGAGCCCGGTCGCACCACGCGCAGGTAACGCGAGCGCCGGTCCGCGCTCACAACTGCCTCCCCTCCGCGCCGAAGCCCGTGCCGGTCCCCGTGTTGGTGCCCTTGCCGTTGCCGCCGCCGTTGCTGGCGCTGCTCTGCCCGTTGCCGCTGCTCTGCGCGCCGCTGCCTTCGCTGTCCATGGTGATCCGGAGCGCGGCCAGCCCGCGTGATCCGTAGGCCTTGACGGAGCCTACGGAGATTCCCAGCGCGTCCGCGACCTGAGCCTCTGTCATGTCGGAGAAGTAGCGCAGCACCAGCACCTCGCGCTGGCGTCGCTGCAGTCCGCGCAGGGCCATGATCAGCTCGTCCCGCTCCAGCGCGTCGTACGCGCCCTCCTCGGCGCTGGCCATGTCGGGCATCGGCTTCTGCAGCAGCCGCAGGCCGATGATCCGGCGGCGCAGCGTCGACCGGGACAGGTTCACCACCGTCTGGCGCAGGTAGGCCAGCGTCTTGTCCGGGTCACGCAGCCGCCGTCGGGCCGAGTGGACCCGGATGAAGGCCTCCTGGACCACGTCCTCGCAGGACGCCGCGTCGTCCAGCAGCAGCGCGGCCAGGCGCAGCAGGGAGCCGTAATGGGCCTGGTAGGTCTGGGTGAGGTGGTCCACGCTGGCGCCGACGGCTGCGGGCGCGGCGGCGTCGGCCGCCGCGGTGAAGGGCGTGAAAGGCGCCGTCATCGGAAGCACCAGGCTCTGTGGCACGCCAGTTGGACGCATGACCCGCCCCGAGGGTTGTACGTCACCCGGCCCCTCCGTGACACCGTGTTCAGGGACACTACGGTACGGGGCGGTCAAGCGGTGCGGAAGCCGGATCGGCGGTCTGCACGAACTCCCCTTATTCGGGCGGATTCGGTGTGTTCACGTCAGGCCGGTCCATTCTTCCCACGCGTCTCCCCACGCGCTCACTCCTGCGCGACGAGCTCGGCGATCTGCACGCAGTTGAGCGCGGCGCCCTTGCGCAGGTTGTCCCCGCAGAGGAAGAGCTCCATCGCGTGCGGGTCGTCCAGCGAGCGGCGCACCCGGCCGACCCAGGTCGGGTCGGAGCCGACCACGTCGGCCGGGGTCGGGAACTCGCCCTTCACCGGGTCGTCGTAGATCACGACGCCGGGCGAGGAGTCGAGGATCTCGTGCACCCGCGCCACGTCCGGCTCGCGCTCGAAGACCGCGTGCACGGTGAGCGAGTGGCCGCTGACGACGGGGACGCGCAGGCAGGTCGCCGAGATCGGCAGCTCGGGCAGGCCGAGGATCTTGCGGGTCTCGTTGCGCAGGCCGAGCTCCTCGCTCGACCAGCCGTCCTCGACCGCGTCCCCGGCCCAGGGCAGCAGGTTGAGCGCGAGCGGCGCCTCGAAGGGGTCGTCGTCCTGCTCCGAGACGGCCCGGCGCAGGTCGCCGGTGCGGCTGCCGACCAGCGGGTCGGCAGCCACCTCGACGGTCTGCCTGCGCAGCGTGTCGATGCCGATCCGGCCGCGTCCCGAGGCGGCGAGCGCCGCCGTGACGACCAGCTCGCGCAGCTCGAACTCGGCGTGCAGCGCGGCCAGGGCGACCGTCAGCACCAGCGTCGCGCAGCGCGGCGCGGCGACGATGCCGATGCGGCGCATCCGCGCGGCGGAGGGGTTGATCTCGGGGACGACCAGCGGCACGTCCGGGTGCAGCCGGAACGCGGCGGAGCCGTCCACGGCGACCGCGCCCGCCTCCACGGCGAGCGGGGCCCAGACCCTGACGATCTCCTCGGGTGCCTCGAACAGCGCCACGTCGACGCCGTCGAAGCAGCCGGGCTCCAGGGCGCGGACCGTCTCGGTCCGTCCCAGCAGCGGCAGTTCGGTGCCCGCGGCGTCGGCGGAGGCGAACAGGCGGACCTCGCCCCAGACGTCCGCACGGGTGGCGAGCAGCTCCACCAGTACCCGTCCCACGGCGCCGGTGGCGCCGATGACGGCCAGGGTGGGACGTGCACGGCCCGTGCGGGCGTCCGGCAGGCTCATCGGCCGGTGCCCCCGTAGACGACGGCTTCGTCGCTCTCGCTGTCCAGGCCGAAGGCGGTGTGCACCGCCTGCACGGCCGCGGTGACGTCCTCGGCGCGGGTCACCACGGAGATGCGGATCTCGGAGGTGGAGATCAGCTCGATGTTGACTCCGGAGGCGGAGAGCGCCTCGAAGAAGGTCGCCGTCACGCCAGGGTGCGAGCGCATGCCGGCGCCGACCAGCGAGATCTTGCCGATCTGGTCGTCGTAGCGCAGCGTCTCGAAGCCGATGGACTCCTGGACCTTCTCCAGCGCCTCGATGGCCTTGCGGCCCTCGTTCTTGGGCGCGGTGAAGGAGATGTCGGTCAGCCCGGTCGACGCGGCGGAGACGTTCTGGACCACCATGTCGATGTTGATCTCGGCGTCCGCGACCGCACGGAAGATACGGGCGGCCTCGCCCGGCTTGTCCGGGACGCCGACGACCGTGACCTTCGCCTCGGAGGTGTCGTGGGCCACGCCGGAGATGATGGCCTGCTCCATGTCGGATTCGCCCCCTTCGGGCTTGGTCTGCGAATTCTCGGGCTGCGAATTCAGGGAAACGCGCGGCTTGTTGGAGACCCAGGTGCCGGTCAGTCCCGAGAAGGACGAACGGACGTGGATCGGCATGTCGTAGCGGCGCGCGTACTCGACACAGCGGGCGAGCAGCACCTTGGAGCCGGACGACGCTAGCTCCAGCATGTCGTCGAAGCCGATCCAGTCGATCTTGCGGGCCTTCTTCACCACGCGCGGGTCGGCGGTGAAGACGCCGTCCACGTCGGTGTAGATCTCGCAGCACTCGGCGTCCAGCGCGGCGGCGAGCGCGACGGCGGTGGTGTCCGAACCGCCGCGGCCGAGCGTGGTGATGTCCTTGGTGTCCTGGGAGACGCCCTGGAAACCGGCCACGATCGCGATGTTGCCGCCGTCGAGTGCGACGCGGATGCGGCCCGGCGTCACGTCGATGATGCGGGCCTTGTTGTGGACGGAGTCGGTGATCACGCCGGCCTGGCTGCCGGTGAACGACTGCGCCTCGTGGCCGAGGTTTTTGATCGCCATCGCCAGCAGGGCCATGGAGATGCGCTCTCCGGAGGTCAGCAGCATGTCGAGCTCGCGGCCCGCCGGGAACGGCGACACCTGCTCCGCGAGATCGATGAGCTCGTCCGTCGTGTCACCCATCGCGGACACCACGACGACGACCTCATGGCCGGCCTTCTTGGTGTCGACGATTCGCCGGGCGACCCGCTTGATGCCCTCGGCATCCGCTACGGATGAGCCGCCGTACTTCTGCACGACAAGGCCCACGTGCGCTCCTCGACTCTTGTGGCTTGGCCGCACCGAGTGGGATCCGGCAGGCCTGTGGTCGTCCGCCAGTCTAGCGATCGCGCTTGTGGCGGCGGGTAGTGTCCGAGGAATGATACGGGCGTATCAAATGGTGATCATCGGGCGTTCGGAAGGGCGAGCGTGGGGGCGGAAGATTTGCCGGGGGCGAGGACGGTGGGAGCGGGATTTGCGGGTGCGGCGGGGATGGGCGACTGCGATGTGGCCTTGGATACATTCTCTCCGATGCGCGCTGCGGTCGCAGTGATGGTGGTGGCGACGGTAGTGGCGGTCGCGTTGGGGGTGGCGTTCGCGGCGGTCCAGGCGGCGGTCCCAGCTGCGGTCCCGGCGGGGGTGTTCGGGGTGGTGCCCGCGGCGGCCGGCTGGGAGTTCGGGAAGACCGCCTCGGCCGGGAGCTTGGTGGTCAGCCGGAGCAGCAGCAGCGCGCCCATCGCGTCTACCGGTGCGCCCGGGGCATGGGCGACCAGATGGAGGCGGCGTACCAGAGCTACGGCATCAGCCGCGGTGAGTTCGATGTGCTGGCCACGCTGCGCCGGGCCGGGGAGCCGTACACGCTCTCACCCCGAGAGCTGACCGCCATGCTGATGCTGACCAGCGGTGGCATGACGGGACGCCTCGACAAGCTGGAGAAGCGCGGGCTGGTGCGCCGCTCACCCGATCCCCACGACCGCCGCGGCCTGAAGGTCAGCCTGACCCCCGAGGGGCTCGAGCTGATCGACCGCGCGGTCACCGGCGGCGTGGAGGTGCAGCGACGCGGCACGACGCAGCTGACCCCGGACCAGATCGAGCAGCTCAACGGGCTGCTGCGGCAGTTGCTGGCCGGGGTCGACGCGATGTGAGCGCCGTGGGGGCAGTCCGTCAGGTGCCGAGCTCGGCGGCCATCAGGTCGCCGGCCTGCTGCTCCAACTGCTCGTCGGTGAGCCCGTCGTGGTCGGTGTCGGTGCCGTCGACGGGCGCCGAGATGGGGCTGTCCATGCGGACGTGCGCGACCAGCGACTGCAGCGCGCGCAGCACGCTCGTCGCCGTCGATCCCCAGTTGGCCAGGTACGAGAACTGCCACCACCACAGCGCCTCGGAGACGCGGCCCTCGCGGTAGTGCACCATGCCGTGGCGCAGCTCGGTGACCACCTCGGCCAGGTCGTCGGAGATCCGGCAGGGCATCGGCTTGTCCGGCGGCCCGTACGGGTCGAAGACCTCGTGGTAGACGTCGATCGGCGCGAGCAGCTCGGCGAGCCGCTGGCGCAGGTCGTCCTCATCCGCGTCCGGGCCGGTGTCCGGCTCGTAGCGGTCCTCGGGCAGGACATCCTCGATCGCGCCCAGCCGGCCGCCGGTCAGCAGCAGCTGGGAGACCTCCAGCAGCAGCAGACTGATCGCGCTGCCCGGCTCGTCCCCCTTCGCGATCTCGGGGAGCGAGAGCAGGAAGCTCTGCACCGAGTCGGCGATCTGCACAGCGAAGTCGTCGGGCATGCCGTCGGGCATGCCGTCATGTCCCTGCCCTGCGGGGACCGGCGGCGTGGTGTGCGTGTCAGACATCGAGAAGTCGTCTCCCTTCGAAGGCCCGTCCGAGGGTGACCTCGTCGGCGTACTCCAGGTCTCCCCCCACCGGCAGGCCGCTGGCCAGACGGGTCACCTTCAGGCCCATCGGCTTGAGCAGCCGGGCCAGGTAGGTGGCGGTGGCCTCGCCCTCGAGGTTGGGGTCGGTGGCCAGGATCAGCTCGGTGACCGTGCCGTCGGCGAGCCGGGTCATCAGCTCCCGGATCCGCAGGTCGTCCGGGCCGACGCCCTCGATGGGGCTGATCGCGCCGCCGAGCACGTGGTACCGCCCGCGGAACTCGCGGGTGCGCTCGACAGCGACGACGTCCTTAGGCTCCTCCACGACGCAGATCACCGTGGGATCGCGGCGCGGGTCCTGGCAGACGCGGCAGAGCTCCGACTCGGAGACATTGCCGCAGACGGAGCAGAAGCGCACCTTCTCCTTGACCTCGGCCAGGGCGTGCGCGAGCCGGCGCACGTCGACCGGATCGGCCTGGAGGATGTGGAAGGCGATCCGCTGCGCGCTCTTGGGCCCGACGCCGGGCAGCCTGCCCAACTCGTCGATGAGGTCCTGGACCACGCCCTCGTACACGCTGCGCTACCTGCTCTCTCCGTCTGGTTCCTGTGGGTGCTGCCGTGGCTCTGCTGAGGCACTGCTGGGGCTCTGCTGGGGCTCTGCTGAGGTCCCGCGGGGTGCTTCGCCGGGTTTCTGCCTGTTCGGGGCCCATCATCCTCCGGTCGAGGGCCGCGTCACAGCTCTACGACACGCCCACTTCCGGGGCCTCCGGTAGGTCCGTCAGAACGGCAGGCCGGGGATCCCGCCCCCGCCGCCCAGGCCCTGGGCCAGCGGGCCGAGCCGCTCGGCTGCCATCCGCTGCGCGGCGAGCGTGGCGTCGCGGACGGCCGCGAGGACCAGGTCGGCCAGGGTCTCGGTGTCCTCGGGGTCGACCGCCTTGGGATCGATGACCAGGGCCTTGAGCTCGCCGGCGCCGCTGACCGTGGCCTTGACCAGGCCGCCGCCGGCCGAGCCGTCGACCACGGCCGCGGCGAGCTCCGCCTGGGCCTGGGCGAGTTGCTGCTGCATCTGCTGTGCCTGCTGGAGCAGGGCCTGCATGTCGGGCTGGCCACCACCGGGGAACATGGGCGCTCCTGTCGTGCCTGTTGGTCTGCCTCTGCGGAGCGGGACCGCTCCAGGGTGAGCCTACGTCGTCGGTGCGTCGGATCGGCGTCAGTCGCGGACGAAGCCGCGCGACGCTCTTTCGCCCACAACTTCCACTACGTCCACTACTTCGCGCTCGGGTACGCCCTTCGACCGCCTCAGCGGTCCTTCGTCATCTCCTCGATGACCGTCGCCCCGAGCTCGCGGATGATCAGATCGTGGCCGGAGACCGAGGTGGTGTCCTGCTCCGGGATGTCCTCCTCCGGATCGAAGGGGGGCGGCGGCATGTCGTCGAAGTCCGGGCCCTCGTAGGCCGAGGCGGTGGGCGGCGGAGGCGTCGGAGACGCCGGATACGCAGGCTGGGCGGGCGCCGGCGTCGAGACCGGTGGTGCAGCCTGCGGCGGCGTCGCCTGGAACGCCGGTGCCGGAGCCGGCGGGGACGCCTGAACGGGCTGCGCCGCCGGGGCGGGCGCGGTGGGCGCAGCGGGCGCGGTCATCGGCCGGGACGGCGCGGCCGACCGCCCTGCGGCAGAGCCGGCCGGGCCGATCAGGCACTCCACCTTCCAGGAGACGCCCAGCGCCTCCTGCAGGGCCTGACGCAGGATCTCGTCGTGGCCGCCGTTGACGAAGCCGTCCCGCGTACCGGCGTGCTCGAAGCCGAGTTGCAGCGCGCCGCCGTCGAAACCGGCGACCTGCGCCTGTTGCAACAACATCCAGGTGACCCGGCGGCGGCCCTTGACCGCGTCCAGGATCTGCGGCCACACCTGCCGCACCTGCGCCGCGCTCACGCCACCGGCCTCGGCGGCCGGTGCGGGCATCGGTGCGGGTGCGGGGGTCTGGGGCTGCGGTTGATGCTGCTGCACAGGGGCGGGTGCGGGCGCGGGCACGGCGGCGGGCGTCTGCTGTTCCGGCTGGGCGGGCTGCTGACCGAAGCTCGGCGTCACCGGCCAGGCACCCGGCGTCCGTCCGGTGCCCGCCACCGGCGCGGGTGCCGCGACCGGAGCAGGGGCGCTGGTCGGCGTGGGCATCGCGACTCGAGCCGACTGGGCCGCCGCCTCCACGGCCGGAGCCGTGCCGGCCGCCGGAACGGCACCGAACGGCGCCGGACCGCCTCCGCCGACGACCCCGCGTCGCTCCAGCTTCTCCAGACGCGCCTGCATCGAGGTCTCGTCCGAGAACGCGGCCGGCAGCATCACCCGGGCGCAGATCAGCTCCAGCTGCAGCCGAGGCGAGGTCGCGCCGCGCATCTCCGTCAGACCGGTGTTGACGATGTCCGCGGCTCGGCTCAACTCGGCCGCGCCGAACCGCTGCGCCTGCTGGTCCATCAGCGCGACCCGGTCGGCAGGGGCGTCGATCAGGCCCTTCTCGCCCGCGTCCGGCACGGCGGCGAGGATCACCAGATCCCGCAGCCGCTCCAGCAGGTCCGCGACGAAGCGGCGCGGATCGTGGCCGCCCTCGATGACCCGGTCGACGATCCCGAAGACCGTCGACCCGTCCTGACGGGCGAAGGCGTCGACGATCTCGTCGAGCAGCGTCGCGTCGGTGTAGCCGAGCAGCGCCGTGGCCATGGCATACGTCACACCACCGGCGTCGGCGCCGGCGAGGAGCTGGTCCATCACCGACATCGAGTCACGCACCGAACCGCCGCCCGCGCGGACGACCAGCGGATAGACGGTGTCCTCGACCTGGATGCTCTCCTGCCCGCAGACCTCGGCGAGGTAGTCGCGCAGGACACCGGGCGGCACGAGCCGGAAGGGGTAGTGGTGTGTCCGCGAGCGGATCGTGCCGATGACCTTCTCGGGCTCGGTCGTGGCGAAGATGAACTTGAGGTGCTCCGGCGGCTCCTCGACGACCTTGAGCAGGGCGTTGAAGCCGGCCGTCGAGACCATGTGGGCCTCGTCGATGATGTAGATCTTGTAGCGGCTTGAGGCGGGCGCGAAGAACGCCTTCTCCCGCAGGTCACGCGTGTCGTCGACACCACCGTGCGAGGCGGCGTCGATCTCGATCACATCGATGGACCCGGGCCCGCCGCGCGCCAGATCCTGACAGGACCGGCATTCCCCGCAGGGGGTGGGCGTCGGCCCCTGCTCGCAGTTCAGACAGCGGGCGAGGATCCGCGCGCTCGTCGTCTTGCCACAACCGCGCGGCCCGCTGAACAGGTACGCATGATTGACCCGGTTGTTCCGCAGCGCCTGCTGCAGCGGCCCGGTGACGTGCTCCTGCCCGATGACCTCGGCGAAGGTCTCGGGGCGATAGCGGCGATACAGAGCGAGCGACACGTCAACGACCCTAACGGTCCCCACCGACAAAACGGTGGCCTAACAACGCAAGGACCCCCCGTGCACCCGCCAGAGCTCACCTACCCTTGCTGCCTTCCGGCCCTGGGGGGGTTCAGCGAGATAGCGCCACACGAGGGGCTGCCCCCCACACTACCGGATCCCCGCCCCACTTCTCACCGCCCCTCCCGCCCACCTCCGGCCCGCCCCCCACCTGCGTCGACCGTGTGCACGACCACCCCCAAACATCTAGTAAGCTCTCCCACGGAGGATTCGCCTAGTGGCCTAGGGCGCACGCTTGGAAAGCGTGTTGGGGGCAACCCCTCACGAGTTCGAATCTCGTATCCTCCGCACCCGCCCACCAGGGCAGACGAGGGCCCCGACCGCACTGCGGTCGGGGCCCTCGTCGTTCCGTAGTTGCACTTCTAGTTGCGGTTGCTCTCCTTGGCGCAGAATCGCTCGGTGCCCAGGCAATCAACCGCGCGGAAGGCATCATGTGCGTGTGATCTCGCCACAGCACGATCTCGTTATGCGACTCGTCGAGTCGGAGAAGCCGGCCGATGTTGTTCACGCCGGCGCTGCCTGCCTGGGGCAGATGCTGGGTGGCTTCGCGTGGGTGAGGTCGCGGCAGTCTCTGGAGCGTCGGGCGGCTCGTCGCCGCGAGGTGATCGGGCTGATGAAGAGCAAGTACAACCGGGCTGGACAGCTGATCGAGTTCATGGCGGAGCAGCTGGCCGTCTTCGATGACGACCTGGGTGCGTGGCGTCGAGCCAATCCCGACCTCACGGTGCGCAGGCCGGAGTCGGTCGAGGCGATCGTGTGCGCCTCCAGCTTCTTGGACATGTCGAGTGAGTACTTCGTGGTCCTGACCCGCCCTGAACAGCGCCTGGCGAAGCTTGAGCAGTTCGCTGATCACCTGCACGAGACGGCGCTGCCGTGGTTCGCCTGGTCGGCCGACCCGGAGCGGCTTGTGAGTGCTGCTCCAGACGCCGTGCTCTCTCCTTGGGGATTTGCTCAGGACCTGATGGAGTTGCTCGTCAGCGCGGATCGGACAGCGGAGGCGTGTGCTCTGTGGACGCGGGTCCTGAATCTCAACTCGAAGCACCAGCAGGCGTTCGCGACGGGTCAGGCCATGGCCGAGGCAGGGGAACGCCCTCGGTGGCACACGGCTGAGGCCATTGGGTGGAGCGCGTCGGTGCTCGATCTTCTGTAGGTGGTGCTGTGACCGAGGAGGTTCACCTGGGTCGCGCCGAACCCGATTGCGCAAGGAAACACAGCAGGTTCACGATGGGGCCGTGAGTCTGGTGGGTCAATCAGTCCTATTCAAGGTGACGGTCCGACCCGCAAGGGCCGCCTACCTGATCGCCGAGGGAAGCCGGGACGGCTTCCGGCGGGCAGTGCAGGAAGCGACGTCTCGATGGGGCGGTCAGACCGAGCCCATCGTTCCCGTCCTGGAGGACGGCACGATCGCCCCGGACCACCGGCGGGTGATCGAGGTCGCCCATGTGGATGGCGTGGTGAACGTCGACGCGCCGACCGATCATGCAAAGTCATTGGCTGCGTCGTTCGATATGCAGTGCGTGACTATCGATCAAATCGACCGGTGGGGCGTGAGCATGTTCACGAGCCATCCCGCCGATCTGGCGCTGCCAGCGACCGTCGATGGAAGCAACGGCTATGTCGTCGCCGCCGAGGGTGCCCCGCTGTGGCAGGTGGCTGCTGCAGGCGACCTGACGAGCGAAGCGGAGACGGGGTTCCGCGACGCCGGAATGGTAGTGCGCCGAGCTCGGTTTGATCACGAGATCGGCGAGTCGCAGCTCTGGGATCACACCCTGCTCGGGGCGACCACGGTGTCGATGGCTGAGACGTGGGCGTCGCCGGCCCCAATGGACGCGTCGACGGTCATCATCCTCGTGTCGGATGCAGATGACCTCGAAGGTTGCCTGGCGTTTTGGAACCTGCGTGCTCTGCGCTCGGTGAGCCCCCGCGGGGTAACCCCCATGCACCTGCTGCCCCTGGACATCAGCCACTGGACGGCGTGGCCGCGCGTTCTGTCCGGCGCGTTGCAGCGGCCCGACCAGTTCTCCCCGGATGTGCTGATCGCCTCCTCCTCTGTGGAGGAGGAGGCGATGCACGCCTTCGCCCAGCGCATGGGTCTGCAGCTGTCCGAGGAGCAGCAGGTTCGTCGCTCGATGAGGTTCGGCAAGGAGGTGTTGAAACGCGCAGCGCCGTTCACCTACTTGCTTGGCATTCCGGTAGGGTACGTCGCTTTTGAGCGTCGGTACGGCCTTGCGGCCTTCGTCGATGTGCCGGTGGTCGGTGAGAAGACTGCGTTGCGCCTCACCTGCCCAGTGCCGACGAAACTGGACTACGGCGGGCTGTCACTCGTCAGCATCTCCGATGGGCCGATTGCTGCGCTTCCCAAGCGTGGGCCGGTGGCAAAACTCGTCGAAGACAGTGCCGAGTGGCATGACGACGCCATCCAGATCGCTACCCGTCTACAGCGGGACTGGCGGCTGGAGCTTCGGATCCCGACTCTGGATGCGGCGTATGAGGCAGTGCTACGCGAGCGGACTGCATCCCACCCGCTGTCCGACAAGGGCGCGATCGGAACGGGTCTGCTGGATGAGACCGCAATGGCAGTCTTGGCCGAGCCGGACGTCTTCGAGACGATCCGGCAGCTGACGACTCCGCGCGGAGAGGACATCGCGAAGAAGCTGCAGAAGCTGTTCGGCAAGGGGCAGCCGCTGACCGAAGAGCAGAAGGCGTTCGCCGAGGAGTTCGGTGGGCGCAGCGAGCGGGTCTTCAAGAGCGCCGACCGCCTGGGTTACGGGTCTTTCGAGGCCGCACAGACGGCCCTGGAGCGTCTTTCCGGGATCGGCTGGGCCGAGCGCGGCTTCCAGACTGCGTGCAACGAATGCAAGATCAGGAGCTTCGCGCCGTTCTCCCAAGGGACGGCCCGTGGGATCGCGTGCTGCCCTGTTTGCGGCTCGTCGACTGATTACACCCGCGAGCCGGGCCGCGGTCTGGTCGTGCACTACCGGCTCGACGCGCGTGTGGACTTCGCCAATGACAACGGCGTGATCGCCCACCTCATGGTGATCGGCGCCCTGTCCCGGCGCTACACGCACACCCTCCTCCAGCCGGGGGTGGATCTCTTCTTCGCTGATGGGGCGCGAGGCGAATCCGACGTCATTGGCATCTGCGACGGCAAGCTGGTCAGTGGCGAAGTCAAGATGTCCGGCCGGTCGTTCACCGACACGCAGCTCAACAAGGACCTGGACATCGTTGAGCGGCTGCAGTCGGACATCTACCTGATGGCAGCTACCAGCCCTATCCAGGAGGAGAGCAAGGAGCGCGCGAAGGCCCGTTGCGACGAACTCGGCGTCGAACTGCTGATCCTCGAACGTAACGACCTGCTGCGTTGACTCTGCGGCTTGGTCGGCTGAGCAGAGACAGGAAGGCCGTCCACGAGGCCGCCGGCAAGCTGGTGAACATTGCCAGGGCAAGTGCCCGTGTTGAACTGGTCACCAGTTCAACACGGGCACTCACTTTGGTCAGGCTGCGGGCGGCTCTTCGGGCGTCGGCCAGAGCAGGCTGCCGATCTTGTCGGCGGTGTCGGTCAGCACCCGGTTGGTGAGGTGCTGGTAGCGGCGACGCATCCGGGCGGACTTGCCGGGCTCCCAGCCCATGATCGCGTCGACGATGGCGTCCGGGACGCCGAGGATCAGCAGGACGGTCGCGGCCGTGTGGCGGGCGTCGTGGAGCCGACCAGTGCGTAGGCCAGCCGCCTTGAGAAGGTCCTTCCACTCGTGATGGTCGGTGTTCGGGTTGAGCGGCTCACCGGTCGGCGAGGTAAAGACGTAGTCCTTCTCAGTCCAGAGGTCCCTGGCCAGGCGACGCTCCTGCTCCTGCTCGTGCCGGTGCTGGAGCAGGAGGGTCAGCAGCGGGTCGGGGATGCCGATGGGGCGGCGTCCGGCGCGGGACTTGGTGTCCTTGGTCTCGCGGCGGATGTTGACCTTCTGTGGGCAGTAGCCGGGCTTGCGCCCGCAGGGGTGGCCCGCGCAGCCGTGCTGGTAGCGGGGCCGCAGCCGGTTCCGGTGGACCGTCAGGACCCGTAGCTCGAAGTCGACGTCGGTCCACTTGAGGCCGAGCACCTCGCCCTGGCGCAGGCCGAGCGCGAGGGAGATGACCCAACGGGCAGGGTGCCGCGTCTTGTTGGCGAGGTCGAGGAGCCGCTGCACCTCCTCGACCGTGTAGGGCTCGACCTCTTCCTCCTCCAGGCGCGGGGCCTTGGCGACGGAGGCGGGGTTGACGGTGAGGTGGCCACGGCGCACCGCTTCGTTCAGCGCGGTGCGAACCGTGCGGTGGACCTGGTGCGCCGTACCGGCGGCGCTGCCGCTGGCCTGCATCTTGGAGTAGTAACGCTCGAGGTGCTCTGGTTCCAGCTTGGCGAGGCGGTGCGCGCCGAGGCCGGGGATGAGGTGGTGGTAGACCGCGACACGGTAGCCGTCGATGGTGT
This sequence comes from Streptacidiphilus sp. MAP12-20, assembly GCF_041262525.1. Taxonomy (NCBI): domain Bacteria; kingdom Bacillati; phylum Actinomycetota; class Actinomycetes; order Kitasatosporales; family Streptomycetaceae; genus Streptacidiphilus; species Streptacidiphilus sp. MAP12-20. Next base: position 398,988 of record NZ_JBGCCK010000001.1, read on the forward strand.
TCTCGCCGACGTGCGGCGCGGCGATGTTCTCGACCCAGTGAGTCAGCCAGGTGCTGACGGTCCAGGTTTGACCGGCCTTGGCAACGGTCCCGGCGTCGCGCTTCTTCTCCAACTCGCGAACGGCCTTGGTGGCGTCGGCCCGGCGCTTGCGCATGACGTGGCGACGGTCGGGCTTGCCGTCGTCCTTGACGCCCACGGTCACGTAGCCGTGCCAGTAGCCGTCCTTGCCGAGGAAGATCGAGGAAGCGCCGTTGGGCTGACGGGAGTTGGCCATGTCCGCCCCCTCAGGCCGCGAGGGCGGTGGTCGGGGCGACGGCCTGGGAGCGAGCCGCGATGTAGGCGTCGAGCGAGTCGACGGGTACGCGGCGCAGGCGGCCGATCCGCACGGAGTGGACCTCGCCGGAGGCGATCAGCGCGTACATGGTGGTGCGGCCGACGCCGAGGCGGCGGGCGGCTTCCTCGACGGTGAGGGCGACCAGAGTGGTGTCCGGGGTGGGGGCGGAGCACTCCAGGACGGCGGCGCGGAGCTGGTGCTCGGGGATGCCGAGGGCGTCGGCTATGAGGGACAAGGCGGGCAGGGTGGACAAGGAGATGCCTTTCGGCGGTCACGGGGGCAACGTGACCGCTGGACTGTTCGGGATGGGCGGTGGGCAGAAGGGCGTCCGCGCTGGTGAGACCCCCGGCGTTCGTAGCGCCGAGGGTCTGGGCGGACGGTACACCGACTATTCGGCGGTGGGACCGGCGGGGCCGAGGAGTGGGTCGAAGGGCGACCCGGGAGCCGGGTAGAAGACGAGTTCGGTCGGTTCGGCTTCGTCTTCGACGCCGAGGCGTGCGGCGATCTCGTCGTATCTAGCCTCGGCCGCGTCGAGTCTGGCCTTGGCGGCGTCGGCGAGGTCCTGGGCCACTTGGTGTTCCTGCTCGGCCTTCTGGATGTCGAAGGCGGCTTCCTGGAGCTCCCAGTGCGGGTCATCGGGGCCGGCCACGGCTTCGAGCATGAAGTTCGCGGCGGGGACGCTGAGGGCTTTGGCGAGGCCGAGGGCCTCGTCGAAGCTGATGCCGCGGGTGCCGTTCTCGATCTTGGCGATCTGGGTCTGGTGCAGCTTGAAGCCGAGGCGTCGCATGCGCTCGGCCATGTCCTCCTGGGAGAGGCGGGCCGTCGTGCGCAGGACCTTCAGGTTGTGCGCGACCAGGGCCTCGCCTTCCGGCGGGGTCCAGCGCTGGGGCTTGCTTTCGTCCACTTGGTGCACCTCCTCTCTCGGGCGGGACGAGGGTCTGGATGACCCACAGTCCTAGACCATACCAGCATGGTGTGCCCAACCTGCAAGCGCATATACCTAAATGTGATCTAGATCACAGCATGCTTGAACAGGGTTTATGCTGCCATGGGCTGGAGAGATCATGCGATATGAGGTTGACGGCGGGACGCACGCTCGTGCATGCTCATGCTGCAAGGGCATCAAAAGACGAGTCGAAGAGAGGTTGAGCGTGTAGGTGCCCGCCCCGAGGAACGCAAAAACCCCCGGCGCTACGAACACCGGGGGCTGCTGGATGCCTCGCCACCGCCCATCCCAGGACAGTCATCGCGGCGGAACCGGGTTGCCCCCCGGAGCCGCCGAGTGAGGATCTCCATGACCGAGAGTACAGCCCCCGACCACCCGACCGCAGCCCCTCTGGCCGCCGTGCCGTCCTCCCCAGCCTGTGGACAGCCGGATGCCATCACCCCCACGGCCGCATCCGACGCCGCCGTGCTGCTCGACGAGCTCCGGGCAACCCTGGCCCGCTTCGTGGTCCTGCCCAGCGAGCAGGCCCTGGACGCGACCGTGCTGTGGATCGCTGCCACCCACCTGCAGCCGGTGTGGCAGCACGCCCCGCGCCTCGCGGTGGTCGGCCCGGCGAAGCGCTGCGGCAAGTCTCGCCTGCTCGACCTGCTCACCGAGACAGTCCACAACCCCGTCATCACCGTGAACTCCACAGCGGCGGCCATCTTCCGCTCCATCTCGGACGAGCCGCCGACCCTGCTGGTCGACGAGGCCGACACCATCTTCGGCAGCCCGAAGGTCGCCGAGAAGAACGAGGAGATGCGCGGCCTGCTCAACGCCGGGCACCAGCGCGGCAGGCCCGTCCTGCGCGTGGTCGGCAAGGAGCACGCCCCGCACTCCTTCGCCACCTTCGCCATGGCAGCGCTCGCCGGCATCGGCGACCTGCCCGACACGATCATGGACCGGTCGGTCGTGATCCGGATGCGTCGCCGGGCCGAGGGCGAGCACGTCAGCCCCTACCGCACCCGCCGCGACAGCCCCGCCCTCCACGCCCTGCGGGTCCGGATCGCGCGCTGGACTGCCTCGGTGGCGGACCAGGCCCTGCACCTGGAGCCGAGCATGCCGGTCGAGGACCGGGCCGCCGACACCTGGGAGCCCCTGGTCATCGTCGCCGACCTCGCGGGCGGCACCTGGCCCGACCGCGCCCGCACCGCCTGCCGGCGGATGGTCGCCGCCGAGGCCCAGGCCGAGGAGGACAACCCGTCCAACGCCCGGATCCTGGCCGACATCCGCCGCGCCTTCGCCGCCGCCGGGGACCCGGAGAGCATGTCGACCGACGCCCTGCTCTACCGCCTCAACTCCGACCCCGAGGCCCCCTGGGCGGAGACCGGGCGCGGCGGGCTGAACCCACGTGCCCTGTCTGGGCTGCTGCGCGAGTACGGCATCCGCTCCGGCAACGTCCGCATGCCCGACCAGACCCAGCTCAAGGGCTACCTGCGCACCAAGTTCACCGACGCCTGGAAGCGCTACTGCCCCACCGTCCACCCTGTCGAGGACGCGGACGCCAGTAGAGGCGCGCACACCGGCTGACGCCGCGCCGAGCACCTGACCGGCCGGCACCGGATTTCCCCAGAAAATCGCGCCCGATTTCACCGGAAAAGGCGCGCCGATTTTCCGGGAAAATCCGCCGCCACCGGGCACACGCCGCTCTCACCGCAGGCAGGGCGTTCAGAAGCTGAACGCCGAGCCGTTCAGAATCTGAACGCCGCCGTGTACAGCTTCTGAACGGCCCACCAAGGCCCGCCCTGCACACCCCGTCTCGTGCTGTCCCTGCCGTCCCAGCCGTATAACCGCAGGTCAGAAGGCATCTGGCCAAGACGGCACAGCGTCCCAAGACGGATAGAGATCCGTCCTCGCCCCGCGCCGACCAGCACGACCGCCCCACTCGCTGCCCCCGTCGGCACGCAGCCACCCCAGCGCTGCCAGGCCCGCGCCGCCCGCCGAGACGTGTCCCGGACGGCGCGAAGACGCCACGTCGGTGCCCTGCCGTACCGGCTCTGACCTGCGACGGCAACGGCAAGACGGCCAAGACGGATCACCGCACACCACCACCCGAGACCTCACCCCGAAGGGGCACCCCGCACCCATGCTTGACACCATCCTGTCCGCCACGCCCACCAGGCCAGGCGGCCGACACCGCGCCACCTGGTGGGACCGGCTCGCCATCGTCCTGCTCGGCATCGCCGGATGCGCCCTGTCCTACGACGCCCTGCGGCAGATGGCCACCGCCGTCCACGTCCGCCCCACCCTGACCTACCTCTTCCCCGTGGTCATCGACGGCTTCATCGCCTACGGCGTCCGCGCCCTTCTGGTCCTGCGCGAAGCCCCGCTCCCGGCGCGGCTGTACGCGTGGGGGCTGTTCATCGCGGCGACCGCCGCGAGCATCTGGGCCAACAGCGTGCACGCCCTGGACCTGAACCGGCCCGGCGCGGTCACCCTGCACCTGGGCGACACCACCGTCACCGTGCTGTCCGCCATCCCGCCGCTCGCCCTGGCCGGGGCAACCCACCTGCACCTCCTGATCAAGCGATACGGCGGCACCCCTGCCGAGCCCGCCCTGGCCCTGGCGCCCGCAACTCCCGCCGGGGTTCAGGACGGTCCGCAACCGGCACCCGCCCAGGCGGCGGAGGTTCCGTACACCGCGTCCGCAGCTCTGCCCGTGGCGACCCTGCCCCTGCCGCGGACCCTCCAACCCGTCGCCCCAGCCGCCCCCGAGAGCACCACCTCGCACCCGGCCGACGAAACCGAGCCCGAAGCCGGGCACGACGGAGCTGGCGATCCGGACGACGTCCTCCACGAGCCCGCCGAGGACCACGAATCCGCAGGCCAGGTCCCGCAAGGGGATTCGGGGCAGTCTGCGGTGCCGAGTCCGGGAGGACGCCCCGCGCTCGCCTCCATCGCCGAGCTGGCTGACGTCATCGCCGCCGCCCACCCCGACGGTTCCGGACTGACCCGCGACAGCGCCCGAAAGGCCGTCACCGACGCCGGACTCGGAGCCGGCACCGAACGGCTCGCCGAGGCCACGGCCCTGGTCCGGCAGCGCACCGAGGCCCGCCAGCACCCCGCCTACTGACCCCGCATCAACGGGCCCTGCCCGGAACTGGACCGGTTCCGGGCAGCGCCCTCTTCCCCGCCCCCTACCCCAGAAGTCAGGCCGAGCCAAACCGGCGAGTCCCCGCACACTCACCACCCAGCAGACCCACCGAGCACGGACAGGAGTCCCCGCCCCTCGTGAGCCGCAATCCCTTCTCCCGCAAGACCCGCACCACCGAAGCCCCGCCAGCCGCTAGCCTCGCCGCAGGGCAACCGCCCACGCTCGACCGCCCCAACATCGGGGACGGCCTCCCCTCGACAGCGGAGCAAGCTGGGGCGAAGTCCACATCGCCTAACGGCGATGCGGACTTCGCGCTTGTGCCCGCCCCGGCGGGGGCGGGTACCGGCCCGGCCCACGGGGCCGTGACCGGAGCAGTGGGCGTGGTGGAGGCCGAGCGCGGCCACCACCAGGGCCAGCAGTTGCTCGCCGAGCCGAGCGAACCCGACGACGACGCTGTCGTGCGCTTCGCGCCGACCGTCATCCCTGACGTGTTCGTCCACCGCGGCGTCGCCGCGAACGACATCCCCGCGCCCGCCCGCGACAACGCCGTGCCGGGCGCCGAGCGTCGTCGGCACCTGAGTGATGTGCTCTACCGGCCTCGCTCCGGCATCAAGCGCTCGGTGCAGCTGACGTGCTCGGCCGAACCGTCGGAACGCGAGTTCCTCAAGCGCGCCGCTCGCGAGTCCGGTCGCTCGCTATCCGGGTACCTGATGGACGCCGGGCTCGCGTTCGCACACGCCTACCTTCCCGACGACCAGCGCCCTGAGGGGGTGCCGGCGCTGCCGTCGCCGCAGGCCACCCAGGACCTTATGGTTCTGTTCGGCAAGCTCATCCGGGAGTTCCACCGCGTCGGCAACAACCTCAACCAGCTGATGCGCGCCGTGCACTCGGGTGTGCTGCCCGACCGCGCCGAGGACGTCCTGGACGAGTTGCAGCAGGTCGCGGTGCTGGCCCGCCGCGCACTGGAGCAGGTCCTGGCCGGGGGTGGTCGCCGTGGTGCCTGACGTCTCCACCGGTGACCGCTCCCGCGGCCTGCTGTCCTACCTCTTCGGTCCGGGCCGCCGGGACGAGCACACCGACCCGCACATCGTCGCCGCGTTCGCCATGCCCGGACTCGTTGATCCCGGACGCGTCCCCCTCGACCAGCACCAGGCCACCCTCACGGACTTGGCCGACTACCTCGACCAGCCCGTCCGCCTGCGCGAGCAGCGACTGGGCAAGAAGGTGCCGCAGCACGTGTGGCACTGCCCTGTCCGCACCGCACCCGGGGACCGCTACCTCACCGACGAGGAGTGGGCCGAGGTCGCGCGCCGCATCGTGCACGCCACTGGCATCGCGGAACACGGGGACGACGCGGCCTGCCGGTGGATCGCCGTGCGGCACGCCGAGGACCACATCCACATCATGGCCACCAGCGTCCGCGAGGACGGCCGCCGACCCCGCAACAAGGGCGACGGCCGCCGCGCCCAGGCCGAGTGCCGGCGGATCGAGGAAGAACTCGGACTGCGCCGCCTCAAGTCCGGCGACGGCACCGCGCCCAAGACCCCGACCAGCGCGGAGCGTGCCAAGGCAGAACGCCAAGGACGTAAGAACACCGCGAGGGTCTGGCTGCGCGAACACGCCTACGCCGCCGCAGCCGCCGCCCAAGGCGAGGAGGAGTTCTTCGCGGTCCTCACCGCACTCGGCATGAAGGTCCGGCCCCGGCTCGGCCCCGTCACTGGGGAGGTCACCGGCTACAGCCTCGCCGCACCCGGCGACACCAACAGCGCAGGAGAGCCGATCTTCTACGGCGGCTCCTCCCTTGCGCCCGACCTGTCCCTGAACCGGCTCCGCGAACGCTTCACCCCCACCCAGAAGCAGGAAGGAGAGCAGACCGGCCGGGCTGTGCGCGCGGACCGGGTCGACGCGGGCAGCACCTGGCGCCGTGCCGACACCGAGCTGCGCACCGCGTTCGCGCTCGTCGCCCAGGCGGCGGAGGGAACGGCGGGGGAGCAACTGGACGCCCAGGTCCAGGCGCAGGCGGCGGCGTTCGCCGAACTGCTCCACAACACCGCCGCCGCGGCACCGCGCCAGCTCCGCGCCGAACTGTGCGCGGCAGCGACCGCGTTCGGCCGAACCAACCGCTCGGCGATCCGCGCTGAGCACCGGGCAGCCGACGCACTGCGCCAGGCAGGAAGGGCGCTGCTGACCGTGCCGGGCAGCAAGGACGGCGACTTCGTCACCGCCGCACTCGTCTCCGCCGTCTTCCTGCTCATCGCCCTGGGAGAGTGGCACACCCAACGCGGCCACCAGCAGCAAGCCGCAGCCGCCCACCAGTCCCTCGCTCACCTCCGCACCGCCCAACAGCAGGCCGCGCAACCCCGACTTGCTCAGCTCACCGACCGCACCCCCAACCGACAGGAGGCCGACCGGCTCGCCGCCGTCGTTCAGACGGTGGTGCCCGAGCAAGCCCAGCGGATCCTCACCGACCCCGCCTGGCCCGCCCTGGCCACCACGCTCGCCCAGGCCGAATCCGCCGGCACCCCAGCCCACCGCGCCCTCGCCGACCTGACCGGGCAACGCGAACTCGCCACCGCCGACCGCCCCGCCGAAGTCCTCCTCTGGCGCCTGCGCAACCACACCGCCGACCAGATCAACCGCCGCACCAACGCCGCCACCCACCGCAGCGCGGCCCGTCGTCCGCCCACGACACCTGGCCTTGGAGTTGTGCCCGCCCAGCCACGGCCGACCGACACCGAGCACCGACGCCGCACCCGCTGATCCATCCCGGCCCGCGCCCTGGCGACGGAGGATTTCAATGCGAAAGCCAGCGGCTTTCGTTTTGAACGGCCGGGATTTCAACTTGAAATCCCGGCAGCCTGTGACCGCCGAGCGCAGCTCAGCACTGCCACAGGAACTTCGCACGCCCGCACGGCTCACAGGCGAACGCATAGGCGCCGCCGCACCCCCCGAAGTTCATGGCAGTGCTGTGATCCGGGCCCTCCTCCAGCTGAACGACCAACGGCATGGGGGCGGCGCACGACGGACAGGACGGGGTCTCGTCGCCCTGAATCCAGGCAGGGACACCGCCGAGCTGACCGAGCACGGCGGACGCGGGACGGTTGTTCTTCGCCGCCCACGCTTCGCCGGCGTCGTCGTAATCGGGCTCGTCCACCTGCTCCAAACTGACCGCCCGAACGGAACCGAGCAGAAGCACAGCCTCATCGACGTCCCCGACCGGCAGGGGCAACGGCTCAAGGCCATCCGAGGAGAAGAGCAGAGTCTGGTTCCCGCCGGAGTCCGGCTCCCAATCGCTGCACATCCCCGGATCGTTCTGGCACGCGAACAGGGCCAGGACCCCCCGGTCCTCAACGCCCTTCCCGAGATCGTCCAAGACCACCTGGGCCAGGAACTGCATCGGGCCGCTGCACGAGGCACAGCAAGGCCACGGAGTCCCGGCCGGAGCCAGAGGCACACCGCCAGTCCGCGTCACCGGAGCAGTCGGCGCAACCGGACCTGCATCGATCATCAGAGTCGTCACGGCCAGGACTCTAGAACAGAGCAGCGACACAACCGGCTGGCCCCCGACCACCCCCGCGGCAACGTCACAGGCGGTCACTAAGCTCCCCCGCATGACCACCGACCTGGGATACACGTGCTCCTGCTGCGGACAGTTCCACGCGGAGCTGCCCATGAGTTACTCGACCATGGCGCCCGACGTCTGGGACGAGGCGTTCGCGAACGCGTCCGACAGCATGCTCTCCTCGGACCAGTGCGTCATCAAGGCACAGCACTTCTTCGTCAAGGGCATGATCGAGATCCCGGTCATCGGCAGCGATCAGGTGTTCTCCTGGGGAGTCTGGGTTTCCTTGAGCCGAGACAATTTCGGCCGAGCCCTGAACGTGTGGGAGACCCCGGGCCGGGAGTCCGAGCCGCCCTACTTCGGCTGGCTGACGACCTCTCTCTCCACCTACTCGCCGAACACCCTCAACCTCAAGACCAACCTCCACACCCGGAAGGTCGGACAACGGCCCCTCGTCGAGCTTGAGCCCACCGACCACCCGCTTGCCGTCGAGCAGCGGACCGGCATCACCTTCGACCGCGTCCGCGAAATCGCAGAGTCCGTCCTTCACCCCGGCGCTGCGTGATGAGCCCCACCGGAGAAGGCCCAGTCAAGACGCTCTGGGAGATGAGCGAGCGCGAATACCTCGCCAACGTGGGACGCCGGCCAGGCATGTTCGTGGGAACAGCGTCCTTCCACGCCGTGACCGCGTTCCTGACCGGCTACGACCAGCACGCCCAGCGCCACGGCGGCCCCGGACTCACAGGATGGCCCGAGTGGGTCGTCCGTCGTCGCGGGCGCAGCTGCAACCACGGCTGGCCCGGACAAGTCCTCCACATCGCTCTCCCCGACGGCTGGGACAACATCTGGAAGCTTCCGCCGGACGACGAGAAGCACGCGATCGAGGTCCTCTTCCAGCTACTCGACGAGTTCGTCACCGAGCGTGAGGCGTCATCGACCGGTGATCCGTCCAACTAGCGTGTCCCGGCTTACCGGTGCTATCCGTGACCGAAGAAGCGCTCGTCCACGAGCGCGGACACGGCAGATTCGATGTTCTCGCGCGTAACGCTCGGGACCACCAGTAGGCACCTGGCTGTGAAGCGCCCAAGCCGAGCCATGTCACTGGTTACCGACTGGGCGAGTCGAACCGGGTCGTACACCTCGACGACTGCCCTGCCACCGTCCCCGACGACAGTCACGTCTAGCCAGCCCTTAGCCTCCTGAATCGCCCAGTCATACTCGTCCATGGGCACAGGCCATTCGATCCGAAAATCCATGGTCGAATCCTGCCCCTCCCAGGACTACCGCGACATGCGAAGCGAGAACCCAGAGAAGCTGCCCCTCAGACACTCGGGGTGCAACTCGCCACCCAGATCGATAGCGTTCAGGTCGACTCCTGGTCGAGCTGCGGATAGCCGATCTCGGAGATGTCCTGGGCCAGGTCCGCCAAGCTGACCTCAGGGTTCAGCAACGATACGAGTTCCGGGTTCAGCGGTCGCAACGCATGGACCTGGCTCACCGCCCCCAGGTCGATCGAAACCTCGTAGTAGTCCTCGGCGAAACGCTGGAACGCTTCCGGAGACCGGTCGACCAGGAGGCCGAACAAGCTCGTCGCCCCGTCGGGATCCACAGAGCCCGCGGGGAAGTCGATCGTCCCGTGGTGCCACCGCTCATCCGCCGTTCCCCGCCACAAGCACGCCGTCACGACGGGCACGCCCTCGTGATCGGTGAATGCCGGCTCTTCGACGAAGGACCTGAAGAGCTCGGGGACTTCGTCGAGTACTCCTGGCCAGGGCTCGCCGTCATTGCCGAAGGGGCTCATCGGCGATTCGTGGTTGAAGCCGCGCACGTAGGCCCCGGCCGCCGAGAACACGATCGAGTACTCGTCCCCCGACCCGTTGCGCATCGAGGCCATCTGCTCGCCGTCGGCCCAATTGGTGTTGAAGGAGTAGTACCGGCCTTCCCAGTCCGGGCTCAGGATCGCATCCAGCATCGCCAGCGAACGGCACAGGTCCCGCAGCTCGGCGATGGCGGGGAGCTGGCGGGCTACGTCATAGACAGTCACGCGCTCATCCAACCCGACGCCACCGACACCCCGGCCCAACCAGGGGCGTCGTGAGCCACCCAGTTCCAACATGCGTGGCCAGTCTCTAACCATCGGGTCCCGGCTCACCTGGTCAGGGCCGCAGGATGGCTCACCTTCAGAGAGGCAGGACAACAACCGCTACAGCTTCCAGTCACGTCATGCCAGTGGCAAGCGCCTGGGGGTGTCCTGTCAGAAGCGGCCGAACCAGCGGCGCTTGGGCCGCGGCTGGGGCGCGGCGTCCTTTGCCGGGGCCAGGGGCGGGTCGTCGTACTCGCGGGAGATCACCTGGACCTGGCCCGACGCGACGTCGTGGCGCACCGTGTCCAGGCCCTGGCGTTCGAGTTCGGCGATGGTGTCGGCGTGGGTGCTGGTGTTCAGGGCGAGCATCGCGACCTTCGGGTGCTTCGGGCCGAGCTTCACCTCCTCGCCCAGCAGGACCTGCATCAGGCGGTCGGCGGAGGCCGAGGGCAGATCCTCGTCCACGGCGACGTGCAGCATCAGGTGTTCCTCGCCGCTGGCCCGCCACCGGACCTGCGCCACCCACACCGAACGGACGGCGGGGAACTCGCGGACCCGCCGAACCACTGCGTCGCGCAAGGCGACAGCCACGGGGTCGGTGGACCAGTCGAGCTTCATTTCCGCCCCGGGCCCGTAAGCTGCCCAGTCCCGCAGCACCTGCTCGGGAAAGATCGCCTGCCCGTTTCCGGAGCGGACCCCGAGCCTGGCGACGCCGGTCTTCTCCAGGATGTCCCTCAGCCGCGCCGCGTCGCAGTGCACCATCCCGGCGGCCGCCGGGAGCAGCTGTGCGCCGAGCGCTGCATCGGTGAACCCGAGCAGCGTGGGCGGCTGCTCACTATCGGGGAGGAACGTCACCGATCCGGCGTCGGTAACGGGGACGAACAACCCGCCCTCGAACAGTGCGGCGAGCACCGCCTCCGGCGCGGGCTCGTGCCCGTCCGCACGGCGATCGAGAAGGTCGGCGAGACGTACGTTCGAATCCTCGGTCACGCGTGCAGCGTAGTACCCGGTCGGCCGCCGCCAGTCCGCCCCATCGGCATCCGACCACCGGTCCGCGCAGGTGTCTCCAGCCGCGGAGCGATCTCCCACCAACCGCAGACTACGGCTTCCAGTCACAATCGCTTCGTCGAATGGCTCCTCGGAAAATCTGACCCCCTCGCCAGCCTGACGCCCTTCCCGGTGAGCAAGGTCAGACCGACGACGGCAAGGGGTTCGGAATTTACGAGTTGAGCCTGACGGGGTCAGCTCAGCAGTTGGGCGCGGTGCTTCCAGGCCAGGTGGAGGAGGGCCGCTCCGGCGGGCTGCATGGGTTCGTCGTGGGTGAGGCGCATGATCTGGTCGGCGCGGAAGGGGATGCCGGAGGCCCGGCCGGTGCCGTCTTCGAGTTCGACGCGGTGGCCTTCGTCGTTGGTGGTGACGAGACGCTGGAAGGTCTGGTCGAAGAGGTCGGCGTCGAAGACGGCGACAGTGAGCATGTCGGTGACGTAGGTGAGCGGGTCCATGCCCAGGCCGAGCCAGAAGACGCGAAGCCGACCGTCCGTCCTGGCGTGCCAGAGGCTCCGGTAGAAGCCCCAGGCGTCGTAGTCGATCGGTGCGATGCCGCTGCCGTAGTCCTCGGTGCTGCCGAGGAGTTCCTCGCTGAGCTCACGGCTGATGGACCGCCACAGGTCGAAGTCGTTGGCCTGGTTCCATGCGGCGTCGTGGGAGGGCTGGAACATGCCGACCGGCATCACCTGGTAGAGGCCGCCGCCGCTGGCGACCTTGGCCGGGTCGCGCCAGTGGAGGACGAACTCGGCGTCGCCGGTTGCTCGGTCGAGGCGGAGCACCATGGTGCTGGTGGCGGCCATGACGGGCCGCCGGGCCAGGTCGGTCGGGTCGCCGACCATCGCCCGGAACGGCGTCGTGGGTGGGCCAGCCTGGCCGTCGAGTTGGGCTGCGGTGAACTCGTGGGCGGCGGCCTCGCAGATGTCGATCACGTCGAAGTACGCGCCCAGCCCGAAGGTCAGGCTGGGACGAACACCGCCGTCGACATCCAGGAGTCGGTAGCAGGAGCGGTTCTCGAAGAGACGAGGCCGGGCCAGGTGCTCGACGGCGTCCGAGTAGCGCCGGAACCGGGTGCGGTCGTCGCTGATTGGTCGGATGCGGTCGAGTTCGGAGGCGTCGCCGTCGATCGGGGTGGCCGGCGCCTCGTCGGCCCAGGCGAGTTGGACGTCCTCTAGTGGGACCGGGTGGTCGGGAATCCAGCCGGGCCGGGCGAGCAGGCGGGTGCCGGGGATGAAGTCCTCGGGCTTGAAGTCGCGCAGTGCGGCGTCGGTCAGCTCGTGCCGGTGGCCGTTGAGGTAGGTGCGGGTGCGCAGCCAGGCGTCGCGGCTGGCAGCAGGGTCGTCCTCGATGCGCGTCGGTCCTGCGGTCGCCACGGCGCTCCTTGCGTGTACTGGGCCGCTACGGCGCGCACGGCGAGGGTGCGAGCAGCAGGCGGCGGTGTTTCCAGGCCAGGGCCAAGCATGCCGCGCCCGGCGGGGCCAGAGGCTCGTTTCTGAGGAATCGTGTGATGTTTTGTTCGGTGAAGGGGATTCCTGTTGCCGGTTGCTGTTCGGGCAGGGCGGCCACGGTGATGCCTTCGGCGTTCTGCGGGGCGATGTCTCCGAACAGCTCGTCGAAGATGCCGTCGTCGATGACCAGGACGCTCGGAATGGTGGCGGCGAGCGTGAGGGCGTCGCAGCCGACGCCGAAGCAGTAGGCCCGCACCGCGCCGGTCTCCCGGCCGCGTTGCAGGGCGCGATAGAGAGTCCAACGTTCGTAGTCGAGGGGGCGGCCGGCGCTGCCGTCGAACTCGGGCGCGCCCAGGAGTTCCTCGTTGAGCTCGCGCACAATGTTGCGCCACAGGTCGAAGTCGGGGCCGTCGGGTGGGGCGAGGACGCTGCTGGGCTGGAACTCGCCTGCGGGGATGGCGTCGTAGAGGCCGCCGGCGGTGGCGACGCGGCCAGGGTCGCGCCAGTGCAGGAAGAACGTCGCCTCCCCGTCCGGTCGTCTGCGCAGCAGCAGGGTCGTGATGGCGGGGATCATCGGACGGATGCGCAGGTCGAAGGGGTCACCGACGGCTCGACGCAGGGCCAACTGGCCCCAGCGAGGGTGGTCGCTGCCGCTCTCTGTCGCGGCGGCGAACTCGTGGCCGATCGCCTCGCACAGATCGAGCTTGTCGAAGTAGGTGGCCAGAGAGAAGCGCAGCTCTCCAGCGCCGTCGCCGCCCCACCGGACGCCGGTGAGACGGTAGCTGGGCCGGTTCTCGAACAGCGTCGGCGAGTCGAGGTAGCGCACGGCCAGGGTGTAGCGGTCGAAGCGCTGGTCCGGGAGCCGCAGCGGGCGCGTCCCAAGGCTCTCGTGCGCCGTGCCGTCCAGGATCGGCACCACTGGCGCGGGATCCCACCGCAGGGTCACCCGCTCCAGCGGGACCGGCTCCTGGGCTAGCCATGCCGCTGGCGCGAGGAGGGCGCTCGACTCGACGCGAAGGGTCGGGTCGTAGAGCTGGGCTGCAGCCTCGGACAGCACAGCGCGCTCTGCATTCAGGCGCCGCCGAACAGAGCGCCAGGCTTCCTGGCTGGCTTGCACCACCGGTTCCGGATGCTGGTCCTGGCGTGGCAGATGCGGCCGGTCGGCCGCACCCGACTCGGTTTGGGGGAGCGAGAACCAGAGCAGGCCGGGCGGGACGCGTAAGGCGCGCGCGATGTGGATCAGGGTGTCGAGGTTCCGCGGAGGGCTGCCCGACTCCATCCGGCTCACCTGGGCCTGGGTGAGGACGAGCCAGTCGCCGACGCTGCTCTGCGGGATGCCCCGCCGTCCGAACGCGGCACGGTGGAACGGGTGCTGGCGGTAGGCGCGGATGACCTGCCCCATGTGCCGGTCGGACAGAGCCTGGCGCAGCGGCGCGGCATCCCAGAAGTCATCCGGCACTTCCGGCGCTGCGCTGGCCTTGGACTGGTGCTGGCACGGCGAGCACAGCCCGGACTGGTTATCGGCGGCGAGGTCCGTGCCGCACAGGCGGCACTCGCGCACGGAGATCGAGAGAGAGCCGGGCACGACACCTCCTACCAGGCCGCTACTGGGAGTGATCTGAAGCATAGTCACCGCACAGGCGCCTGGCCGGGAGATCTATGCATCCCACGTATACGAGCGACTGTTTCCCGGCATGGAAGGCGTCACGGTGCGCCGGGAGAGTCGGTACCCGAGCACGTTGCACCGGGTTCGCAGGCACCCGGCATCTCGACCAGGGCCACGGTCCTCGAATCCGCAGGAGGTACCCGGTGTATCCCCCCGTCCCGACCTTTCCGGCCCTGCCCACGCGCGTTCGCGGCGATCGTGCCCGCCAAGCCAGAGCCCGGCACGAGACGGGCGACTGGCAGGCGTGGCCCGAGCCCGAGCAGCCCACCGCCACCGATGACGACCAGCAGCGGGAGGAGGCATGACCGACGACGTCTTCGGTGCTGCCTGGCCGCTGACGCCGTTCGACGGCGCGGTGGGCTTCGCCCGCAGGCTCGTGCTCGCCACCATGCGGCTGTGGGGCTTCGAACTGGGCGACCGGGCCGACGACGTGGCGCTGCTGGTCAGCGAACTGCTCACCAACGCCTTCACCTACAGCAATGGCAAGCCGGTCACCCTCGGCCTGTACGCGAGCAGCAGCGAGCACTCGCTGACCCTCGACGTGCTCGACGCAAGCAGCGACCACCCCCAACTCCGCGCCGCAGACGACGACGCCGAGCACGGACGCGGCCTGTTCATCGTCGACCACCTGACCGAGGGCCGCTGGACCTCACAAGCCACCGACCACGGCAAGCGGGTCCTGGCCACCCTGACCCTGCCCGCCCAGCCGACTGCCGCACAGCGGCAGCAACTGCGCCAGCGGATCCAGGCCGCCCGGCCCCGCCCACCCGTCTTCAGCTTCGCCTCCTGATCGGGGCTGGTCGGCGTCAGCCCTTCGACGTGCTCCCCCACGACGGACCAGCCGCCGACCAGCCCACCCTCCCGGCACTGACCCGAAGCGTCCATCGCCCTCGGGCCATGCCGCCATGCCCACCTGCCCTCCGGCTCGCGAACAGAGCCCCCCAGAGAAGGGCCCATCACTCCATGACCGTGACCTTCGACCCCCAGTGGCTGTCCCGCTACCCCGCGCAGGACCCCGACAGCACTGCGGAGTCCCCCTGCGTCTTCTGCGCCATCGCCCGCGGCGAGGCGGAAGCCCACGTCGTCTCCGAGACACCGGACACCGTCTGCTTCCTGGACCACCTCCCGGCGACCTACGGGCACGTCCTCGTCGTCCCCAAGCAGCACCACCAGGACCTGTTCGACATCCCGCAGGAGTCCTTCCAGCAGGTCATGGCGGCTGCGAAGCAGGTCGCGAACGCGCTGCGGGACTCCTGCGGCGCAACTGGCATCAACCTGGTCCACGCCACCGGCCAGGCAGCCCACCAGAGCGTTTTCCACTTCCACGTCCACGTCGTGCCGCGCTACGACGGCGACTCGATCGTCGTCTTCCCTCGACTGGCCGACCCGGCCCACAAGCACGAGGTCGCACAGCGCCTGCGCACGGCCCTCACCGACCCGCTGCCGCCCGAGGCCGCAACAGAAAGTAGCCAGCCGTGACGACTTCACCCGACGACGCCGTCGCCCAGTTCACTGACCAGGGCTTCGTGTTCCTTCAGCAGGCCGTCCCCGACAGCGTCGTCGGCACGCTGGACGCGGCGCTCCGCAAGCTCACCGACGACCGCGGCCCGGACCTGACGCACAGCTCGTTCAACACGAACCCGGCCCTGACGCACGTGCGCGACGCCGCGAACATCCTCGCCGAGTACCAGTCGCTCTTCGAGTGCGCCGATCTGATGTCCGTCCCGCACCGGATCCTGGGCGGATCGCTCCAGGTCCTGGGCACCGAGGTATTGCGCCGGGATATCTATCCGGAGGCCCACGAGCCGTGGCACCGCGATTCCGGGCACTACCTGGAGCGACCGTACGACGAGCGCAACGGACCGCTGCACCTGAAGGCCCAGGTGTTCTTCACCGACACCCGGCCCAAGGACAGCGGCAACCTCGTCCTCATCCCCGGCTCGCACCGGTGGCCGGCCAACCACCGGAACGACGCCTACTGGAAGAGGGCGAACGACGCCCTCGCCCAGGGCGTGCTTCCCGACGGGGCCCTGAGCATCCACGCTGAGCCCGGTGACGCGGTCGTCTTCGGCAACACCATGTGGCACGCCGTGCTGCCCAACCGCACTCAGGAGCGACGCAGCGCGATCACCCGCTTCGGGCAGGCGTGGCTCCGCCCCTACGACCACCCCTGCGACCCCGCCACCGCAGCCGGCCACCTCTCCCCGCAGAGCCGACGACTCCTCGGCTACCACGGGAGTGAGGTCAACCCGGTGGACCTGTACAAGGACCTGACGAGCACCGAGAGCTGGTGCACACGATGACGGACACCCTGAACGTCGTCACCGTGCTCGGGGCGACCCGCAACTTCTTCAAGGTCGGCCACTACACCCTGCGCCGCCTCGCCACCGACGCACCGCAGCTCACGCTGCGCCTGGCCATCCCCGAAGCGCACCTCGCCGGGCGGGCCGTGAGCGACATCGACGTGCAGCTCAGGGACTGGAACCCGGCGGTGCCCGCCTCGCTGGCCGAGGCACTGGCCGGGACCGACACCATGCTGATGGTGCCCCCGATCGACCGGCGCGTCGACATCGGCGGCATGTATCTCCGGGCTGCGCAGAAGGCCGGCGTGCGGCAGATCGTCTGCCTGGGTATCCAGTTCGCCCAGGGTCAGGGCGCCATGGCCGACGAAGCGGCAGAGCTCGAACGGCTTCTGGAGAAGTTCGGCATCGCCTATGACCTCGTCCAACTGCCCATGTTCCTGGAGAACATCCTCTACCAGTGCCAGTCGATCGCCGAGACGGGGATGTTCACCTTCCCCGTCGACGCCGACCAGCCGTTCTCCTACATCAGCTGCGACGACGCCGCAGAGCTGTTCGTCCGCAAGATCCTCGCGCCTGACACGGTGGACCTGAGCAGCACCTTGATGAGCCATCACACCCAGGCGACCTGCGCCCAGTGGGCTGCGGTCCTCCAGGAGGTCTCCGGCCGGCCGATCACGTTCGCGCGCCAGGCAGACGAGCACTTCGTGACCAGCCTGGCCAAGTACGGGATGCGCCGCCCGGCCGCGGAGCAGGTCCTCGGCCTGTGGGAGCAGATCAGCTCCGAAGGCGACGCCGCCGCGACCCGGGCTGCCGAGCAGCTCCTGGGGCGACCCACCACCGATCTGCAGAGCTGGACGACGGCCCGCGCCTGCTGCTTCGGCCCCGCCTTCACGTCGTGCCCCCACCCCCACCCGCCGAAGCAGCACATGTTCGGCGCCGCCTGAACTCAGACGGTAGGACGCGGCGCGGGCCCGTAGCGGCCCGCGCCGCACTCCTCCGCCCTGCACCCATGAGGAGTGCGGCGGCGTGATCGAGCACCAGCAGCCCAGCACCAGGACGCCACGGACACCGGCGCGTCTGGCGCGACACCGTGAGGACTTCTCCCATGACACTCACCAACTGGGGCGGCAACACCACCATCGCCGCCCAGGGCGGATGGACCCGCATCACGTCCCTCGAACAGCTGGAGTCGTTGCTGACCCGCGAGGACGGAAAGCTGCGCGTCCTCGGGTCCAGGTTCACCTACCCGACCCAACTCCAGTGCCCGGACGGGACGCATGGCATCCTCCTCGACCTGCCCGGCCGCGGCACCGGGGAACTGCGCGGAGACCACCTGTACGTCACGGGGGACACCCTGCTCGACGACGTCTGGCGGGCATTCGACCGCCACGGACTGGAGCCTGCTGCCTGCCCGCCCGTGATCACGAAGCAGACCGCCGCCGGCGCCCTCGCCACCGGCACCCACGCCCAGGGCCTGATCAGCGGCACCTTCTCCGACTGTGTGGCCGCCATCGAGCTCATGGACGGGACCGGAGTGATGCACCGGATCACCCCTCGTGACACCGACGACTTCGACGCCTCCGTCCTCAACCTCGGCTGCCTCGGTGTGGTCGTCGGCCTGGAACTGCACGGCCGACCCGCAGCCGAACTGCTCTGCAGCCGCTTCACCGGCGTCGAGGACAGCCTCCCCGAGCACTATGCCGCCTGGAACCGTGAATCCGTGGCTGCCAAGAGCTGGTGGTTCACCGAGCACCAGGTCGTGCACACCTGGGTCACCCACGACGACGCCTGGACGCCCACCGACACTGCCCACAGCCTGTCTGACCTGGACCACATCGTGACCCGCACCCGCCGTCAGCTGATGGCCGACATCGGCGACGGCCAGGGCCGCACACCGGCCGCCCAGACGCTGGAGAAGTTCCTCGGCGCGACCGACGCGAAGGGGACACTCCACGAGATCTTCAAGAACGGCATCCCAGCCCCGCAACTCAACATGGAGATCGCCGTCCCCCTCGACACCGTCCCCGAGGCGTACGCGGAGCTCAAGGAACTCCTGCACGCCTCTCCGTACAAGCTGCACTACCCCGTGATCCTCCGTAGCACTGGCTCGGCCAGAGGCCACCTGAGCCCGGCGCGTTCAGCACCGGCCACCTACTTCGGTTTCGTGTCCTACATGACCGCTGAGGGGCTGATCACTGCAGCCCGCCCGCTGTTCGACGACATCCAGCGCCTGCTCTACGGCCTGGGTGGTCGACCCCACTGGGGCAAGTACTTCACCCCGGAACTGCTGCCCGCCTCCAACACGGACGGCTTTGACCAGTTCAGGCTGGCCCTCGACAGGTTCGACCCGCGGCGACGCTTCGAGAACGACACCTTCTACCGCGCCCTCGGGCTCTCTCCGGCACGGTGCACCGGATCCACTCAGCGGCGCCTCGCCGGCCCCGCTCGTCGGCCGTCCCAACGGCATCACAGATGACACGTACTTGCGCTACCGCCGTCGTGTCAGTGTCGGTCACCAGAATGAGCGGCATGACGAAGCCTTCCGCAGCTGCGCCCGCTGTCGACCTTGCTGATGAGGTCGCCTACCTTGAAGCCGTCGCGCAGGCGCGCAAGGCCGCCGACGCCTACTACGGCTCCGGTGAGTCGGAGCTGGATGACGACACCTACGACCGGCTGCTGCGTGGCATCACCGCGTGGGAGGCCGACCACCCCGGGCAGATCGCGGCCGACTCGCCGTCCCAGCAGGTCGCCGCGGGTGTGACTACGGGCGACGTCGCGCACACCGTGCCGATGCTCAGCCTGGGCAACGTCTTCTCGGACGAAGAACTGACGGCATGGGCCGCGTCGCTGCAGCGGCGACTGGGCGGCGAGGCGGTCGCCGGCTGGGCCGTGGAGCCCAAGCTCGACGGCGTGGCCCTGGCCGCCCGATACCGCGAGGGCCGACTGGTGCAATTGGTCACCCGCGGCGACGGAACGACGGGGGAGGACGTCTCCCACGCCATCGACGACATCACCGGCCTTCCCGCGCGGCTGACCGAACCGGTCACGATCGAGGTCCGGGGTGAGGTCCTGATGACAGAGGCTCAGTTCGAGGCCGCGAACGAGCAGCGGACCGCGCACGGGGCCACTGCCTTCGCCAACCGACGCAACGCCTCCTCCGGCTCCCTGCGGGCCAAGGACCGGGCCTACCGAATCGAGCAGACCTTCCTCGCCTACGCCGCCCTGGCTGACCCCGAGCACACCACCGACCCGGCCCTCGCCGAGCTCACCCACACCCAGCTCATCGCCCGGCTGGCCGCCCTTGGGCTCGGAACCACCGCCGACACCCCAGTCGCCACCGTGGCCTGCACCACTCTGGAGCAGGTCATGGGCCGGGTGCGGGAGATCGGCGCCCTGCGTGCGGAGCTCGACTTCGAGCTGGACGGGGCCGTGATCAAGGCCGACAACCCCGCTGACCAGGAGCGGGCCGGGATGGGCTCGCGGACGCCGCACTGGGCCACGGCGTTCAAGTTCCCGGCCGCCCAGAAGATCACCGTGCTGCGCGCCGTGGAGTGGAGCGTGGGCCGCACCGGCGTGATCGCCCCGCGCGCCGTTCTGGACCCGGTCGACGTTGCCGGCACCACCATCACCTACGCGACCCTGCACAACCCGGCCGACATCGCCCGTCGCGGCCTGATGCTCGGAGACCACGTCACCGTCTATCGCGCCGGTGAAGTCATCCCCCGTGTCGAAGGTGCCGTGGCCAGCCTGCGTACCGGCGACGAGCAACCGATCGCCTTCCCCGAGGTCTGCCCGCGTTGCGGTGCCGGGATCGACCGCAGCCAGGAGCGCTGGCGCTGCGAGCGCGGACGCGCCTGCGGCCAGGTCGAGGCCATCCGCTACGCCGTCTCCCGCGACGCGCTCGACATCGACGGCCTCGGCGAGAAGATCGTGGTCCAACTTGTCGACAAGGAGTTGATCGAGGACTTCGCCGACCTGTTCACCATCACCCGGGAGCAGCTGCTGACCCTGGACCGCATGGGCGACAAGAGCGCCGACAACCTGATGGCCGCCATCGAGACCGCCAAGACCAAGCCGCTCAACCGCGTCTTCTGCGCCCTTGGCGTCCTCGGCACCGGCCGTTCCATGTCGCTGCGCATCGCGGCGTACTTCGGCTCCATGCAGGCCATTCGCGACGCCGACGCCGTCGCGCTGGAGGAGGTGGACGGGATCGGCAGCGAGAAGGCCCCGGTGATCGTGGCGGAGCTGGCCGAGCTCGCTCCGCTGGTCGACAAGCTCGTCGCGGCCGGCGTGAACATGGAGCAGCCCGGCTTCGTCCCGCCGGCTCCGGCGGACGCCGAGGCCGAGGGGGAGAGCAAGGACAGCGAACTGCCGCTGACAGGGAAGACCGTGGTCGTCACCGGAGGGATGACTGGACCACTCGCGGACCGATCCCGCACCGAGATGACCGAGTTGATCACCAGGGCCGGGGGCCGCGCTTCCTCCAGCGTCTCCGCCCGCACCCACCTCGTCGTCGCCGGAGAGAACGCAGGCAGCAAGCTCGCCAAAGCCCAGGAGCTGGGCATCGAAATCAGCACACCGGAGGAACTCGCAGAGCGCCTCGCTGCGTACCTCATCTGAGTCGTGCGTCGCTCAGCAATGAAGCAACACGACCGGCGGGGGCGGGCGCCGGAGGAGCCCCCGCCGGGGAACCGCGCGGCTGGAAGCCATACGCGCTTGCGGAGGGCAATTGACCTCAGCAATGAGGTGGAGCAGGCGCGGCACTGCCGGATCGGCCGAAGGTCGATAGCGACTTGTAGCACCTTCTCTGAACTGTCGCTTTGTGCTCGTGCCGTTGACCTGGGCTGGGTGATGGGTCGGCGTCGACGCCCAGGACAGCACCTGAGATCATCCCGGCCATGTTCATAGCGAAGCGCAGGCAGCAGGCCATCGCGGGCGTCGAGTCTCACGTGCGGGACTTCTTTGCTGGTCACGAACAGGTTCAGGCCCACGACTACGACTTGGGGCTGGGTCGTCGGGAAGCCGTCCCGGGGCTGCGCATCATCGCGGCCAGTCCGGGTCCTCGCTGCAACGCCTGGACATATGTCACCGCCGGGTGCTGGTCTGCGGTCGAGAAGCACGGGCACGGAGTTGAGTTCGCCCTGACCGCTCCGGCCGGCGACGTGAGTTTCGTCGATCTGCTCGCGAAGATCGCGTACTACCACGCCGGACACCATCTCGATATTGAGCACAGCATGCCCATCGGCGAGCCGTGGATGCCTGGTTCGTCTTGCGACCATCTGCTCATCAGCCTGCCCTATCTCCACGACCCGGAGCTGGAACACTGCCCGCTCCCAGACGGACATGCCCGCATCCTCTGGGCCCTCCCGGTGACGGCCGCTGAACTCGCCTATCGCCGCGAGCACGGCCATGAAGCGTTGGAGCAACTCTTCGAGGAACGCGAGATCGAGCCCACGGATCCGAAGCGCGCTTCTGTGGCCTGAGAGGCTGTCCCTGGCTTCGGGTCGGAGTCACTACTCAACTGTTGGGGGAACGATGGAGGAGCCGCCGTTCGGCGTGTTGTTGACGACGAGTGGGGATAGCGGCCTCGCTTTGGTTCAGGCGGTTCGGACCATGACTTGTCTGAGCGCCTGGCGGAGCAAGCAGTTGCTCGATGCCGCGCCCACCACTCTGATCGCTGAGACATGGTTCGAGTGTCGGCGGCCGTGGCAAAGTCCAGGTGTGCGGCCAGTTGAGTCCCGGCTGATGGCCACCAGAAATCCAGGTGGATGGCCGTCCGGCCTGCGGTGTTCCTGATCGCTTCCTTATCTGAAGGAGACCCCTTCGTCCGGTTTGCTGGTGTTTGCGAAGCATCAGCGAACTGGTCGAAGAGGTCCTGTGACGAAGTCTGACAGAGAGATCATGGAGATATTCGAGGCGTATGACCTGACCGAGACGGTCTGGTCGGCGGCCGCGCTCACGGGGCACGACCCGAAGACGGTCAAGCGGTATGTCGAGGCCCGTGCCAGCGGCCGGAACCCGTTCGAGCGCGAGCCCCGGCCGAAGATGATCGACGGCTTCCTGGAGAAGATCGAGGAGTGGGTCGAGCAGTCGAAGGCGTCGATCCGCGCGGACGTGGTCCACGACAAGCTCGTGAAGATGGGCTTCCAGGGCAGCGCGCGCTCGACTCGGCGGGCGGTGAACGCGGCGAAGACCGCGTGGAGGGCGGGCAAACGGCGGACCTACCGGCCGTGGATCCCCGAGCCGGGCCGCTGGTTGCAGTTCGACTGGGGCGAGGGGCCGAAGATCGGCGGGCGTCGGACCTGGCTGTTCTGCGCGTGGCTGTCCTGGTCGCGGTTCCGGGTGGTGATCCCGGTCTGGGACTGCACCCTGGGGACGTTGGTGGCCTGCCTGGACACCACGCTGCGGCGGATCGGCGGGGCTCCGACCTACGTGCTGACCGACAACGCGAAGACCGTCACGGTCGAGCACATCGCCGGGATCCCGGTCCGGCATCCGCAGATGGTCGCCGCGGGCCGGCACTATGGCTGTCAGGTCGTCAGTTGCGTTCCCTACGACCCCGAGTCCAAGGGCGGGGCGGAGGCCACGGTCCGGATCGCAAAGGCCGACCTGGTCCCGACCACGGCGAACCTGCTGCCCGCCTACGACTCCTTCGCCGAGCTCGCGGACGCCTGCCGAAGCTGGTGCGACAGCGTGAACACGCGCCGGCACCGCGCGACCGGGCAGATCCCATCCGACCGCCTGGACGTCGAACGGACCACGCTGCACGTCCTGCCGATCGAGCCGATGGCGCTCGCGCTGGGCGAGGAGCGGGTGGTCGGCTCGGACCGCACGGTCAGCTTCAACGCGGTCCGCTACTCGACGCCGCCCGGCTACACCGGCGCCCGGGTCTGGTGCCGGGTCGTCGGCGACGAGCTGTCGATCACCGCCCGCACCCCGTCCGGCGACCTGGCCGAGATCTGGCGGCACCAGCTGTCCACGCCCGGCGTCCCGCAGATCATCGACGCCCACTACCCCGACCACCCCGACGGCCGCGGCGTTCACCAGCCGAGGCTCCAGCCCCGCTCGGAGGCGGAGATCGCGTTCGTGGGCATCGGCCCCGGCGCCGGCCGCTGGCTCAAGGAGGCCGGCCCCGCCGGGGCGGCCCGGATCCGCGCGAAGATGGCCCACGCCGTCGAACTCGCCACCGTCCTGGGCACCGACCGGGTCGACCAGGCCCTCGGGCTCGCGGCCGCGGCCGGGCGCTTCGCCGAGGACGACCTGGTCTCCATCCTGGAGCACATCGCCGCCAACAAGCCCGCCGCGCAGGTCGTCCGCGCGGACGAGGCCCACTCCGTCCAGAACGGCACGATCGGCTGGCAGGCCCTGGGCCATTGAGCCGCCCCCGCCCCGGCACCGATTCTGACCGCACGTCAACGCACGAGAACGGCACGTTCATCATGAGCTTTCCCCACCCGCCGGCTATCCCCGAGGAACTCGACAAGCTGATGCGCCGGATGCGCCTGCCCTACATGCGCAAGGCCGCACCCGACGTCCTGGCCACCGCCCGCGCGCAACGCTGGGATCCCGCCGAGGTGCTGCGGCTGCTGATCTCCGAGGAGGTCATCGGCCGCGATGCGGCCACCCGCCGCCTTCGCCGGCACGCGGCGAACTTCCCGACCGGCAAGACCCTCGCGTCCTGGCGGGCCGAGGACTCGACCATCCCCGAGCCGACCCAGAACTCCCTGGTCACCCTGGAGTGGATCGGCCGGGCAGAGAATCTGGTGATCGCCGGCCCGTCGGGGACCGGAAAGTCGCACTTCACCGAGGGGCTGGCCCAGGCCGCGATCGAGAAAGACCTGCGGGTGTCGTGGTTCACCCTGGAGACCCTGGCCGCCGCGATCGGCAAGTCGAAGGTCGACGGGTCGACCGCTCGAACCGTCGCCCGGATCTGCCGGGCCGACCTCATCGTCGTTGATGATATTGGCCTATTGCCGGTCGGCGAGGACGCCGCCGAGGCGTTCTACCGGATCATCGACGCGGCCTACGAGCGCCGCTCGATCGCGGTGACCAGCAACATCCACCCGTCCGGGTTCGACACGATCATGCCCAAGACCCTCGCCGGGGCCAGCACCGACCGGCTCATGCACCACGCTCACCTGGTCCAGACCTCCGGCGACTCGCACCGCCTCGCCGAAGCCCTCGCCGGCAAGGGAGTGGTCCCCTTGAACTGACCCCCACCCCCAGGAGCACCACTGGCCACAGGCATGGATTTCTGATGGCCACCAGCCTGGACACCCGAAGACCGCCCACCTGGGCATCTCAATGACCGTTGACAGTTCGAGCGGGCAGAACAGGCTGCCAGGCGCCTCAACGAGCTGGGCGCCAGAGCTGAATTGGCCTGCAGGTGGTGCGAGCGGGTGATGTCCCCTGAGGACTGTCCGGTGGATCCGGAACCGTGCTCGTCGCCCTACATGTCCCCGGACGCTTGCCCGGCGAGTCGCCCCCGACGCAACGCGTGATGTGAAGAGCTTCCAGGGCGGATCACATCAGGCGAGCTGGCTGAGCGCTCGTAGGGGCGGTCACTGACCTGACCTGCGACGGGCTTTGCCTCGCGGTCGCTTCGGGCGGGGATCCGATCGAACACTGCAGGAACTCCATTGAAATGTGAGGTGTGGTCGTGCGCAGGGATGTGATGCGGTTCGCCGAGTTGGCGGGCATGTCGACCGAACCGAGTGGCCTGTCCGTGCCGTGGGAGCGGTCGCGTGAGGTGTGCGGTGTCGACTTCCCCGCGGACTACCGCGAGTTCGTCGACACATTCGGTCCCGGCGAGGTGCGCGGTTACCTCTGCGTGAGTGCGCCGCGGCCCTTCCACGGGTCCCCGCCGGACGAGACGGGGTTCCGGAACTTCCTCTGGTCCACCCACGACTTCGCTCCTGCGTTCAAGAAGATGCGGGAGCATGACCCCGAGGCCAACCCGTATCCGTTCTGGCCAGAGCCGGGTGGAGTGATTCACTGGGGCGGCACCTGGCAGGGAGACCAGTTCTTCTGGCTGACCAGCGACCCTGACCCGATGGAGTGGCCAGTCGTGGTCTGGTTTCGCGGCTCGCTCGACTGGCGCCGATACAACATGCGCTTCGTGGCTTTCCTGCTGCACGCACTATCAGGTGTTGACCGGGATATGCGTGATCTGCTGGACTGGCCGGACGAGCCGATCTGGGCTCCGTCGAGTTGAAGGCGCGCCTGCCAGGGCAGGCGAACCCCCCTTGAGCAGTCGCGGGTTTAATGATCACCTGCTCCAGGTGCTGCGGGGGTACCGAGCGTCGTGGAATCCCACTACGGGGTTGGGGCTGCGTGGAGCGCGAACTCGGGGACGGATGACCAGTTCAGCTGCTGGCCCAGGTGGTTGGCTGTGATCTCCGCGAGATGCTCTGCCCCGGCCCGATAGATGCGAGCGCATGTGATGGCTCCGTGCAGAGCGAGTGAGTGCTTCCCGTTCTTCATGGGGCGGAGGACTGATGTCGCCGGGCGAACGTTCGCCTTGACCGGGCCGGGCCACGTCTCGCTGCTCCAGCCACTCGCCAGGCCGTGCGCGAGGCAATGACGAACCTGCATCCAGGCTTGAGCGTCCGATTTGGCGTCATCCCAGTTGATGTCTCGTTCAGTCCAGAACGTCTTGCCAATGACTGGGGGTGCCCAGACCTTGAGCGTGAACTGTTGGCCGAATGCGGGCTTCAGCTGGGGGAATTCACGGCCGACGACGCCTTCGATGTCCGTGACGTCGGGGTTCGTAAGGTTCATCTTCTTCGCGATCTGAGCGAAGCTCTGACCTTGGAGGTACAGCACGGTGGCAAAGAAGTCTTCGGCGAAGCCCTCGAATGCTGAGAGAACGCCTTGTGCGATGGCTGGCGCCAGAGCCGCCGCGTTGCCTGCGTGACCTTGCTTCCTGGGGTGCAGAGCCAAGAGCCTGGAAGGCACGATCAAGGACCGGGCGAACCGATCAACGCTCCCCTGAAGACTCGGAACAAGTACGGCAGTCGCCACGAGCGTCCCTCCTGCACTGACGGTCTGAAGATCCAAAGCATTCCACTGGACCTGCACTGGCGTCAGGGGCTTCGGCGGTTGCGTCCGGGGAAGTGGTGTAGAGGTTGCGGGCCAACGGTCGACAGCTTTGGGAACCGTGTGGCTGGGAGCCTCAGCCCAGGACCGTGCATTCCAGGATTCTCCCGTCCCAGGTGCCGAGCAGGATGGTGCCGGTGTCCGAGAGAGCCAGGGACAGGGCCACGCCGTCCACACCGTCGACCTTGATGCGGTAGCGCCATCGAACCTCTCCCGTGTGGGCGTCCAGCGCGATGAGTTCACCGTTGGCGAAGGCCACGTAAACGGTTGCGCCGTCCGTGTCGAGAGCGGTGGGGGCGTCGTCGGCGGCGAACACCCAGTTTGGCTCGCCACCGGGCAGCGAGCGGCGCACGACGAAGGCGTTGCCCGGCAGCAGCCCCGCGCCGTTGTGCACGGTGCCCGCATGCACGACGGAGCTGCCGAGGTCGTCGTTGAGCCAAGCGCCGGGGCCGCCGAAGAGGTGGCCGTTGCGCTCCGTGTCCCATTCCAACGGGAACAGTGCGCGCACGGTCGGCTCGCTTCCGTCGTCCGGTAGATCGACGGTCGTGACTGCCTTGTCGAGGTGGTGATGTGGGCCGGCGCCGGCGAGGAACAGCAGAGCGGGGCTGCGACGGACCGCGAGGTAGTGGTTGACAGCGTCGTAGCCGCTGAGCCTCACCCGGCCGAGTTCCTCATGGGGGTCGTCGGAGCTGATCAGCCGGGTCGCCGGTTCAGGGTGTCCGGTCGGGATCATACGACGGGTGTCACGCAGGCCGAGTCTGCCGTCTCGGTTCGCGGTCACCACCGCGGGGCCGTCCGTGTCCAGGGTCTCCAGTACTCGCCCGTCCTCCAAGGACAGGCGATCGACGCGGGTGGGGAGGTCGTGCCATCCGCGCTCGGTCCGGACGTATCTGCCAGGCACCGTGACCCAGGCCGATCGCCCATCGGATGCGAGGTGGAGCTGGCGGCCTCCGACACCGTCGGGTATCGACCAGGCTTGCTCTCCATCGGGCAGCCACGACTCGGCCGCGACACCGTCCAGAGCGGCGAGCACCCTTCCGTCGCCGTGCGACTCCACCGCCCACACCTGGCGACGCGGCGCCCAGGAGAGCCCGTGAGCCCGGCAGATCTCCGCCAACGACTGCTCGGCCATCGCTCCGTCATCGGGGCGGGTGCACGGCACGCGCGGGCCGACCTGCTGTTGCGTGGTGAAGGCCCGGTCCGGCACCGTCGTCCAGTCGTCGCACGCGAGGCTGAAGGCATAGCCGTGGGTGTGGGCCTCGTCGTCCTCCCAGTCGTCGAACGGAGAGGCGATGACGGAGAGGGTGCTTGTGCTGCTCCAGTCCAGGGATCGGATCTCACGCCCGTGCTGCAGGACGGAGGCGGAGCGGCCCGTGGTGAGGTCCACGAGCAGCAATTCGCCCTCGAAGGAGTATCCGCCGTCGTACTGACCGGTCCCCACGGCTGCCAAGGGAAGACTGGGATGGATCGCCACGACGCTCACCGGCCAGCGGGACGACGTGACCGTCCGGCAGCGCAGGCTGTCGAGAGAGAAGACCCCGATGCGGTACTGGCGGGCGTGGCCGTTCAGCAGTCGTCCCGACCATTGCATCGCCCCGAGGTCGCCACCCACGACCACGGCGTTGTGCCGCGTGCTGCGCGCCACGGCAGTCGGCCGGCCGATCGGTGCGAAGGGGGAGTCGCCCAGGATCCGTGTGATGGTCAGGGCTGACGTCGTGATCGGTCCGGGGTCGGTCATGTCCCAGAGCATGCCTGGTCAAGAGGCGGCTGTCAGTCGGAATATTCGTGTGCCCTGGACCGTCCGCGCCTCGCGCACGAACCTGGCTAATGTCCGCAAGCCGGGTGAGGAAGGCGCCGACGAGCCGGAAGCCGTCGAGCAGGTCCGCCTGCAGATCTGGCCCGCGCTTCACACTGCGCCGGTCGTGATCAAGTGATGGCAGCCGACCCGCTGAAACGCCAGGGAGCTGAGGCTCAGGTCATTATCAGCTTTGCCGGGCGTGCGAGGTGATCACGAAGTCAGCCGCCCGAGAGGCGCCTCCGGAGCCAGGAGCGATGTTTCGGACGGGTCTCCTCCCCCGTGAGCGGAACGTTGGCTGCTGCTATGCAGCCCTGGGTCACCGCTGCGAAGAGCTCGCGGGAGAGCCGCTCGTACTCCGTGTGGATTTCGGCGTCGGCGAACCCGAGATCGTTCCATGACCCCATGCCGCCGAACACCCAGGAGGACTGGGCCGCTGCGGCGAGCTGCCGGCTGGCAAGGTCGTACCGTCCCTCTGGGAAGAGATCCTGGTGATAGAGGTCTTCGAATGTGTCGGCGCCGAGCAGAGCTCGTGCCTTGGCGAAGACGGAATCCCACGGACGGAGCTCGTACAACTGTGAGAACTGGGCTACGGCCTCCAGCGCTGAGTCCAGGGCACCCTTTGCGTCAGCCACGGGGATGCGGAACGGGTCGGGGGTGAACGTGACCTCGTCGCAGTGGTAGTCGATGTCCCAGACGCGACGGTCTGCTGCCGCAGGGTCGCCGGCCTTCCAGGAGGCCCGCCAGAGCTGGTTACCCTTGGGGCCGGTGGTGAGCAACCCTGCTTGCAGCCCACCCGCGAAGGCGGCTGCGACATGCGCCTCAAGGGCCTTTCCCCCGTTGGATGGCTGACCAGGAGCGGCGAGCCAAATGCGGTCGACTCCGCGAGCGGCCAGCTTCTTGAGCCAGGTGCCGGTACCGGGAACCTCGGCGAAGGTCACGGTCCGGGCGAACTGGAACGTGCTGTTGCTCTGGTCCAGCGCCGGTGCCGTTCGGCCGCCGGACTCTTGCAGCCAGGCGCTGCCGTGCGTGGCCAGGGCGAAGTACTGGGCGAGCTCACCGTTCATGGCGGGCAGGTTACTGGCATCGGCCTTCCCGGCAGTTGCCGGGTTCGGGACGAGGTCGATGACGCCGCAGGTCAGAGACCGCTTCTCAAGCACTCGGCCAGTTGCACTTTCAGTTGCATTCGCCTGCGTTCAGCGGGGTTCGAAGGACAGCCTCCAGGCAGCTGCGCCGCAGGTCAGGACGGTGGCGAACCCGCCCGGATGTCCGGACGAACAGTTGGAAAGCGTGTTGGGGGCAACCCCTCACGAGTTCGAATCTCGTATCCTCCGCACCCGCCCACCAGGGCAGACGAGGGCCCCGACCGTTCTGCGGTCGGGGCCTTCGTCGTTCCGTAGTTGCAGTTCTAGTGCAGCCCCGCGTAGGTCCTGCGAGGGTCATGCGGCCTTGGGTGGGGTTCCGTCGTAGGTCCAGCGGAAGGGACGGGCTTCGTTGTCGTAGGCGAGGGTGAACTCCCGGATCTGGTCGATGAGGTCCTGTCGGGAGCTGAATTCGCCGCGTCGTAGCAGGCGGCGGGCCAGGATCGAAAAGTAGAGCTCGACCTGGTTGAGCCAGGAGGCGTGCTTGGGCGTGTGGTGGGCCACGAAGCGGGGGTGCGCGGCCAGCCATGTCCGAGTGGCCTTGGACGTGTGCGAGGCACCGTTGTCCACGTCCAGGTGAATGTTCAGGGCGCGGTCGATGGCGCGGTCCAGTAACCGAAGGAACCGGATGAAGGTGGCCGAGTCGTTGCGGGCGATGTCCTCCACGAGGACTCGGCCGGTGTGGACGTCCAGCGCTGCGACTTGGACGCGGTGCCGTGGCGGCGGTATTCGAACTCGCCGCGTTCGGCGTCGCCGGGACGCGCGGGTCAGGTCGTGACGGCTGGCTGGGATGCCGTCTTGGGCCAGGTTTCCTGTGTGGGTGCGTCCACGGTGGCGAGGGCGTCGGGGTGGGTCTTCAGTCGGAGTACGAGGCCGATGTAGAGGAGGTCGAAGACGCTGCACAGGGCGCCGATGCCGACGATGAAGGCGGAGTGGCCGAGCACGCCGATGGAGATGGTGGGTGCCAGGGTGCCGAGCCATTTCGCCACGGCGATGGTGAGGGTCTGCCCGCGCAGGCTCTGACGTGCGATCAGCATCGCGATGAACAGGCCCGACATCAGCAGGTTCTGCAGGAAGGCCGAGTAGCGGGCGCCCGCGTCCGTGCCGAACTGCTCGATGAACAGCCACTGGACCGCGAAGGACGTGGCGAACAGCAGCACACCCCAGGCGGTGAACAGGGACCGGGTCACGAAGCGTGGGAACTCCGCACGGCCGAAGGCGAAGAAGGTGTAGACGATGACCAGGTCCGCCAACGCCCAGATGAGATTGACCACGGTCTGCGGCGACATGCCGCCGAGCAGGTCGTGCACCGCGTAGGTGGTCTCCCAGGCGAAATTGAGGCCCAGTGCGGCCATGGGTATCGCGTAGGTCCGGTGGCGGAACCCGATGCGGATCGCGCTGACGTAGACGATCGTCCAGGCCAGGCCGCTGACGGCGGTGAGGAACAGGTCCATCAGGAGTCTCCGAGGGCAGGAGTGGTGCGGTAGCGGCGGATGAGATCGGTCACCGCGTCGCGCAGCCACTGCGGATCACGGGCCGGGTCGGGGGTGAGGGCGGTCAGGACGAGGCCCTGCATCGAGGCCGTCACGGTCAGCGCCGCGCCCGTCGAGCCGAGGTAGGGCTCCAGGAGGCGGGCGAGCCGCTGGTCCAGGAGGCCCTTGACCGGCCCGAGTTCCGGATCGTGTCCGGTAGCGATGATCATCTCGAAGACGGCGATCGCGTCGGTGCGCCGATCGGCGACCAGATGCGCGGTGAAGTCCCCGCACAGCTCCGGCAGGGCGTCGGGCTGCGCCTCGCTGTGGCTGATGAGCGCGCGGAACTCCAGCCCGATGCGTGAGCCGGCGTGCTCGAACGTCGCACGGCGCAGGTCGTCGATCGACGGGTAGTGGTAGGTGACGGATGCGAGAGACACGGTGGCGCGCGCGGCGACGGAGCGGTGTGTGAGCGCACCTGCGCCCTGCTCGCCGACGATGTGCACGGCCGCGTCCAGCA
Source organism: Streptacidiphilus sp. MAP12-20 (assembly GCF_041262525.1). Taxonomy (NCBI): domain Bacteria; kingdom Bacillati; phylum Actinomycetota; class Actinomycetes; order Kitasatosporales; family Streptomycetaceae; genus Streptacidiphilus; species Streptacidiphilus sp. MAP12-20. Next base: position 430,534 of record NZ_JBGCCK010000001.1, read on the forward strand.
GCAGCGCCCTGCGGGCTTCGCCGCGTGCCAGTCGTCCGTCGGCCACCTTGGACATCGTCCCTCCTGGCATCTATCGGTACGGATGTGCAGTTAACTAGCGGTACCAATGTACCGCTAGTTCGACCCGTGGTCCCCCCTTGTGAGGGGAATTCTCGGGCGCCGCTGGCCGCCTGGTCCTCGCTGCGTACCGAGCCTGCGCGTCAGGCGGTGGCTTGCTGTTCGCCTTGGGAGTTTCGGATTCCGTTGATGATGACGCCTGCCACGGCTTCGGCGTGGCGATGGATCGCATCCTCGTCGAAGGTGTCGGGGGCGCCGAGGAGGCGCGCTTCGACGGGGCTGGCGAACAGAGCACCGCCGCCGCTGACGACCAGGTAGTGGAGGGTGGCGTAGGGCAGCGGGCGGATGCGGCCGGCTGCGACCAGTCGGTCCAGGAGCTGCTCGACCAGCGGGCGCAGCGGGTTGATGAAGCGGTCGACGACGAAGCGGACCCGGGGGCTGTCGACGGCTCCTTCGTGGCTCATGATGCGGTGCAGTTGGGGGTAGGCCGCCGCGAACACGACCTGCCGGACGATGCCCTGGCGCAGCGCTTCGAGGTCGTCGAGTTCCGGCGTGTTCGTGGCCTGCTGCCAGATGCGCACCGATCCGGTGGCCGCGTGCTCCATCGCGGCGAACCAGAGTCCCTCCTTGGATCCGTAGCGCGCGGTCAGCAGGGCATGGCTGATGCCGAGTCCCCGGGCCAGCTCGCGCACCGACATGCCGTCGTAGCCCTTTTCGGCGAACGCCTCCAGGGCGGCCTGCAGCAGTCGGCCGGTGTCGAGCTCCTCGCCCGCGCGCGGGCGCCCCCGTCCCCGCGAAGGCGAGGCATCGGCCATGGCGGCGACCTCCTGATCCGTAAATGTCCAGATGGTCATTAGGCTACGCCAAGCCTCGGACTCCGGCTTGCGCGAACCGGACATAAGACGCATCCTAGTAGCGAGGGTAAATAGACACCTGGTAATTAAATCGTTGCTGGCGAGCCCCGCTGCGACGCCCCGAGGAGGAGCGCAACCATGTCCCGGAACCACACCGCCCCCGCCCGGATGGCCGACGCGCCGGAGGTCTACGCAAAGCTCGGCATCGAACCCCACGCCACCAAGCCCTGGGAGGACGGCCTGCGCACCGACGGCTCGGCCGGTACCTACGAGTGGTGGTACTTCGACGCACACCTGGACGACGGCGCCAAGCTGGTCGTGGTCTTCTTCACCAAGGAGTTCACGGACATCAACGTCCCTCTTGCGCCCGCGATCCGGATCGACCTGACCCTGCCCGACGGCACACAGCTGGAGCGGTTCGTCCACCCGGACCCGACCACGTTCTCCGCCTCCAAGCAGACCTGCGACGTCCGGATCGGTGCCAACGTCTTCACCGGAGACCTGCACACGTACACCATTCGCGCGGAGGTGGAAGGCGTCGCGGTCGACATCACCCTGACCGGGCAGGTCCCCGCCTGGCGCCCCGAGACCGGACACGTGGTCTTCGGCGAGCAGGGCGAGCAGTACTTCGCCTGGCTGCCGTCCGTGCCGCAGGGCAAGGTCGAGGCCACCTACAGCGTCGACGGCCACGCCACCACGACCACGGGCATCGGCTACCACGACCACAACTGGGGCAACGCCTCGATGCTCAAACTCATGCACCACTGGTACTGGGCGCGCGGCGCGGCCGGACCGTACTCGGTGATCGCCTCGTACATCACGGCCCAGAAGGCCTACGGCTACGCCGAAGTCCCGATCTTCATGCTGGCCCGCGACGGCGAACTGATCGCCGACGACGCCACCAAGGTCGCCTTCGAGCAACTGGGCCGCTACACCGACGCCGAGACCGGCAAGCCCGTCGCCGGCGTCACCCGCTACACCTACACCGACGGCGACGAGCGGTACGTCGTCACCTACACCCGCCACTCAGACCTGACCGCCGTCAAGTTCATCGACGACCTCAAGGGCCCCAAGAAGGCCGCAGCCAAACTCATCGGCTTCGACGGCGCTTACCTGCGCTTCGCGGGCGAGCTGCGCGTCGAACGGTATCGGGGCGATGAACTCGTGGAGAGCCACAGTGACGACGCCCTGTGGGAGCTCATGTACTTCGGCAAGGCCCGCTCCTCTTGACCGGCGGGGGTGGGGGCCGGAGGAGCCCCCGCCGGCAGTCCGCGCAGTAGGAAGCCGATCAATGGAGCGGAGGGCAATGAACCTCTGCTCCAGCAGTCGGAGCGTAGCGGGCGCGGCACCGCCGGATCGGCCGGGAGGCCGATAAGAGCGCAGCTCAGGCCAGGGCAGACGGGCGCTGAGCCAGTGGCACTTTCAGCTGCATTCGTCTCCGCTCAGCGGGGTCCGAAGGGTAGCCTCCGAGTGGATACGTCGCAGGTCAGGACGGTGGCGAACCCGTCCGGACCCCCGGGCGAACAGTTGGAAAGCGTGTTGGGGGCAACCCCTCGCGAGTTCGAATCTCGTATCCTCCGCAGATAGAAGGCCCGCACTGAGAGATCAGTGCGGGCCTTCTGCGTTCGTAGTCCCATCTGAAGTCTCGATGCCCCATTGTTGGCGCTGGCTATGGCGAGTATGGTGGCTTGTATGGCATCTAAGAAGGTGACAGTCACCATCCCTGAGGAGTTGCTGGACGAGATCCGCGCGGATGCTGCCGAGCGTGGGCTCTCCGCCTATGTCGCTGAGGCGCTCCGGTTCAAGCGTGACCGTGATCGGCTCCAGGAGCTTGTCGTGTGGTTGGAGGAGGAGCACGGCGCGGTCACGGTGGACGAGCGTGCTTCGGCTTACGAGGAGTTGGATGACCTCGATTCGGAGCACGAGCGCCGACGCGCGGCCGGGCGCAAGCGCGGCGGAGCGGCTGCGTGAGGAAGCGCGGGGAGGAGTCCCGTCCGCTGCGTGTGTTCGTCCTGGACAGTGAGGCACTGTCGCTCGCGGTGAGGGGCGACCGCATGATGATGGCCCGACTGGACCTCGCGGCCCGAGGTGAGGCCGAGATCGTGACGTCTCCCATGACTCTTGTGGAGGCGTATGACGCGAGGACCACGGAGCAGCGTTGGGACTGGGTGCTGTCCCGCGTGAATGTGGCGGAGTTGGGCAAGGACGAGGCCCGGCAAGCGCGCCGGATCCTCGCGGATGCCGGACTGCACGGGCACAAGTACGCGATCGACGCGATGCTCGCGGTGGTGGCGCGACAGCAGCGTGGGCAGGTCACTGTGTTCACCTCTGACACCGATGACTTGGAGAAGCTGGTGCCGAGTCACATCGTCGTCAAGAAGGTCTGATACGAGCGCGAACCGTGGGCGCCCAGGCCGACCTGAAGTCGCCGTGGTCCCACACCGGGACCAACACGACCAGCCTGTAGGAAACACCATGGACCCAGCTCCGGACAGCCGCCCACGACGGGCGTGTGGGCCGCTAGCGGAGACCGCATGGCGTTACCGGGCCGGCGAGGGGCAGCCGGAGGACCTGCCGATGATCGCCGCCGAGGCGATCGCAGCCGGAATGGACACCCCGGCCCTGTGCGAACTTGCCGGCCTGCCCCGCAACGCGGACACCAACGAGATCCGGGACCTGTTCGAGCAGGCGCTTGCCGAAGTCGGCATCGAACTGCCCGCACCCGAGCTGGCGCAGCGGTACGCGCTGCGTCGGCTGGCGATGAGGCTGATCGACGAGGACCTTACGCTCACGGTGCTGGTCCGGGGTGAATGGGAGGAAGCGCCGGTCGCGACCGAGGAGGAGCGAGTGCTTGTTGCGCTGATCCCCGCCCTGTCTGTGCTGCCTCTACTACACGCTGCCCGTTGACCAGCAGAGCTGGCTTGCCACGCTCAAAGCCGCAGCATCGGCACTTCTGAAGTCCCCGCCGATCGGACCGGACGTTGCTCAGGCGGCGTGCTCGAGCTGCTCGAAGATGTCGGAGTCGGTCTCCTGCTGCCACCTGGGCAGGTCGTCCCGGTCGGCGACGTAGTCGGGCTTGGGGTCCCCGACGTTTTGCCGGTCGTGATCAAGCGATGGGCGCGCGCTGACTGACCGGCCGGAGGGTTGCAGTTTGGGTTGCCTACATCCCCGTTCGGGGGCGTCCAAGGGTTCTGGCGTCGGCCCTCGCGCCGCAGGTCAGGACGCTGACGAACCCGCCCGGACCCCCGGGCGAACAGTTGGAAAGCGTGTTGGGGGCAACCCTTCACGAGTTCGAATCTCGTATCCTCCGCACCCGCCCACCAGGGCAGACGAAGGCCCCGACCGTTCTGCGGTCGGGGCCTTCGACGTGTTCTCAATCCTCGTTGTCCTGGTCTTTGTCCACAGCGGGATTTTCTGAGGGGCCCCAGATGGCGGCGGCGATCTTCTGGGCCACTTCCTCCCCCCAGGCGGGCCTGGAGCGGGCATCCACGTAGCGCCCAGATCGCCGTTCGCGACGGGCTGGCTTCGCCGCCCTGGACACTGAGTTGCGCGCAGTGCCCTTCCGGCCTGCACCCTGTATGTCGTCTATAGCGACGACTCCGACAGGCGCGTGGATCTCTAGGCGGAACCCGTGGCACGCCACTTCCGCGCCAGACAGGCCGGGATGGAGCGGGGACTGGCGGGGAGAAGCGCGAGTGTTCTGGCAGGTAGCAGGAGCCCAGGTCGGCCTAGGTTACCTAGACGGAGCCTCCTAAAGCCGGTGTGCATGCGACTCGCCAGGGCCAGGATCGCACGTGCCATGAACGACGAAGGGCGCCGCGGAAACTGACTCCGCGGCGCCCTGCTGTCCTACCGTCCCGTCCAGGTGTCCTCGCCGGCCTACGGCTGCGTGTACTGGTAGCCGGACAGGTCCGCGATCACCGAGACCGCGGCACCGCCGCCGTTGTAGAGGTCCACGCAGCCGCCCGCGCCGACCGGCGTCTGGGTCATGTTCGCGATGGTCTCCCCCGGGCCCCAGTTGATGCTGGACGTGCCGGGGCGTGCGGTCCCGGCCGGGTAGGTGGACAACCAGCCGGCCTGGCTGCTGCCGGTCACCGTCAGGTTGAGCGCCGCGGCGGAGGCTCCGGCCCGAACCGGAAGGCAGAGCTGGAGCTGCTGGTGCGGCGCCAGCTGTCCGGCGGGTGCGCCGATCCCGTAACGGGTGTCCAGCGCCCGGGTCGGAGCCGCGGTGACGAACCCTGTCGTCGGGCCCGTGGCGCTCGTCGGCTGGTAGAGGCCGAGGAAGTCGACCACGAAGTCCGCCGGCCCTGCGCTTCCGTTGTAGAGCGTGACGCGGCCCTGCGAGTCAGCCGTCACCGTGGCCAGGTTGGCCGCCGGCGTTCCGACCGACCAGTTGAGGTTGGACGAGACGGGACGGGAGCCGCCGGTGGTGTAGACGGTGGCGAAGCCCGGACCGTGCTCGCGCGCTGCGGTGACGTTGACCTCGAGCGTGTCCGGCCCGCCGCCCGCGGGCCGCAGCGACGCCGGGAGTTGGACGGTGACCGTGCCGTGTCCCGGGACCTGGTGGGCCGAGGTCCGGGTGTCGAGGATGCGGGTGGGAGCTGCCGGCTGGTACTCGGTGCCGTCGACCGTCATCGACTGGGAGCCGATCTCGTCCACGACCAGGTCGATCGGTCCGGAGCTGCCGTTGGAGAAGTCGACGTACCCGTTGGCGCCGGTGCGCACCGTCGCCTGGTTCGCGATGGTCTGCCCGGCGCTGAAGTTGAGGTTCGACGCGGTCGGCGCGGATGTGCCGTCCGGGTAGGCGGTGACGAAGCCGGCGGCCCGGGTGTCGGTGGCGGTGAGGTTGAGCACCAGCGCCTCATTGCCGTCCTGCGGGTGCGCCAGAGCGAGCCGGAGCGTGCCGTGGGCGGGGATGGCGATGTGTCCGGCGGTGCGGCTGTCGTAGACGCGCTGGGGACCGCCGCTCAGGGGAACGAAGTCGGCGCCGGCGACTGCGGTCGCCTCCGCGGTCTCGGTCCGGCCGAGCACGTCGACTGCGGTCAGCTTGACCGGGTAGACGCCGGAGTGCGGGTAGGCGTAGGTGGCGTCCTGCCACATGCCCCAATCGCCGACCACGCCGTCGCCGTGGTCCAGCGTCAGACTGCGGTAGATTTCGCCCGGCGTAACGGAGATGGAGAAATCCATGGTGCCGGGGGAGTACCCGCCCGTGCGCAGGGGCTTTGCGCTCAGCACGGGCTGCTCGACCGTGTCGCTCAGCACCTGCACGTCCCGGCTGTAACTCACCGAGTACCCGCCGGTGTTGGTGATGACGGTCGTGGTCAGGTAGGTGCCGGGCTGCGTGTAGGCATGCGGGAGGGCTGCGCCGACAGGGGCCGACTGCAGGGCGCTTCCGTCGCCGAAATCCACCGTCGCGGTCAGCTGCTCGTGCCAGGCCGAAGTGGGCACCGGCACGGCCTGGCCGTCCACCGAGGTGCCGACCGTGGTGACCTGGGGGCTGGTCGGAGCGGAGTATCCGATGGTGTCCTCGACCTCCCACGCACCCCGGTCGTAGAAGTTGTACGGGCCGGCACCCAGATGCGGGAAGCTGGGGTCGGGCACCCGCGAGTGGCCGTACAGGTCGGTGCTGAGCTCGCCGGGGGCGGACGAGTCCGCCGCGTCGACGACGCCTGTACCCGCGGGAAAGCCGGTTCCGGGAGCCATGACGATGTCGTGAGCACCCTGTCCGGTGGCAGTGGCGAGCCCCGCGCTGGTCGAGTAGTCCGTGCCTCCCCAGGAGTAGGCGTCCGTACCTGCCTCGTACTCCTTGAAGGTGTTGTAGCCGTCCGAAACCTGCGGTGCGGCGGCAGCAGAGACGGAGAGTGCTGGGGCCTGGGAGGCGAAGCCGACGTTGTTCTCCACGGTGGTCGCCGAAACGGCTCCGTCGACCGCGATGGCCGGGGCCTTGAGGGGCGAGTTCAGGGAGTTGCCGGTGACCGCGACCCCGGATGCCCCCGAGACGTGGATCAGTGCTCCCGGCGCTGATGAGTAGTCGCGGAGGTAGTTGGTCGTCACCGTGACGTGCTGAGCACCGGCCTGGACGAGCACGTCGCTGCCGCTGAGCATCCCCTGGATCTGGGTGCGTGACACCGTAACGGACGACGAGCCGCCGTCGATGTTGACGCCGTTCACTACGGCTGGGGAGGCCAGGTCCACGGACTGGAGCCGGTCGAGCACGATGTCCTGCGAGCCCACGACATCGACCAGGTCGGCCCCAGAGCTGGCCTGGAGCTGCAGGTTCTCCACGGTGATGTCGTGGACGTCGCGCAGGGTCAGCGGCGCGCCCTTCGACACGGGGTACAGGTAGTCGCCCGATCCGTCGATGGTGATCGGGGCGCCCGGGGCGCCCGAGTGCGTGAGCACGAGGGGCCCGTAGAAACTCTCTCCGGTGGGGCCGGTCAGCTTGACGGTCTGCCCGGGCTGCGCGGCGTTCACCGCGGCTTGAAGTGTGCAGTAGGGCAGCGACGCACTGCCAGCGGCGGCGGCCGTGTCGCTGCAGCTTGCGTCGTGGTTCACATAGAGCGTGCCGGCCGTCGAACTGTCCGCGCGGGCGGTGGTTGTCATCGCCACGGCGAGGGCCAGGACGACGGGGACGGAAACAAGACGTGCGCGTGGCACAGTTCCCCCTTCACGGGCGTGCCTTCGATCATCCGAACAGAAGGCGCACGTGATGCTACTGCTGCGCACAAAGACCAAAGCCGTCAGATCGACTGCAACCGACCCGATGGCTCCGGAATTCTTAGCTCCTCGTTACCAACCGACTCGTCACAGAGCAACGTGTCGTCAGCCGCGGTAGCCGGGGAGGCCCAGTGTGGCTGATGACCTTGACCGGAACGCCTCCGGCCGTGGTCGAGCATGACGTCGATCCCGGTTTTCGGGCAGTGACTTGCCCCGCTTCAAGGTCGATGGTGAAGGCCTCGCCGACTTGAACCAACTGACGGCTCGCCGCGCGGATTGTCAGCCGTACCTGCGATTACCTGACCCACCTTGCTTATGTACGTTATTATGTACGGCATGAAGACGATGAGTGCGACCGAGCTCCGCGGCAACCTCGCCGCCGCGCTTGATGCCGTCGAGAACGACGCCGAAGAACTCGTCATCACCCGTGCCGGCCACGAACCGCTGGTCGTCGTCTCCCTGGCTGAGTACGCCTCGCTCCGAGAGACCGACTACCTGCTTCGATCCCCGGCCAATGCCGATCACCTGCGCCGCTCCCTGCAGGAATACCAGGAAGGCCGCGCTCAGACCCGCGAGCTGATCGACCCCGACGGCCTCACCGAGCAGTCCGAGTGAAGGTCCGGTTCACCGAGCGCGGCTGGAGCGACTACTTGTCCTGGCAGGCGGACGACCGCCGACTGCTCAAGCGCATCAACCAGCTGATCGACGACATCCGCCGCAACGGCAAAGAGGGCATTGGCAAGCCCGAGCCCTTGCGCCATGAGCTCGCTGGGGCCTGGTCCCGCCGGATCGACCAGGAGCACCGCCTGATCTGCGTCCTCGACGAGCAAGCCGACACCGTGTGCGTCATCGCCTGCCGCTACCACTACAGCAAGTAGAGCCTGTACGTCCTGGACGGCCTCGCCGCTGGCGGTTGCCGCCCGGCCGAAACAGCGCAGACCGGACCTCATGTAGGGGAGCGCCGGTAGTTGCATTCGCTTGCGTTCACAGATGTCTGGGCGGGCGTCCGCCAGTCGCATCACAGGTCGGGGCGCTGACGAACGCCACGGGACACCCAGGCGAGCAGTTGGAAAGCGTGTTGGCGGCAACCCCCTCACGAGTTCGAATCTCGTATCCTCCGCACCCGCCCACCAGGGCAGGCGAAGGCCCGGACCGTTCAGCGGTCCGGGCCTTCGTCGTTCACAGTCTCAACGGCGCTTCCGGTCGGAGCGTCGGCGCTGCTTCATCCCCAGGGACCAGCGCATCCGGCCCGGAGAACCCACCGCCGGCAACACCCTTTGCCTTCGCTGCTGGCCGCGGGCTCCGCCTCAGCTGCCGCCGCCGAGCCGCTGGGCCAACACCCGGCCGCGCTCGGCCTGCACCGCTCCGGCCTTCCCGGCGGCATAGCGGAGCAGGCCGAACGGCGTGTGGAGACGCAGGGTGTCGACCACCAGGGAGCCGCCGTCGCCCAGGGCGGTGATGGCGAAGCAGTAGTCCATCCGCACGCCGCCAGGACTGACCACCTTGCCGCTGACCATCGCCTCGCCCGGCAGCCGGGCGTCCTCGGTGCGCAGGCTGACCTGGATGACATTGTCGTGCCGGACCAGCCCGAGGAACTGGAAGCGTTCGACGGCCACGTAGTGCGTGATACCGCCCTCGCACCGCACGTCCCGCACGTCCACGAGCAGCGGGGAGAGGCCGATGTAGTTCTCGGGCTCCGCCAGATGCGCGAGCACGGCAGCGGGCCCCGCCGCGATGTCGTAGCTGCGGCTCAGTTCGGTGCTTGGCACGTCCAACTCCCCTGCCCGGTCGGGGTCCGACCGTCGTCGTGGATCGGGAACGGTCAGTGGATGATCGCACCGTCCAGGCGCCTCCGCCAGGCTGTCGCGAGTGGCTCCTCGGGCGGGGTGGATCCGGGCTCTCGGCGGAGGAAGGGTCGGGGCTGCCCGAGGCGGGGCTGGGCTCGAGGCGCACCGTCCGCAGTGTTTCGCGCGGGGGTTCCGGATGACACCGGCGATCCTCGGGGACAAGCAGGGCCGCGCCGTCGGCCAGAGGCCGGCGGCGCGGGCGGGTGTGGGCGGGTGCGGGACTTCGGTGACCGGCGGACCGGTCAGCTGGTGACGCTGAAGTAGAGCCAGCCGCCCCAGGTCGCCGCGTTGACGCCGTCGCCGCCGTACTGGGGCACGATGCGGAAGTGCGAGCCCAGCGGGAAGCCGGTGACGTTCAGTTGGATCCAGACCACCCCGTTGTTGTCGAGGTAGAAGCAGCCCTGCGGGGTGAGGTTGTGCCAGCCGCCCGAGTAGTACCACTGGGCGTACAGGGTGATGCACTGGTTGCCCTTGTTCGGGCCCACCGCAGTGCCCATCGCCGGCAGCTTCGACTTGTGGAACAGCTGGAACTTGTAGCCCGCGTACCAGTTGCTGCCGTAGGAGTTGGCGAGCACGTCCGCGATCGCCGCGTAGCCGTTGATCCACCGGCCCGCCCAGGCGGTGCCGTAGAAGTAGTCACCGGCGAACCAAGCGGAGAAGCGGGTGTTCCGGGTCACCTTGTACCAGGCGGAGAAGTTGCCGTACCGGTCGACCGCGCCGCTCGCGACGAGCGTCTGCGGCAGGCTCACTGGCATGGCGTAGATCCCGACCGTGTGGCCGTTCCAGGTCCTGCCCAGGTGCGCGGTGATGTGGGCCCAGCCGTTGTAGGCATAGCCGGTGCTGTTGGTGGAGATGGTCACCGTGGTCGCGGTGCGGGCGATGTTGATGGTTGCCGACGCGGTAACCGCGCTGTGCTGGCCGTCGCCGGCGTAGCTGACCCGGTACGTGACCGGCCCGCCGATGGTGGCCGTGTCGGCGAAGTGCCAGCTGCCGTCCGCCGCGGTCACGGGCTTGATCGCGCTCAGGACCCCCGCGGGGTGCGCCAGGTCGACGCGGGTTACCGAGAGTTGGGTTCCGCCGGGAATCGGCAGCGTCGAGCTCAGCTTGCCGCTGACGGTGTACGCCTTGCCGCGGATGCCCGACGCGGGCGCGGAGGCGGTGAGCGTCGGGAGGACCTTGGTCGGGTCGGTCAGGACCTGGAGGCTGTACGTGGTGCCCGAGGCGGTGTACGCGCCCGCGATCGCGAAGACGCGTGAGTCGTCGGGGGCCCAGGCGAGGTCCGCCGGGGTGGTCGATCCGGCCCTGTACATGCGCAGTGGGGTTTGGGTGTTGGCCTTGAGGATGGAGACGGTCGCGCCCCAGGCCTGGGCGACGTACCCGTCCGGGGAGACGCTCCCCACAGTCGCGTTCGGGTAGCTGCTGACGTGGCTGAACTTGCCGTTCGCGTACGCGTCGAGGAGGGTGCCGTTGACGAGCACCTGAGAGGCGCCCGGCACCAGGCTGATGTCGTAGATGCCGGAGTTGAGCGAATAGTCGGCCCAGTACCAGGCGGTCAACTGCGGTGTTCCGGTGGAGACGTCGAGTACCGCCATCGAGTCCGTGGACGCGCCGGTGTCGGCGAGTGCGAGCACGCCGGGGGCGGACGGCTGGGTGCTTGTCAACGCCGGATTCCAGAGCCCGAAGGGCTTGGTGGCCGGCATCTGACCAAGTGTCACCGCGCTGGCCCCGCCCGAGGTGTTCACCGAGGGGTCGACGGATCCGAGGTTGCCTGACCACTGGTCGCCATAGGTGAACCAGAGTTTGCCCGAGGTGAAGGCGAGGTGGGTCGGCCCCTTGTTGGTTGCCACCGCGTAGCGGGTCTTGACCGCGAGGGTGCTCGCGTCGAGCGCCACCACCTCGTGGGTGCCGGGAGCGGCCGCGTACACCGTCGCGCCGTCCGTGGAGACGGCCAGGCCGGTGACGCCGCTGATGCCGCTGATCGTGGCGACGCTGTTGCCGTCGTAGTCGGCGGCAGTGACGGAGCCGGCCGTTTCGTCGCCGACGAAGACCCGGTGCAGGGCTCCGTCCACGGCCATCCCGCCCAAGGCGGAGACGGTGACCGGTCCCGATGCCGCGGCGTGCGCGGTGACGCTGGTCCGGCTGGTGTGCTTGACGGGGCGGGCCGAGCCGGCCGCCGCCGCGGGCCCGGCGGTGGCGACGCCGAGCAGGACCGCACAGGCGGTCACGGTGCATAGGCTGCGCTTGCGCACAGTGCTGAACCCCCAGGAAGAAAGCCCGGAATGACCGGGAGGCGTGGTTGCCGCGCGGGTCCTGCCGTGGTGAGCCGGCGGAGGCGTCGCGTGTTCGGCAGGTGGAATCCTAGGCCAGCAGAGGCCTGGTGCGAACGGCTTTTCGAGGCGTTCTTCAGGGGCAGGGCCCGTCGGCGACGCAGACGCTGGAAGACGTGGACGAAGCCGACGCCGGTGACCGCGAACCGGGCCAACACCACGTCGGCCACAACGTGCCGGGTCCTCGAAGCGTGCATGGTGAGTCCCCTTCATACGTGGTGAGGCGGATCAGTTTTCACCCCCCTAGGCGCGGACGAAACGGCTCCGGCAGAAGTAGGCAAAGGGTCTTCCATCTGCGGTGATCCGGAACGAGCCCGAGCTTTTCGGTGATCCGCCTAAAGGCTTGACGCTCGTCACCCGGCTCTCCCTCGAACCCGGGATCCACGATCTGCACTGGCACCTCGACGACGACACCGGTCCGACTGAACAGCGAGCCCTGGCCTGACCTGCCTCCCGACGAGGGTGACCACTCCGGTCGCCGCCCACCATCTGAAGGTCGCCGGCCGCGCATTGGTCTCCCCGGAGGCAGTTGCGCCGCGCCGTGGTGCGTCCCGTCGACCCGTGGCCTCCGGCGGGCTAGCTTCGTGACGTGGACCGTGCCGTGTCGTTGTCCCAGCTCCTTCGCCGCCCGCTGGTCGGGCGCGACGGGCAGGCCGTGGGCCGCCTGTCCGATGTGATCGTCCGTCTGCGCGGACGCGATTACCCCGTCGTCACCGGGCTCGTGGCTCAGGTGGGCCGTCGGGAGGTGTTCCTGCCGGTCGAGCAGGTCGTCGGCTTCGAGCACGAACAGATCCCACTGGCCAGCGAGGTCGTGGACCTGCGTCCCTTCGACCGGCGCGAGGGCGAGGTGCTGCTGCGCGCGGACGTACTCGGCCACCGGGTCGTCGACGTCGCGGACGTCGATTTGGTCCGCGCCCACGACCTCCAGCTGCGCCGACGCGACGACGGGTGGACCGTGGAGGCGCTGGACACCCAGCCGCACCGCCCCGGCCTGCTCGGACTCTTCGGAACCCGACCGGAGCCGAAGTGGCGGGACTGGAAGTCCTTCGAACCCCTCATCGGCCACGCCCACTCGGCGCGGGTCCGCGGGCCGTTCGGACGACTCGGCCGCCTCAAACCGGCCGACCTCGCCGACCTGTTGGAGGACGCCAACCGCACCGAGTCGCACGAGATCCTGGCCACCGTCCACGCCGACCCGGAACTGGAGGCGGACGTCTTCGAGGAGCTCGAGCCCGACTCGCAGACCCGCCTGCTGCGGGAGAAGAGCGACCAGCAGATCGCCGAAGTCCTGGCCCGGATGCACGCGGACGACGCCGCCGACGCCATCAACGACCTGCCCCAAGCCCGGCGCCAACCCGTCCTGGACGCCCTCCCCGCAGGCCAGCGAGCCAAAGTCCTGACCCTGATGGGCTTCAACCCCTCAAGCGCCGGCGGACTGATGGCCCTGGACATCCTCACCGCACCCCCCGACGCCACCGCCGCGCAGGTGCTGGGCCGGGTCCGCGAGGCCCGTACCCTGCAGCCGGAGGCGCTGACCAGCGTCCACGTCGTGCAGGACGGCAATCGGCTGATCGGCACCGCGACCCTGGTGTCCCTGCTGCAGGCCGATCCCGATGCCCGGCTCGACCAGATCATGGTCACCGAGCCCGTCCGTGTCGGCCCGGACACCGACATCGAAGACGTCGCCCTGCTCATGACGGACTACAACCTGCTGACGGTCCCCGTGGTGGATGACCAGGACCACGTCCTCGGGGTCATCACGGTCGACGACATCCTGGAGACCGTCATCCCCGAGGACTGGCGCCGCCGCGAACCCGCACCCCACCCCGCCCACCGCACCGAACCCGGCGCCCAGGCGCCGGCGCACGACACGGACAGCGGTCCATGAACACCCCCGACCAGCCGGCCGAGCCGCCTGAGAGGCCCGGCCGGTCTCCCCAGCCGCAGCCGCAGCCGCAGCCACAGCCGGAAGCACCGCACCAGCCCACGCCCCCTGCGCCGAAGCCCGCGGTCGCCCCGAAGCCCGCGGTCACCCCGAGACCCGCGGTCGGCCCGAAGCCCGCACCGGCGGCCAAGCCCTCACCCGTGCCCCGGCCGAGTGCGGTGCTGGACGAGGCCCATCTCGGCGACATCGAGGGCGCGTTCGGCCGCATCGCGCGCGACCACGCCGAGGAACGCCCCGGCATCAAGACCCGGCTGCTGACGCTGCTGGCGATCGTCGGCCCCGGCATCATCGTCATGGTCGGCGACAACGACGCCGGCGGCGTCGCCACGTACGCCCAGGCCGGGCAGAACTACGGCTACTCGCTGCTCTGGGTGCTACTGCTGCTGATCCCGGTCCTGATCGTCAATCAGGAGATGGTGGTCCGCCTCGGTGCGGTCACCGGCGTCGGACATGCCCGGCTGATCAACGAGCGCTTCGGCCGGTTCTGGGGCTGGTTCAGCGTCGGCGACCTGTTCGTCCTCAACTTCCTCACCATCGTCACCGAGTTCATCGGCATCTCGCTGGCCTCGGAGTTCCTCGGCGCGTCCAAGTACTGGGTGGTCCCGGCCGCGGCGGTGCTGCTGATCGCGGTCACCGCGAGCGGATCCTTCCGGCGCTGGGAGCGGGCGATGTTCGCGCTGATCGCGGTCAGCCTGCTGCTGATCCCGCTGACGCTGCTGTCCGGGCCGCGCTGGGGTCAAGCGGCCCGTGACTTCGTCGTCCCGGGCATCCAGGGCGGCATCAGCGGCGACGCCGTGCTGCTGATCATCGCGATCGTCGGCACGACCGTCGCGCCGTGGCAGCTGTTCTTCCAGCAGTCCAACGTCATCGACAAGCGGATCACCCCGCGCTTCATCGGCTACGAACGCGCCGACACCGTCATCGGCTCCGTCGTCGTGGTCGTCGGCGCGGCCGCGTTGGTGATGATCGCCGACTTCGCCGCCCGCGGCACCTCCTTCGCCGGGCACTTCACCGACGCCGCGGGCGTCGCCCAGGCACTGCAGCAGCACAGCCACGCCCTCGCGGTGATGTTCGCGATCGTGCTGATGGACGCCAGCATCATCGGCGCCGCCGCCGTCACCCTGGCCACCAGCTACGCCTTCGGCGACGTCTTCAACCTGCGCCACTCCCTGCACCGCGGCTTCGGTGAGGCCAAGAAGTTCTACGCCTCCTACAGCCTCATGGTCATCCTCGCCGCCGGCATCGTGCTGATCCCCGGCGCGCCGCTCGGCGTGATCACCGAGGCCGTCCAGGCGCTGGCCGGACTGCTGCTGCCCTCGGCCAGCGTCTTCCTGCTCCTGCTCTGCAACGACCCCGAGGTGCTGGGCCCGTGGGTCAACCCGCGCTGGCTCAACCTCCTGGCGACCCTCATCATCGCCGTCCTGCTGCTGCTCTCCGGCACTCTGATGACCGCCACGCTCTTCCCCACCATTGACGTCAAGGCCCTCACCATCTGGCTCGCCGTCACCCTCGTCGCCGCGTTGGCAGCGGCGGCGATCGGGCTCCGGATCGCACGCCGACGCGCAGGGCCCAGGGCGGCGCCGCAGCAGGCCATGTCGCCGACCGAGAAGCTGGCCTGGCGCATGCCGCCGCTCGCCCTGCTCAAACCCGTCCAGTGGTCCCCCGGACTGCGCCTGGGCATGCTCGCCCTGCGCGGCTACCTGGTCCTCAGCGCGGTTCTCCTGCTCGTCAAGGCCGTCCGCCTCGGCGGCGGATGACCCGTTGAGCTCGCGCCAGCGGCTGCACGGTTCAACCGCGGTTGCGGGCAGCCTCGACGAGCAGGTGCGCGAGTTCTCCGGGCCTCGACCGTCGCCTGCGCGCGCTGGCCCGTGGGTTGGGGGATCAGTGTTCGAGTTCCTGGCGCACACGCCGGGAAGGTTGGAAGGCGTAGAGGTCCAGGATGTCGGGCGGCTCGGCCAGTCCGGGGCCGCCGGCTTCGACCCAGGCGGTGATGTCGGCGGCGGCGTCCGGGTCGTTGACCAGGCCGAGCCAGACCGGGCGCCCGCCCGCCTCGCGGCCCTCGCTGGAGGGTTGGACGACGATGACGTTGGCTTGCTCGCAGGCGTCCAGGCAGTCCACCCGGCGCACCATGGCGACCCCCGCCAGGGAGGATTGCAGGGCGGCGAGTTGGGCGGCGTGGTCCAGGCGCGGGACCTTCGAGGTGGTGCCGCAGCAACAGCCCCGGCACACGGTGACCGTGGGTCGGGCCGCTCCCGGGGTGGGGGCGGCCTTGCGGGGGTGACGCTTGCTCACCGCACGCTCCTGGTCGCGGCAGCCCCGGTCGGGGCGGCGGCGCGGCGCCAGGCGGCGTCGCGGAGCAGTCGCAGGCCGTTCAGGCCCACGATCACGGTGGAGCCCTCGTGGCCGAGGACGCCGAGGGGCAGCGGCAGGTGGCCGACCAGGTCCCAGATGACCAGGGCGGAGATGAACACCGAGGCGATGACCAGGTTCTGCACAACGAGCTTCCGCGCCCGGCGGGACAGGGACACGACCGTGGGGACGGTGGCGAGTTCGTCGCGGACGATGACCGCGTCGGCGGTCTCCAGCGCGAGGTCGGAGCCGGCCCGGCCCATGGCGATGCCGGTGTGGGCGGCGGCCAGGGCGGGGGCGTCGTTGACGCCGTCGCCGATCACCAGCACCTTGCGTCCACGCGCCTCCAGGCGGCGCACCGCCTCGACCTTGTCCTGCGGCAGCAGACCGGCGTGGACCTCGTCGCCGGGAATGCCGACCTCGGCCGCCAGTCGTGCGGCGGCGCGCGGGTTGTCGCCCGTGACGAGCACCGGGGTGGTACCGGTCAGCGTGGTCAGTGCGGTGACCGTGGCGGCGACGTCGGGGCGCAGCCGGTCCGCGATGCCCAGCACGCCGACCGGGACGCCCTCGCACTGGACGAGCACGGCGGTGCGGCCCCCGTCCTCCAGCTCCGCGGCGATGCTGGTCGCGTTCGCCGCCGGTGCCCCGCTCGCGTGGTCGAGGAGGCGGGCCGGGGCGCCGACCGTGACCGCGGTGCCGTCGACGGTAGCGGTGACGCCGACGCCGGGGGTGGAGGTGAAGTCCTCGGCGACCGGCAGTTCCAGGCCGCGACGGCGGGCGGCGTCGACCACGGCGCGGGCAAGCGGGTGCTCGCTGGGGTGCTCCGCCGAGGCAGCGAGGGTGAGCAGGGCGTCCTCGGTCAGGCAGGAGCCGTCCAGGGCGCGGATGTCGGTGACGCGGGGGGTCCCCTCGGTCAGGGTGCCGGTCTTGTCGAGCGCGACGGCGTCGACCTGGCCGAGCCGCTCCATCACCACGGCGGACTTGACCAGCACGCCGTGGCGGCCGGCGTTGGCGATGGCGGACAGCAGCGGCGGCATGGTGGCCAGCACGACGGCGCAGGGCGAGGCGACGATCATGAAGGTCATCGCGCGGAGCAGCGAGCCGGTGACGGCCGCGCCGAAAGCGAGCGGGATGAGGAAGACGGCGAGGGTGGCGAAGACCATGCCGAGCGAGTAGCGCTGCTCGACCTTCTCGATGAACAGCTGCGTGGGGGCCTTGGTCTCCGACGCCTCCTCGACCATGGCCACGATGCGGGCGATGACCGAGTCGGAGGCGTCTCGCTCCACCTTGACCCGCAGGGCGCCGGTGCCGTTCAGGGTGCCCGCGAAGACCTCGTCGCCTTCCTGCTTGGCCACCGGCAGCGGCTCGCCGGTGATGGTGGCCTGGTCGACCTCGCTCGCCCCGTCCAGGACGCGGCCGTCGGCGCCGACGCGCTCGCCGGGGCGGATCAGGATGGTGTCGCCGACGACGAGCTGGTCGGTGGCGACCGTCTCCTCGGTGCCGTCGTCCAGCAGGCGGGTCGCCGTGGTCGGGGCGAGGTCGAGCAGGCCGCGGACGGAGTCCTGGGTGCGGGCGGTGGCCAGCGCCTCCAAGGCGCCGGAGGTGGCGAAGATGACGATCAGCAGCGCGCCGTCCATGACCTGCCCGATCGCCGCCGCGCCGAGCGCCGCGACGATCATCAGCAGGTCCACGTCCAGGGTCTTCTCGCGCAGCGCCTGCAGCCCGGCCCAGCCCGGCTCCCAGCCGCCGGTCGCGTAAGCGATCGCGTAGAGCGGGCCCCAGGCCCACGCCGGGGCGCCGGTCAGCTGCAGCGGCAGCGCGATCAGGAACGCGATCGTGGCGGCCGCGGCCCAACGAGCCTCGGCCAGCGCGAAGACCCGCGTCCGCCGCTTGGGGGCCAGGGCCTCGCGGGAGGCCGCGGCGGTGGCCGGGCGCTCGGTGAGGGTTGTGGACACGGCGGTATTCCTTCGCACGGGCAACAGGGCGGGACAGGCTGGCCCCATCACCATACAGGATCGCTTGAACAGCTATTCACACGTCTCCGGTAGGATGCGGACATGGGCCACGGAATCACCGAGAAGCAGCGCGCCACGTCACGCGAACGCCTGGATCACGTCGGCAGCGCCAGCGTCGCCACTCTGCTGCAGGCCCTGGCCACCCCGTCCCGGCTGCTGATCCTGGCTCGCCTCGCCGAGGGCCCCTGCGCCGCCGGTGATCTGGCCGACGCCGCAGGACTGGAGCGCTCCGCCTGCTCCCACCAGCTGCGGCTGCTGAAGAATCTCGGCCTGGTCAGCGTGGAACGCAATGGCCGCTCCATGGTCTACGCCCTCTACGACAACCACGTCGCGGAACTGCTCGACCAGGCCATCTACCACGTCGAACACCTCCGCCTCGGCATCACCGACACGTCGGAGGACGCGCCCGCCGCAGACTGACTGCGCGATATCGCGCAGCCGGTGCGGCACTGGTCACCACTACAGCGGTATGCGGATGGGCGGGTGTCGCTCCCTCACCACGCGACGGGGCCCAGGCGGTCGATGAAGATCCCTGTCGGGCCGTCGGCGTCGAGGGTGGCGAGGTGGACGATCGGGTCCGCGCCCTCGGCGGCGGTCAGTTGGCCGGTGTGGTGGTTCATGTCGGTGGCGGCGAACGTGTGGTGGGCGACCTCGCCAGGGGTGGCGAGGTTGAACTTCACCCGAGGGAGGGCCTGGGCGTAGCGGATGGTGATCATGTTGAGGGCCGCCTTCGAGGAGGTGTAGGCGAGCTCGTGCATCTTCGGCCGTACGCGTGACGTTCGGCCCGTCGCGGTTGCAGGGGCCGGGCCTGCGGTGCCTCAATGGCCCTGGCAGCGACCGCCGCCCTTCGGTGAGGAGACCGGGCATGCCGCTGGTCGGAGTGAACGGCGTCGAACTCTTCTACGAGGTCGGCGGGAGCGGCGACCCGCTGGTCCTGGTGCACGGCTCGTGGAGCGACCACGGCGGCTGGGCCCCAGTCCTTCACGCCCTCGCGCTGAGATTCCGGGTGCTCGTCTACGACCGGCGGGGCCACAGCCTGAGCGAACGCCCGCCAGGGCAGGGATCCCGGTTCGAGGACGAGGAAGACCTGGCCGCGCTGATCGAGACCCTCGGGTTCGCGCCGGCGTTCGTCGCGGGCAACTCCTTCGGTGCGTCGACCGCGCTCGGTCTGGCAGCCCGGCGTCCGGAGCTCTTCCGAGGCCTCATCGCCCACGAACCCCCGCTCATGGGCATCGTCGCCGATACCCCCGAGCTGTCGCCGCTGATGGCGGCCGCCGGCGAGAGGATCGAATCCGTCCTCGCCCGTCTGAGGGCGGACCAGCCTCTCTCGGGAGCGCACCAGTTCGTGGAGGAGGTCGCCCTGGGGCCCGGCGCCTGGGACCAGCTGCCGGAACAGCTCCGCGAGACGTTCGTCATCAACGCCCCCACCTTCCTTGACGAACAGACCGACCCGGAGTGGGCGAATCTCGACCTCGCCCGGCTCTCCCGCTACACCGGGCCCACCCTGCTGACGAAGGGGACGGAGAGCCCGCCGTGGTTCGCGACGATCACCGCGCGGCTCTCCAGCGCGCTGCCACAGGCGCAGACGCACACCTTCGAGGGAGCCGGGCACATCCCCCACGTCAGCCACCCGGACGCCTATGCGGAGCGTGTGACCAGCTTTGTCGAAGGAAGCAAAGGGCCTGAATAGCTGGACGGAGCCCTCTGCGTTCTACCCCTTGAGGTGAGGGTAGTCGGGAGACCGGTGCTGGAAGGCCAGCACTGCTGGGTTCTGAATGGTGCCGTCGCGGATCTCGATGGCGCGACGGATGGTCTCGCTGGCCTCCCAGCTGCTGGGGCCGTCGAGGACCGAGCGCAGGTGTGGGATCAGCGCCTCACTGTTCTCCCAGGTGGCGGAGTTCCACAGGTAGGAGGGGCTGTGGTCCACGCCGTAGTAGTGCACGTTGTCGCCGACGGTGAACATCGGTTCGGTGAAGGTGGTCGGCCGCGCCCAGCTGAATCCCATGCCCTCGTCGCAGGAGACGTCGATGACGAGGGTGCCCGGCGCCAGCGTGTCGAGGTCCTCGTCGATCAGGAACGTCAGCGGTGCCCCGGTGTCCTGCAGGACGCAGTTCACGATGATGTCGTGCACGGAGAGGAACTCCGCCAGCGGTATCCGGCCGTCCTGGGTGAAGGCGTGGCTGCGGCGCGGGTCAGCGGTGCCGTCCGCCTCGTCGTGGTCGAACTGGACGATCCTCGCGGAGTGGATCGGTGAGCTGACCGCAGTGACTCCGCGGGCAGTGAGCACGTCGACGTTGTGCACGCCCTGGGAGTTCAGGGCTGTCACGGCTCCTCGGGCTGTCGCGCCGAAGCCGATCACGACCGCGCGCAGCCGTCGGCCGTAGTCGCCGGTCAATCCCCGCAACTGCATGGCGTGCAGCACCGAGGAGTACCCGGCCAGCTCGTTGTTCTTGTGGAAGACATGCAGATTGAACGAGCCGTCACCGGTCCAGTGGTTCATCGCCTCGAAAGCGATGAGCGTCAGTCGATGGTCGATGGCCGTCTGGGTGACCCCCTCATCCTGGACGCAGTGCGGCCAACCCCAGAGGACCTGCCCGTCGCGCAGCTCGTCGACATCCTCCGGCATCGGCTTGGCCATCAGGACGATGTCGCACTGTGCGATGAGCTCGGCCCGTGGGAGCAACCCGGCGACGAGGGGGGACAGTTGCTCGTCGGAGACACCGAACCGCTCTCCGTAGCCCTGTTCAAGGTGGATGCGTCCACGGAGGTCGAGGTCAATCCGCTCGAAGTGCGCGGGATGGATCGGCAGTCGGTGCTCGTTTTCCTTGCCTGACCGCGCCATGATTCCGATGTTGAATTGGTGCAAAGCGCCCCTTTGATTAATTCAGGTGTAGCACGCCGCACCTAATCGCGAGCCCGGGTCGGCACCGGCCCATCGGAGGTCCGCAGGGTCTAGGTGCGAGCCTTGCCAGCGGCAGGATGTGCGCCGGCTTGGGGCGCGGTCATGTCGAGAAGGATCATGGCGTCGTGGTCGGGGGTGCCGGGTTCCGCGACGTAGAGCGCACCGCCTGGGCCAGACCCTGCACATCGTCGAGGGCGTCGCGCTGTTGGGCAGCCGCGACGGCACCGTCATCGAAGCCCACCCCGGCGACACCGTGTGCACCGCGCCGGGCGAGGAGCACTGGCACGGCGCCGCCCCTGACCGTCTCATGGCCCACCTGGTCCTGATGGACGGCGACACCAGCGACGCCCCCCAGACCACCTGGGCCGAGCAGGTCGCCGACGACACCTACCGGGCACCCCGGACCCCCACCCGCTGAGCAACACTCACCGCACTGAAGGACACCCACGCCATGCGCGCAACACTGCTCTACCAAGCCGGCGACGTCCGCGTCGAAGACGTCGCAGACCCCAAGATCCAGCAGCCGACGGACGCGGTCATCCGCATCGTGGTCGGCTGCGTCTGCGGCAGCGACCTTTGGCCGTACAAGTCCCAGCCCTACACGGACAACCCCCGCCACATGGGCCACGAGTTCATCGGTGTCGTCGAGGAGATCGGCACCGAGGTGAAGTCCGTCAAGACCGGCGACCTCGTCGTGGCCCCGTTCACCTACTCCGACGGCACCTGCGAGAACTGCCGCCGGGGCCTGACGACCTCCTGCGTCCACGCCGGCCAGTGGGGCGTGGGCGGCGTCGACGGCGGGCAGGGCGAGGCCGCCCGCATCCCGTGGGCCGACGGCACCCTGGTCAAGCTCCCGGTCGGCGAGGACTCCGAGCTGCTGCCGGACCTGCTGACCCTCTCCGACGTGCTGTGCACCGGCTACCACGCCGCCCGCACCGCCGGGGTGAAAGCCGGTGACAGCGTCACCGTCATCGGTGACGGCGCGGTCGGCCTGTCCGCGGTCATCTCCGCGAAGCTGCTCGGCGCCGAGCGGATCATCCTGATGGGCCGCCACATCCAGCGCACCGACCTGGGTCGCGACTTCGGCGCCACCGACGTCGTCGCCGCACGCGGCCAGGACGGCGTCGCCGCCGTACGCGAGCTGACCGGCGGCACCGGCACGGACCGGGTGCTGGAATGCGTCGGCCTCAAGGACGCGCTCGTCCAGTCGGCCGGAGTGGTCCGCGACGGCGGCGTCATCAGCCGCGTCGGCGCCCCGCAGTACCCCGAAGTCCCGCTCGGGTTCGTGGAGTTCATGCGCAACATCACCCTTACCGGCGGCGTCGCGCCCTCCCGCGCCTACATCGAGGAGCTCATGCCGCACATCCTCAGCGGTGAGATCCATCCGGGCCGGGTGTTCGACCGCACCGTCTCCCTGGACGACGTCGCCGAGGGCTACCGCCTCATGAACGACCGCGAGGCCCTCAAGGTCCTCATCCGCCCCTGACCAAAGGCACCCCGGCACCGCACCAACCACCACCCCCGCACAGCAAGGAAACGACCATGGAACGCATCACCTTCCAGAACAAGGGCAACACCGTCGTCGGCAACCTGTTCAAGCCCGAAGGCTTCCAGCAGGGCACGACGTACCCGGCGATCGTGGTGACCCACCCCTTCGGCGCCGTCAAGGAGCAGGTCCCCACCACCTACGCCAAGCTGCTCGCCGCCCAGGGCTTCATCACCCTGGTCTTCGACGCCTCCTACCAGGGCGAGAGCGGCGGCGAGCCGCACTTCTCGGAGTTCCCCTCGGCGCGCGTCGAGGACATCCGCCGCGCGGTGGACTTCCTGAGCACCCACCCCGACGTCGACGAGGACCGCATCGGCGCCCTGGGCATCTGCGCCGGTGGCGGCTACACGGTCAACGTGTCGCAGACCGAGATGCGGATCAAGGCTGTGGCGGGCGTGAGCACCTTCAACCTCGGTTCCGCGCGCCGCGACGGCGTCGGCGGAACGCAGTCGGCGGAGTACCGCACCGACCTGCTGGAGCGTTCGGGCAAAGCCCGCACCCGCGAGGCGGCGGGCGGTGAGGTCGAGATGTTCTCCCTGATCGCTGACAACCCCAAGTTCGACATGAACGACCTGTCCACCATCCCGATGATGTATCAGGAGGGCTACAGGTACTACTCCGAGATCGACCCCAACCCCAGGTTCATGGGCACGTTCGCCCTCTCCAGCCTCAGCCAGCAGATGGCGTTCTTCCCCTTCGAGGGACTCGAGTTGATCTCCCCGCGCCCGCTGCTGCTGATCGCCGGAACCGAGGCCGACACCCTCTACATGAGCCAGGACGCCATCGAGAGGGCGAAGGAGCCCAAGGAGCTCTACCTCATCGACGGCGCCTCACACATCGACCTGTACTGGAAGCCGGACTACGTCCCGCAGGTCGCCGAAAAGCTCACCGCGTTCTTCGCCAAGCACCTGTAGTCCGACCGCGAGAACACGCCCGGGGCCCGGGCGGCCGTAGAGTACCGGCCCGTGACTGACACCATCGAACTCGGCGGGGCGGACATCGCCGCCCTTCTCGACGCCGTCCGCTGTTCCGCCGCGCGGCTCGCTGCCACCCTCGGCGCTCTCACCGACCTTCAGGTCCGCGAGCCGTCGGCGCTGCCCGGATGGAGTCGCGGCCACGTCATCACCCATGTCGCCCGCAGCGCGGACGTCTACCGATGGCTGCTGGCCCTCGCCCGTACCGGCAGCGAGCCCGGACCGCGCGCCGACGGCCCCGCGCTGGAGCGCGCGTTGCGCGAGGGCGCCGGACGCGATGCTGCCGCACTCGTCGCCGACGTGTGCGGCAGCCTGGAGCGGATGCTCGACGAGGCCGAGGCCATGCCCGTCGAGCGCTGGCCCACGATGGTGACCGCCCTCGCGGGCTGGCGTCACCCTGCCTGGTTCACCCTTCACCGCGCCTGGCGCGAACTCGAAACCCACCACGTCGACCTGGGCCTCGGCCACACCACCGCCGACTGGCCTGCCGAATACGTCATCTGGGCCCTCGAGGCCACAGTCGCCACGCTGTCGGCACGCGACTTCCGTGTCTCCCGCATCGAGGCCACCGATCTGGACCGCGCCTGGACCGTTGCCCCGACCGGCCCCACCATCACGGGCGCAGGCCACGCCCTCCTCGCCTGGCTCTCCGGCCGCGGCACGGCCGCACCTCTGCAGCCGGATCACCCGCTGCCGACCCCGCCTCCCTGGCCGCTCCCGCCCTACCCCGGCTGGTCCTGACCCGACGGTGAGAGTGCGTTCGGTCAGTGGGAGGTGGCGGGGCAGTTGTTCCATTCCTGGGACAGTTGCTGGGGGATCAGGTTGAAGCAGCCGCCCGTGTCGGGGAACGAGGCGCTGCCGTTCATGGCCCATGGGTTGCCGCCGGCGAGGATGAAGTACTTGCGGACGCTGCCGTCGTCCTGGGCGGCGACCTTCTCCTCGTAGGTCGCACCGGGGGTGAGGTCGAACGCGGTCGCCGCGTAGTACACGCCCTTGCACTGCCCGTAGAGGAACTGGCCCGGCCGCGGCTGAATGTGGGTGTGGCCGGTCGCCGCGGCGTAGGCGTGGGTGACCGCGGCCTTCACCGCCGGGGTGGCGGTCCGGTTCGCGCAACCGACGATGTTCCCGAGGTTGTCCATCGATGGCGACTGCTGACCACTGGGGTCCTGCACGGTGCCCACGGTCGAGGTCGGCGCAGCGACCGCCCCCGACGTCTGCCCGCCCGTCGGACTCGGTGCCGCGCCCGCAGTGGAGTTGCCGGAGGCGCCCGGCGCACCGGTCGAGCCGGAACCCGAACCGCCGTTGCAGGCGGCCAGCAGCAGCGTGGCTGACACAGCGACAGCGGCCGCCGCGAGAGCGCGAGGCAGGTTGGAGCGCATATGGGAGTCCCCCAGAAGACAGTGACCGATGCCGGAGAGCCTGTTGCGCGTCCGGCGCATGTCATCCTCGCGCGCGTACTCGACGAGCAACTCCCGTTCCCGTAACAGCCACGCAACTGCCGGCATCATGGCGCGGGCGGGGGTCAGAGCTGAGCGTCGTTGTCATCGCCGAAGTCGGGCAGGTCGGTGGTCAGCAGGTGCTCGGCGCCGCCTTCGAGGAGGGTGGCCGTCTCGGTGGAGCGGGCGAGCATGGTCTTCTCGTAGGTGCGGATGGCGTCGGCGACGGTGGCCGAGTCGGCGAGAGCGAGGGCGAGTTCGCAGGCGTCGAGCATGGCGAGGTTGACGCCGACCCCGAGCGGGGGCATGAGGTGGGCGGCGTCGCCGAGCAGGGTCACGGTCGGGTTGTGTTCCCAGGTGTGCGGGACGGGGAGGGCGAAGATCGGGCGGTCGACGTAGGGACCGTCGTTGTCGGTGATCATCTGGCGCAGGCGCGGCGACCAGTTGCCGTACTGGTCGAGGAGTTGGGCGCGGATGCCGTCGGTGTCCTCGGCGGTGAGGCCGCTCTGTCCGATCCAGTCGACCGGGACCCGCTGGATGAGATAGGCGCGGATGTGGTCTGCGCTGTTGCGCTGGGCGAACAGACCGCGGTCGCCGTCGGCGGCATGGGCGCCGCCCGGGCCGACCAGCGCAGCAATATCGGGGTGGCGGTCGTCGACATCGGAGAACCGAGCCTCCAGGAAGCTCACCCCGGTGTACTCGGGGACCGCGCGGGACACGGCCGGGCGTACCCGGGAGAAGGCGCCGTCGGCGCCGATGACCAGATCGGTCTCGACGGTCGTGCCGTCGGCGAAGTGCAGCTGCCGCGGCCCGTCGGCGGGCCCGCTGATCGTCTCGAGGGCGCGGCCCCAGTGCACGGTTCCCGGTGACAGGGAGTCGAGCAGCAGGTCGCGCAGTTGGCCGCGGTCGATCTCTGGCTTGAAGAGCTCGTCGGCCTCCGGGACCTTGTGGGAGGTCATCGTGCCGGTCGGGTCCAGCCGGCGCATTTCCTGCCCCTCGGGGCGGGCCAGCCTGAAGAACTCCTCGAGCAGGCCGGCTTCGCGCAGGGCGATCTGTCCGTTGTCGGCGTGCAGGTCCAGGGTGCCGCCCTGGTTGCGGGCGTCGGGGCCCGGGTCGCGGTCGTGGACGGTGACCGCGACGCCGCGCCGCTGGAGGATGCGCGCGCAGGTCAGCCCGCCGGGTCCGGCGCCGATGATGCTGATCCTGGCCTGGGAGGGTGCTACGGAGTTCATGGTGTTCCCTTCGACGTCGCCGGATCACGGCCGCGGCCTGGCCTGGACGGCGCCGCGGACTCGTCAGGCATCGTCCAAGATATTTGTAACCGCTTCAAATATGCAACCGTTCCAATTCTATCGCGTGGCGGATAGGGTTGCAGGCATGGCAGAGACGATCGACCCCGCAGGAGCGGGCGGGCGGCGCGAACGCAAGAAGGCCGCCACCCGCCAGGCCATCGCCGACATGGCGCTGCGGCTGTTCCTGGAACGCGGCTACGAGCAGGTGGGCGTCCGCGAGATCGCCGAGGGTGCCGACGTTTCGGTGTCGACCCTGTTCAACTACTTCCCCGAGGGCAAAGAGGCCCTGGTCTTCGACGAGGACGCCAGCAATGAGGCGGCACTGGTCCGCGCGGTAACCGACCGACCGCCAGGGCAGAGCGTCCCCCGCGCTCTGCGCGCGTACCTCATCGGCTTCGTCGACTCGCCCCACACCCGAGACCCCCGCTTCGCCGACTTCCAGCGGCTCATCCAGGAGACCCCGGCCCTGCGCGAGTACTCCCGCACGATGTGGCTGCGCCACGAACACGCTCTGGCCCGCGCGCTCGCCGACCAGATCGGTCGGCCGCCAGACGACCTCATCTGCGCCGCCTACGCCCGGTTCACCCTCGAAATCCTCACGTTCGCCGGCTCCCGCCCCGACCCCGTCGCCGCCGTCGACCAGGCGTGTCTCCTGCTCGACCAAGGCTGGACGACCACCGTCACCCGACCGACGCCCTGATCCGTGACGTCCGCGCCCCCGGAGTGCGGGTGGGAGGGCGGGCTCCTAGCGTTGGTGGGTAGGGGGTTCTCCTCGTACGCAGGAGGCACCGTGTTGTACGTGATGACACTCGACTGGCAGCCCGGGCTCAGCCGGGATCAGCGTGACGGTGCGCTGGGCCGGAGGGCCCAGTGGCAGTATCCCGAGGGGCTCGAAGTGCTGGGCGAGTACTGGACCTCGGCCGAGAGTCCGGCGGTCGTGGTGGTCTTCCGGGCGGAGAGTTTCGCGCCGCTCCTGGAGATCGGGCTGGCCTGGGGCGACGTCTTCGGGATCACGACGTATCCGGCCGTGGGCGCCGAGGAGGGACTCACGATGGGAGCGGCGGCGATGGAGCGGCGCCAGGTCTGACCCGATGGTGAGGCGTCAACGGTCGGCTCACGGCATAGCGGGAAGGATCTGGCAGAGCGCGTCGAGCGCGGCGGCGTAGGCGTGGTCCGGTGGGGTGGCGTAGCCGACGACGAGCCCGTCGAGCGGGGGAGTGTCGGCGTCGGGGTGGCGGTAGCCGGCGAGGCCGTCGAGGGCGAGGCCGAGCCAGGAGGCGGCCTTCACCGTGGAGGCCTCGGTGCCGGGCGGCAGGCGCAGCACCGCGTGCAGACCTGCGGCGATCCCGGTGACCTCGATGTGCGGTGCCCGCTCGGCGAGCACGGCGGTCAGGCGGTTGCGGCGGTCGCGGTAGCGCTGGCGCATCTGCCGGATGTGCCGGTCGTAGGCCCCGGAGGTGATCAGGTCCGCGAAGGTGAGCTGGTCCACCACGCTGGTCCAGCGCTCGCGCTGACCCTTCGTCGCCAGGACGGGGTCGACCAGCCGTTCCGGCAGAACCATCCAGCCCAGACGCAGCGCGGTCGACAGGCTCTTGCTCGCCGACCCGACGTAGAGGACGTGGTCGGGGTCCAGCGCCTGGACCGCGCCGACCGGTTCGCGGTCGTACCGGAGTTCCCCGTCGTAGTCGTCCTCGATCACCACGCCACCCCCGGCGCGGGCCCAGTCGATCGCCGCGTTGCGCCGTGCCGGGGCGAGCGGCCCGCCCAGGGGGAACTGGTGCGCGGGGGTCAGCAGCGCGGCGCGGACCGCACGCCGGCCGGCCAGTTCCTCGGTCCTGGTGCCGTGGTCGTCCAGGCCCAGCGGCACCGTGCGGACGCCCTCGGCGGCCAGCAGGGCCCGGTGGAAGGCCAGGCCGTACGCCTCGACCGCCAGCGCGCCGCGCAGGACGCCGCCACCGAACAGCAGGCGCAGCGCGTCGGAGAAGCCCGAGCAGATCACGATGCGTTCCGGGCTGGTCCGGACGCCTCGGACCCGGGCGAGGTAGTGCGCGAGTGCCGTGCGCAGTTCGATCCGGCCCCGGGGATCGCCCGGCCCGAAGGCCTCGTTGGGCGCGGCGGCGAGCGCCCGGCGGGTCGAGGTGGACCACGCGTTCCTCGGGAACGAGGAGGCGTCCGGCTGTCCCTGCAGCAGATTGTGGGCGGGCGCGCGGGAAGCGGTGGCTGCCTTCTTGGGCAGGCGGGCGGGCTTGGCCGGGACGGCGCGCTCCGCGACTCGGGTGCCCGAACCCTGACGGGCGGTCAACCAGCCCTCGGCGACCAGCTCCGCGTAGGCGTCGGCGACGGTGTTCCGCGCGAGACCGAGGTCGGCCGCGAGCGAGCGGTACGGCGGCAGCCTGACCCCCGTGCCCAGCCGCCCGTCCTGGATCGCCTCGCGCAGCGCCCGGGCGAGCGCGGCGCGGCGCGGACCGGTCGCGGCCAGCTGGAGATGCAGGTCGGCGCCGACGCGCTCGGCGGAATTGACCCATGATTCGGGCATCCGAATGCACCCTTCCAGTGGTCGGTCGGCTCTCTATCGTAGTGATCATGACGACGAACACCACCGCTTCCCGAGTCAACTTCGCCGCCGCCGCGCCCAAGGCGTTCAAGGCCCTCATCGGTTTCGACGCCGCCGCCCGCGAGGGTCTGGACCCGGCACTGGTCGAGCTGATCCAGATCCGCTCCTCCCAGCTGAACGGCTGCGCGTACTGCCTCCACATGCACGTCAGCGATGCCCGCAAGGCCGGCGAGGACGACCTGCGACTGCACATGGTCGCGGTCTGGCGCGAGGCTGCGCAGTTCTTCTCCGCCAAGGAGCAGGCCGCGCTCGCACTGACCGAAGCGGTGACGCTGGTCGCGGCCGACGGCGTCGAGGACGAGGTGTACGCGCAGGCCGCAGCCCAGTTCGACGAAGCCGAACTCGGTCACGTCCTCGCGATCATCTTCGCGATCAACACCTGGAACCGCCTCGCCATCAGCACCGGCAAGGTCGCCGGCACCGACGAACGCCGCTAGGCGCGCGGTGCGCCCCGCTCAACGGCGGAGCTGGGCTGCGGATTTGCCGGTGCGGTCGCGGAGGAGGACGCGGAGGGTGTTGGCGCTCTCGTAGCCGACGCGGCGGGCGATGGTCTCGATCGTCCGGTCGGTGGTGCGCAGCAGGTGGGTGGCCTGTTCGACGCGGAGGTCCTGGACGAAGCGGACGGGTGAGACCCCGAGCACGGCACGGGTGGTGCGCTGCAGCGTGCGTTCGCTGACGCCGAGGGCGCGAGCGGCGTCCGTGACGCTGAGCGGTTCGTGGAGGTGGTCGCGGGCCCAGCGCTCGAATGCGGCGACCGTGGGGTCGCCCGCGGCCAGGGCGCCGGACATGGTGTGGGCGGCCTGGGACGGACGTTCGTCGATGACGAGGTAGTTGGCGACCAGGTCGCTCAGCGAGGGACTGCGTCGGCGGACCAGGGTCAGCGCCAGGTCGACGTGGGCGAAGGCGGCGCCCGCGGTCGTGACGCCGTCGCAGTCGTTCACCATCCGGTTCTGATCGAGCGTCACCTTCGGGTAGCGGCTGCGGAAAAGCGGTCCGAGCCACCAGGTGGTGGTGACGCTGAGGCCGTCCAGGATTCCGGCCTCGGCGAGCAGGAAGGTGCCGGCGCAGGCGGTGGCGATCGACGTGCGCCGAGCACGTGCCCGGGTGATCAACTCGCGCGCCGGGGCGGCGCGCGGGCCCGACAGGTAGGCCACCAGCTCCTCGGGACGCCGCTCGGCCACGCCGGGGATCA
This sequence comes from Streptacidiphilus sp. MAP12-20, assembly GCF_041262525.1. Taxonomy (NCBI): domain Bacteria; kingdom Bacillati; phylum Actinomycetota; class Actinomycetes; order Kitasatosporales; family Streptomycetaceae; genus Streptacidiphilus; species Streptacidiphilus sp. MAP12-20. The sequence continues at coordinate 460,601 of NZ_JBGCCK010000001.1, forward strand.
GCAGCAGGTCGCACTCGTCGACGTGGGCGACGGATTCGGCGGTGACCTGGTGCCCCGCGCCGGTGCGCACGGTGTCGGCGAAGCCGACTGTCCGTACCTGCCAGGCGGGCGGGGGTTGGGGAAGTCGCTTCCGCAGGGTGTTGGCGCACTGCAGGATGTCCAGCACTGCGGCGAGGCCGGAGTCGAAGACGCCGTCGAGGACGAGGACAGCTACGCGCATGGCGGGAACGGTATCGGATGTGCCGGATCCGCCACCGCTGAGCCGGGAGCCCAGGCCATAGCTTCGTGGAGGGGTCGGCGGTCGCCGGCCGGAACCGAAGAGGATGGAGCAGCGCATGTCTCAGGTGGGATTCCGGGTCCGGATCGAGGCCAGGCCCGAGTACGCCGCCCAGGTCGAGGTGGCACTACGGGACGCCTTGGAGCTGGCCCGCGCCGAGGAGGGCACGGTCACCTGGTTCGCCTTCAAGGAGGGCCCGACCGTGTTCGGGATCTTCGACACCTTCGACGACGAGGAGGGCCGCGCCGCGCACTTCGACGGAAAGATCGCCGACGTCCTGAAGCAGATCGGGCCCCGGATGTTCGCGGCCGTCCCCGAAGTCCTCCGGACCGACCTGCTGGCGGTCAAACTCCCCTGAGCCGCCGCAACGGCGACGAGGCGCGTTCCCGGTCGTTCCCGCATCGCAGGTGATCGCCGATCCCTTCCGCCGCGGCGTGTGAGCCCCGCGCGGAGCGGTGCGGGCCTACAGAATCACGATCACACCAACGCGTGCACAGAGACAGGACAGTACGAACATGAGCGACGCCGTCGTCAAGGGACCCGCCAGCTACTTCCCCTCGATCGAGAAGAAGTACGGCCGCCCGATCGCGGAGTGGAAGGACCTCATCCGCACCTCGCCCCTCACCAAGCACATGGAGCTCGTCTCCTGGCTCAAGTCCGAGCACGGCCTGGGCCACGGTCACGCCTCCGCCCTTGTCGCGCACACGCTCGCCGAGGGCAGCGCGAAGTGACGCGCGGCCCCCAGCCGGAGATCGTCTCCGCCGCGCGGATCGATCTGCTGCCCCTCGAGGTCGGGCACGCCGACAAGATGGCCGCGGTGCTCGGCGATCCGGCGCTGCACGAGTTCATCGGCGGCGAGCCGGCGACGCCTGCCGACCTTCGCGCCCGCTACGAGCGCCTGGTCGCCGGTTCGCCGGATCCGGACGTCGTCTGGTGGAACTGGGTGATCCGACTGCGTGAGGAGGGCCGACTCGTGGGGACCGTCCAGGCGACGGTCACGGCCTCGCCGAGCGGTGCTGTCGGCGAGATCGCCTGGGTGGTGGGCACGAGTTGGCAAGGCCGCGGCATCGCCACCGAGTCGGCCCGCGCGCTGGTCGACTGGCTCGGGCGGAGTCAGATTCCGACCGTGATCGCCCATGTGCACCCCGACCACCATGCCTCGGCGGCCGTGGCCCGCGCCGCAGGACTCGCGCCGACCGGCCGGTGGCACGACGGTGAGCGGCAGTGGCTCCTCGGGAGCGAGCGGTAGGCGGACGCGCAGGTCAGGTCCGGTACGGCGCTGTGTTCCGCGCTGTGCCGGACTGTGCTTTTCGCTGTGCTTTTCCCATACGTGCCAAGTCCTTGACGGCGGCTTTCCTGGACCCTAGCTTCACCGTTTGAATCTGTTGCTCCTTGTTTGAAAAACCATCAGCGCAGCACGGATTCTCCGGGCATTTCGCGATCAAGGAGGCATGTCCGTGCAACGACGCACGCTGATCAAGGCGATGGCGACCGCAGCCGCAGCCAGTTCGCTCCCGCTCGTCCTCCCCGGCGCTGCAAGCGCTGCAAGCGCGGCCGGCGCGGCCGGTGCAGAAGGCAGGGGCCTGCGGGTGCGGGGCGTCGACATCTCGTCGCTCGCCAAGAGCGAGGCGCTCGGTGGGGTGTACCGGGACGAGGACGGGCGGCGTGGGGACGCGGTGCGGATCCTGGCCGAGGCCGGGGTCAGCCACGCCCGGCTCAAGTGCTGGGTCAACCCCGCCGACGGCTACAACACGAAGCGTCAGATCCTGCCGATGGCACGGCGGCTGCACGCGGCCGGGGTGCGGCTGATGGTGGACTTCCACTACTCCGACACCTGGGCCGATCCCGGCAAGCAGTTCAAGCCCGCAGCCTGGGCCCAGGACGACCTCGAGGGCCTCAAGCGCGCGGTGTACGACCACACCGCCGACGTGCTGGGCGCGCTCGCCGCGCAGGGAACCCCGGCGGCGCTGGTGCAGATCGGCAACGAGCTGAACGGCGGGATGCTCTGGCCGGACGGCGACTGGAACCACTGGGAGCAGCTGGCGGCGCTGTTGAAGTCCGGTATCGCCGCCGCGCACGCCGTCTCGCCGCGTACCCGGATCGTGCTGCACCTGGCCAACGGCGGCGACAACGGCCTGTACCGGTGGTGGTTCGACAACGCGATGACCTACCAGATCCCCTTCGACGTCATCGGCGCTTCCTTCTACCCCTACTGGCACGGTCCGGTCTCCGGCCTGGCGGCCAACCTCGCCGACGTCAGCGCGCGTTACGACAAGGACGTGCTGGTCGCCGAGACCGGGTACCCGTTCCGGCTGGACAGCGCGGACTCCCTCGCCAACATGATCGACTCGGCGGACCAACTGGTCCCTGGCTACCCGGCCACCCCGGCGGGTCAGCAGGCGTGGGTGCAGACGCTCGCCGACACCGTCGCCGCCGTGCCGAACGGGCGCGGGCTGGGCTACTTCTACTGGGAGGGGACCTGGACGGCGGTCCCCGGCAACGGCTGGGACCCGGCCGACCCCGCCTCGGGCAACGCCTGGGAGAACCAGGCCCTCTTCGACTTCGACCAGCAGGCCCTGCCCGCGCTTCACGTCTTCGGGGAGCGGCACGCCTGATCCCAGGCAGACGCGGAGAAGACCGGCGCCCCGTGGGGGCGCCGGTCTTCGTGCCGGTGGTGGTGGAGGTCAGGCGGCGAGGGCGGGCTCCTCGGCCTCCGCCGCGGCCTCCGAGGTCGCGGTGGGCTTGGTGTCGCGCATGACCACCGCGGCCAGCACGGCGGCGGCGACGACGCCGATCGCGCTGACGGTGAAGGTGGTCGACATCGCCGAGGTGAACGCCTCCCTGGCGGCGTGGATCAGGCCGTTGTCACCGTGGGCGGCGGCGATGGCACCGGCGATCGAGTGCTTCGCCTCGCCGGAGGTGGTGGCGGGCATCCGGGCGGCGAAGCCGCTGGAGAGCAGCGAGCCGAGGATCGCGATGCCCAGCGCGGTGCCGGCCTGCCCGATGGTGTCGTTCAGGGCGGAGCCGACGCCCGCCTGCTCCGGCGGGATGGTGCCCATCAGCGCGCCGACCGCGGCCGGCATCGCCAGGCCCGCCCCGAGGCCGAGCAGACCCAGCGCGACAGCGGGGACCGTGAAGCCCGTGTCGGCCGAGACCGTGGTCAACAGGGCGAAGGAGGAGGCCATGACGAGCATGCCGACCAGCACCAGGAGGCGGTTGCCGATCTTCGCGGCGAGCTGGGCGCCGAAGCCGTTGCCGACCAGCGCGGCGACGGCCAGCGGCACGAAGGCCAAGCCCGCCTTGACCGGCGAGTAGCCGAGCACGAACTGCAGGTACTGGGTGAGGACCAGCAGCAGGCCGCCGTTGCCGATCTGAACGAGGGTCAGCGAGAGCGAGCCGCCGCTGAAGTTGCGGTGCTTGAAGAGGACCAGCGGGGCCATCGGCGCGGGGGTGATGTTCTCCCAGACCATGAAGCCGGCGAGGGCGAGGACCGCGGTGGCCAGGGTGACGGCGCCGCGCCCACCGAAGGCGCCGTGCTGCGGGATGTCGATGATCCACCAGATCAGCGCGGTCATGCCGACCGCGGAGAGGATCGCGCCGAGCGGGTCGGGCTTCTGCCACGGGCCCTTCGACTCCGGCATCAGGGTGAGACCCGCCAGCACGGCCAGCGCGACGACCGGGACGTTGATGAAGAAGATCGAGTGCCAGGAGAAGTGCGCGATCAGGATGCCGCCGAGCACCGGGCTGCCGACCAGGCCGAGCATCGACACCGAGCTCCACAGCGCCATCGCCTTGCCGCGCTCCTCGTCGTCGAAGACGGTGATCAGGATCGACAGCGTCGAGGGCATGATCAGCGCACCGCCGACGCCCATCGCGATCCGCACGCCGATCACCTCGCCGGCGTTCGTGCAGAAGGTCGCGGCGAGCGACGCGACCCCGAAGAGCAGCAAGCCGATGATCATCACTTTGCGGCGGCCGAAGCGGTCACCGAGGCTGCCGGAGGCGAGCAGCAGGCCCGCGAAGACCAGGATGTAGGAGTCGAGGATCCACTGCGTGTCCTGGGCGCTCGCGCCGATCTCCCTGGTCATCGACGGCACGGCGACGGTCAGCGCCATGCTGTCCACCACCAGGACCAGCGAGCTCAGGCACAGCACGATCAGGATCCACCAACGACGCGGATTGCGGGTTTCCATCAGGAGCGTCCCTTCGAGGCTTGCGCACACTGTTCCTTCGATGCGAACACTGTATGCAGCTGCGCACAGTGTGCGCAAGACCTTAATCCCGTACGCTTGATGCGAACGGTGTGCGCCGAAGTAGGTCCACAAGTAGTCGCAGACGCAGAAGGAGTGCCATGGCCGCCGAAAAGACGAAGCAGCTCCCGTCCGTGTGGGCCCGGCAGCAGCGCGAGCCCGACCAGCCCGCGCTCAGTCGGGCATCGATCGTCAGGGAGGCGATCGTCATGCTGGACGCGGACGGCATCGAGGCGCTGAGCATGCGCAAGCTCGGCGCCCGTCTGAACGCCGGTGCGACCTCCCTCTACCGGCACGTCGCGACCAAGGACGAGCTGATGGAGCTCGCGGTGGACGAGATCGTCGCCGAGATCGCGGTGCCGCCCGCCGGTGGCCCCGACTGGCGCGCGGCGGCCACGGAGGCGGCCGCGTCGTTCCGGGCGACGGCGCTGCGGCACCCGTGGCTGTCCTCGGTCCTCGGGCAGGCGGGCCTCGCCTACCTGGGGCCCAATCTGATGTCCTTCTCGGAGCGCCTGGCCGCGCTCTTCACGGCCGCCGGCTTCCCAGAGCCCGGCCGCGCGATCGACACCCTGCTCTCGTACGTGATCGGAATGAGCACCACGGAAGCCGCCTGGCTGACGACGGTCGCCCGCTCGGGCGAGACCGAGGCCGACTTCATCGCCCGCCTCATGCCCGCCGCCCAGCAGGCCGCCGCCGAGCACGACCACCTGGCCGAGTCCTACGCGTCCCCGCCCGCCGACCCGGTCGAGATCCGCGACAGCAAGTTCGCCTACGGCCTGGAGGTCGTCCTGGACGGCCTGGCCCTGCGCCTCGCGCAGGCCTGAGGGCCGAACGCCTGGTGGCGGCCCCGGTCAGGCCTTGCGGACGACGCTCGACTTCAGCTGCATCGCGCCGATGCCGTCGATCCTGCAGTCGATGTCGTCGTCGCCGGCGTCGGCCCCGGCGTCGGCGGTGGTCGCCGCGCGCTGCCACTCGTGGCCGCACTCGGGGCAGACAGGTCAAGATTTGGTAATGATTTTCATCGCGCACCCATTTGGACTAGTGATGAAAACCGTTCCCACTTAGCGTGGAGGAGTCGGCCCACCCGTCGGGCAGACGTCCACGTCTTCTGGAGGACCACCGCATGAGTGCGCCCGCTCTGTCCCGTTCGGCCCGCCGTCTCCGCCGGTCGGCGTTCGGCGCAGCGGTGCTCGCACTCGGCGTGACGTTGAGCGCCTGCTCGACCGCGGCCCCCTCCACCTCCGCGGGCGGCCCCGCCGCCGGGAGCGGCAAGGTGATCCAGGTGGTCGCCGCCGAGAACTTCTGGGGCAGCATCGCCACCCAGCTCGGCGGCGAGCACGCGCACGTGACCAGCGTGATCACGAACCCGGACACCGACCCGCACTCCTACGAGCCCACGGCCGCCGACGCCCGGTCCGTCGCGACGGCGCAATACGTGATCGTCAACGGGATCGGCTACGACGCCTGGGCGGACAAGCTGCTGGCGAGCAACCCGGCAACCGGTCGGACCGAGCTGAAGGTCGGCGACCTGGTCGGCATCCAGCCGGGCGGGAACCCGCACCGCTGGTACTCGCCGGACAACGTGCACCAGATGATCGAGCAGATCACCGCCGACTACAAGAAGATCGACCCGGCTGACGCCGCCTACTTCGACCAGCAGAAGCAGACCTTCGAGACGCAGACCTTGGCCTCGTACAACCAGCTCATCAGCGACATCAAGGCCAAGTACGCAGGCACGCCGATCGGCGCCTCGGAGTCCATCGTGACCCCGCTCGCCGACGGTCTCGGACTGAAGCTGCTGACGCCCGCGGCCTTCCTGAACGCGATGAGCGAGGGCACCGACCCGACCGCCGCCGACAAGGCCCTGATCGATCAGCAGCTCAAGGGCAAGCAGATCAAGGTCTACGTCTACAACAGCCAGAACTCCACCCCGGATGTCGTCGCCCAGGTGAAGCTGGCCAAGTCCGAGGGCATCCCCGTCGCCACCGTCACCGAGACCCTGGCACCGGCGAACGCGACCTTCCAGCAGTGGCAGACGAGTCAGCTCCAGGGCCTGGAGCAGGCCCTCCACCAGGCCACAGGGAAGTGACGCCATGAACCCGATCGTGCAGACGGAGCCCGCACCCACGTCGGAGCGTGCGCAGTCCGAGCCGGTGCTGTGCCTGTGCGGCGCGGCGGCGAGGGTCGGCGGGCGGACGCTGTGGTCCGGGGTGGATCTGGAGGTCCAGGCAGGCGAGTTCGTCGCCGTACTGGGGCCGAACGGGGTCGGCAAGTCGACGCTGGTGAAGGTGCTGCTCGGCGTGCTGCCCGCCGCCGAGGGCGAGATACGCGTGCTCGGCCGGCGTCCCGGCGAGGCGGGCAGCCGCGTCGGCTACCTGCCGCAACGACGCAGCTTCGACGCGGGCCTGCGGATCCGGGGCGTCGACATCGTCCGGATGGGCCTGGACGGCGACCGTTGGGGCGTGCCGCTGCCCTGGGGCCGCAACAAGCGCGCCGAGCGCGACCGCGTCGCCGAGGTGATCGAGCTGGTCGGCGCGAGCGCCTACGCGCACCGGCCGATCGGGGAGTGCTCGGGCGGAGAGCAGCAGCGACTGCTGATCGCGCAGGCGCTGGTGCGCCGCCCCGAAGTACTGCTGCTGGACGAGCCCTTGGACAGCCTGGACCTGCCCAACCAGAGCGCCGTCGCGGCCCTGATCGGCCGGATCTGCCACCAGGAAGGTGTGGCGGTCGTGATGGTCGCGCACGACGTCAACCCGATCCTGCACCACCTGGACCGGGTGGTGTACATCGCCGAGGGCGGCGCGGTCTGCGGTCCGCCGAGCGAGGTCATCAACTCCGAGACGCTGACCCGCCTCTACCGCACCCCCGTCGAGGTGCTCTCCACCAAGGACGGACGCCTGGTCGTCGTCGGCCAGCCCGAGGCCCCGGCACACCACACCGACCGTCACCAGGCCGGGAGCTGACGTGGGGTCGACCGGCTTCTCCTGGAACCTGCTGAGCGACTTCCAGCAGATGTGGTCCTTCCCGTTCATGGTCAACGCCTTCCGCGCCGGCGCGATCGTCGCCCTGGTCGCGGGCGCGGTGGGCTGGTTCGTGGTGCTGCGGCGGCAGACCTTCGCCGCGCACACGCTCTCCGTGGTCGCCTTCCCCGGTGCCGCGTTCGCGACGCTGGCCGGGTTCAGCCTCAGCCTGGGCTACTTCGGGTTCGGTCTGGCCGCCGCGCTGGTCATCGCCGCGCTGCAGCGGGGCAAGCCGGTCGGCGGCTCGGAGGAGTCCGCCGCCACCGGCGTCGTTCAGGCCTTCCTGCTGGCCTGCGGCTACCTGTTCATGGCCCTGTACAAGGGGCTGCTGGAGGGGCCGCAGGCGCTGCTCTTCGGCAACTTCCTCGGCATCACCACCGGCCAGGTGACCACTCTGGCGGTCGCCGGGCTCGTGGTGCTGGCAGTGCTCGTGGCGATCGGCCGACCACTGCTGTTCGCCTCGGTCGACCCGGTGGTCGCCGCCGCACGCGGAGTCCCGGTGCGGGCGCTGTCGACGGCCTTCCTGGTGCTGCTCGGCGCGGCGACCGCGGAGGCCGCGCAGATCACCGGCGCGTTGCTGGTCTTCGCGCTGATGGTGCTGCCCGCCGCGACCGCCCAGGTGCTCACGGCACGGCCCGCACTGAGCCTGCTGCTGACGGTCGTGATCGGCTTCGCGGTGACCTGGGCGGGATTGGTGGCCGCGTTCTACTGGAACTACCCGCTCGGATTCTTCGTGACCAGCTTCGCCTTCGGCCTCTTCCTGCTCGCCTACGCCGCCCGCGCGCTGCGGTCGGCGACCGACCGCAGGCGCGTCCCGCTCATGACGGCGGGTGCCGCATGAGGCTGCTCGCCGTTACGCAGGGGGCCTCGGCCTGGTCGCAGCCGTTCTTCCAGCACGCGCTGCTGGCGGGCACGTTCATCGCGCTCGCGGCCGGGCTGGTCGGCTACTTCCTGGTCCTGCGCGCCCAGGTGTTCACCGCCGACGCGCTCAGCCACGTCGCCTTCACCGGCGCGATGGCGGCGCTCGCCGCCGGCTACGACCTGCGGCTCGGCCTCTTCCTCGGCTGCGTCCTGGTCGCGCTGCTGCTGGGCGGGATCGGCCGCCGGGGCAAGGCCGACGACGTCGTCATCGGCAGCGCCTTCGCCTGGATCCTCGGCCTGGGCTCCTTCTTCCTGACCCTCTACACCACCTCGGCCAGCGGCATGGGCAACGGCGGCGCGGGCACCACGGTCCTCTTCGGCTCGATCTTCGGACTCGACGGCGGACAGACCCTGGTCGCCGTGCTGGTCGCCGCCTCCGTCGCGGTCGTCGTCGTGCTGATCGCGCGGCCGCTGCTCTTCGCCACCCTCGACGAGGGCGTGGCCGCCGCGCGCGGCGTGCCGGTCAAGGCACTCGGGCTGGCGTTCCTCGTCCTCGTCGGGGTCACCGCCGGAGAGGCCACCCAGGCGGTCGGCTCGCTGCTGCTGCTCGGCCTGTTGGCCGCGCCCGCGGGTGCGGCGGTCCGGCTGACCGACCGGCCCTTCCACGGCCTGGCGCTGGCCGCCGCGCTGGCGGTGGGGGAGATGTGGGTCGGCCTGGCCGCGGCGGCGTGGATCCCGCGCTGCCCGCCGAGCTTCGCGATCATGGCCGCAGCGACCCTCGTCTACGCCGCAGCCCACCTGCGCCGCCCCGCCGCGTCACGGACATCGCGGACGTCGCGGATCAGCGCCGAGGCGGCAGCCGGTCGGTGACGCCGGCGCGACGCCCGGCTCAGAGCAGCCGGGTGTCGCCGCGTGAGACGAGGAGCTTCCTGAGCAGGCCGCTGAGCTGGTCGCGCTCGGCCGGGGTGAGGGCGGCGACCAGGCGTTCCTCGTTGCGGATATGGCCGGGGGCCACGGCGTCGATCAACTCCTTGCCCGCCGGGGTGAGCCGGATCAGGACCGCACGGCGGTCGGTCGGGCAGGGGCGGCGCTCCACCAAGCCCTTGGCCGCCAGCTTGTCGACCCGGTTGGTGATCGCTCCCGAGGTCACCATCGCTGATTTGAGCAGGGCGCGTGCGTTGAGCTCGTAGGGCTCGCCGGAGCGGCGGAGGGTGGCCAGCACGTCGAACTCGGAGAAGTCGAGGCCGTTCTCGGCGAAGTACTCGCGCAGCGCCGCGTCGACGTGGGCGTGGAAGCGGTTGAGCCGGCCGACCAGTGCCATCGGCGCGGTGTCGAGATCGGGGCGGGCGGCATTCCACTGGTCGACGATGTCGTCGACCGCGTCGCGCAGGGGTTCGTCCGGCATGGCTTCTCCTCGGTCGAGTCGGTCGAGATGTCTCAACATTAAGATACTTGACGTTCGCGGATTTTGGGGCCACTATTTATCTCAACGTTCATATAGTCAACGCTGAGGTGATTGTCGTGGGGACAGTGAAGACCATGGGCACAGGCGGCCAGGGCTCGCGCGGGGGTCGGCTCGGCGTGGCGCTGACGGCGGCGCTCGCGCCGGCGATGTGGGGGACGACGTACCTGGTCACGACGCAGGTGCTGCCGGAGGGGCGGCCACTGCTGCTCGCCGCGGTGCGGGCGCTGCCCGCAGGACTGCTGCTCCTGCTGCTGGGACGAAGGCTGCCGAGCGGCCGGTGGTGGGGGCGCGCGGCGCTGCTCGGGATGCTGAACATCGGGCTCTTCTTCCCGCTCGTCTTCTTCGGCGCCTACCGGCTGCCCGGCGGCGTCGCCTCGACGATCGGCGCGATCCAGCCGCTGCTCGTCGCCGGCTTCGGCATCGGCGTGCTGGGGGTGCGGCCAGGGCGGCGGGCCGTGATCGCCGGGGTGGTCGGCGTGGCCGGGGTCGGCCTGCTGGTGCTCAAGTCCGGTGCGGCGCTGGACGGCGCCGGGATCGCCGCGATGGTGACCGCGATCGTGCTGATGGCACTCGGGACCGTGCTGGTCCGCCGCTGGGGCAAGCCGGAGGGCGCCACGCTCGTCGACCTGACGGCCTGGCAGCTCGTCGCGGGCGGGCTCTTCCTCGCGCCACTCGCCGCGCTGGTCGAGGGCGCGCCGCCGGAGCCGACCACGGCCAACCTGCTCGGCTTCGCCTACCTCGGTCTGCTCAGCACGGCGCTGGGCTACGTCCTCTGGTTCCGCGGCATCGACCGCCTCGGCGCCGGACCCGCGTCCTTCCTCGGCCTGATCAACCCGCTGGTCGCGACGCTGGGCGGTCTGGTCGTGCTGCACCAGACGCTGACGGGCTGGCAACTGCTCGGTCTGGCGCTCGCTCTCGGCGCGATGCTCGCCGGCCAGGCCCCCGCGCGACGGCGGCCGGTCCCGACGCCCGAGCAGGCGCTGGTGCCGACCGCCGGGTCGGACAATCGGGTGGCTCAGCCGCGCTTGCCGGCCGCGTAGCCGCGCAGGAACAGCGCCTCGGCGAGAGAGAGCCGCTCCAGCTCCTGCGGGGAGACGCTCTCGTTGACCGCGTGGATCTGCGCGTCGGGCTCGCTGAGACCGATCAGCAGGATCTCCGCCTCCGGGTAGAGGGTGGCCAGGGTGTTGCAGAGCGGGATCGAGCCGCCCTGGCCCGCGATCTGCAGTTCCTCGCCCGGGTAGGCGACGCCCATCGCCTCGGCCATCGCCGCGTACGCCGGGCTGTCGGTGTCGGCGCGGAAGGCCTGGCCCTGGCCGCGCGGAGTCACCTCGACGAGCGCACCCCACGGAGCCGCCTCGGTCAGGTGCGCGGTGAGCGCCTCCTCCGCCTTCGCGGCGTCGAGGCCCGGCGGCACCCGCAGGCTGACCAGCGCCTTGGCCTCCGCCTGAACCGAAGGCGTCGCGCCGACGACGGGCGGGCAGTCGATCCCGAGCACGGTCACCGCGGGGCGGGCCCAGATCCGGTCGGCGATCGTGCCGGTTCCGGTCAGGCCGACGCCGTCCAGCACCTTGGCGTCGGCGCGGAAGGTGGCCTCGTCGTACTGCAGGCCCTCCCACGTCTGCTGCGCCTGCTCCTCCAGGCCGCGCACGACGGTCGCGCCCGTCTCGTCGCGCAGCGAGTCGAGCATCCGGATCAGCGCGGCGAGCGCGTCCGGGGCGGCCCCGCCGAACTGGCCGGAGTGCAGGTTGCCGCCGAGCGTGCGGACGCCGACCTCGAGCATGGTCATGCCGCGCAGCGTCGCCGTCACCGTGGGCAGCCCGACGCGGAAGTTGCCGGTGTCGCCGATGACGATCGCGTCGGCGGTCAGCAGCTCGGGGTGGGCCTCGGCGTAGCGCTGGAGCCCGCCGGTGCCCTGCTCCTCCGAGCCCTCGACGATCACCTTGACGGTGACCGGCACCCCGCCCTCCGCGCGCAGCGCGCGCAGCGCGATGAGGTGCATCAGGAAGCCGCCCTTGCAGTCGGCAGCTCCGCGCCCGTACCAGCGCCCGTCCCGCTCGGTCAGCTCGAACGGCGGCGAGACCCAGGCGGCCTCGTCCAGCGGCGGCTGTACGTCGTAGTGCGCGTACAGCAGCACCGTTGGCGCACCCTCGGGACCGGCCAGGCGCCCGTACACGGACTGCGTCCCGTCCGGCGTGTCCAGCACCGCCACGTCCGCGAACCCCTCCGCCCGCAGCGCGTCGGCGACCCAGGTGGCCGCCTTCTCGCACTCGCTCACGGGGAACTGCCGCGGATCGGCGACGGACCGGTACGCGACGAGCTCGGCCAGCTCGTCCTTCGCACGCGGCATCAGCGCGGCGACGGCCTCGGCGAGTGGGGTGTGATCGGCGGGGTGTGCCTGGGTCATGAGGTGCGCTCCTTGTGGGTGCGACGACGGAACGGAGTTCGGGCCCAGCCTAGGTCGCGGCGCGCCTTGCGGGATGCAGGACGCCAGATAGTAGCCATGTACTTAATATCTATGTACTGTATCTGCCATGAGCAAGGCGCCGAACGCACCGAAGAGTGGTCCCACGCCCGGCTTCCTGGTCTGGCGGCTCTCGCTCAAGTGGCGGGTCGCCGTCGATCGGGCCGTCGCGCCGCTCGGGCTGACGCATGCCAAGTACTCGCTGGTCTCGTCGCTCTACGGCATGCAGCGCGCTGGGCGGCGGCCGAGTCAGCGGGAGCTGGCCGATCACACCGGCCTGGAGCCGCTCTACGTCTCCAAGCTGGCCCGGACGCTGGAGGCTGACGGGCTGGTCGAGCGGGTCCGCGACGAGGTCGACACGCGAGCCGTGCGGCTCGCGCTGACCGAGCGCGGGAGCGAGATGGCGCAGCAGGCCATCGAGCTCGTGCAGGGGTTGCACGAGCAGCTGCTGGCTCCGCTGGGCGGGCTGGCCGGTGAGCGGACCGGGGCCTTTGTGGCGGAGCTGACGGCTCTGCTGGATGTACCGATCGGGATCGACAACGCCTACGAACCGAACGAGGAGTAGTCATGAACGCCATCGCACCGACGCTCACCCCGCAGATCATCGGCGAGGTCGAGAACGCCCACCTCGCGCACCTGGCCCTCACGCTCGCGCCGTCCGGGCTGACCCGGATCCAGTGGATCGCGCTCAGCGTGACGATGACCGGCGGCGGGACCGCCGACGTCGACGCGCTGGTGCAGCGGCTGGTCGGCGGGCTGAAGGTCAGCGCTGAGGCGGCACGGGACGCCGTCGCCGGGCTGGTCGCCACGGCGCGGCTGGTCGAGGACGGCGAGGAGGATGGCGCGCGAGTCCGGGCGACCGCGGCCGGGGAGGTGCTCTTCGCGGAGCTGCGCGAGGCAACCACCGGGGTCGTCGCCAACGCCTACGGCGGGATTCCGGAGGCGGACCTCGCCGTGGCCGCCCGGGTGCTGACGCAGATCGCCGGCCGGCTCAACGAGCAGCTCGTCGCCCGCCTCGCGGCGTGAGCGCTGCCCCGCGCGTCGTGTCACGTTTCCAGTGGGCCGTCTGTCCATGCTGGTGAGACATCGCAAACCAGGTGGAGCGAGGGAACAGTGGGCGACGGCGGAGACATCGTGGTGACCGGGGGGACCGGTGTGCTCGGCCGGGTCGTGGTCGAGAAGCTGCGCGAACGGGGCCACCCGGTCCGGGTGCTGAGCCGGCGGGAGCGGGCAAGCACGGGTTCGGACGGGATCGGCTGGGCGACGGCGGATCTGGCCAGCGGCCAGGGCGTGGACGCGGCCCTCGCCGGGGCGGCGGCGGTGGTGCACTGCGCGACCGGCTTCGGCCGCGGGCAGGAGGCCGCGCTGATGCGGAACCTGGTCGCCGGGGCCCGCCGGGCCGGGGAGGCGCCGCCGCATCTGGTGTACGTGTCGATCGTCGGCGTCGACCGGATCCCGTTCGGGTACTACCGCGGCAAGCTGGAGGCCGAGCGGCTGCTCGCCGAGTCCGGCCTGCCGTTCACCGTCCTGCGGGCGACGCAGTTCCACGACCTGCTGCGCGCGCTCTTCGCGGGCGCGGCCAAGGCGCCGGTGATGGTGGTGCCGGACCTGCGGTTCCAGCCGGTCGACGCGCGGGACGTCGCGACCCGCCTCGCCGAACTCGCCGTCGCCGCGCCCCTCGACGGTCGCGCGGACGACCTCGGCGGCCCCGAGGCGCGCAGCGCCCGCGACCTCGCCTACCTCGCCGCGACCGGTCGCCGCCGCCCGCTCCTGCCACTGCGTCTCCCCGGCCGCACCTTCGCCGCCTTCCGCGCGGGCGGCAACCTCGTGCCGGGCGAGCCGTACGGGCGGACCTCGTTCGAGCAGTACCTCGCCGAACTGCCCGCCCCGCGACGGCTGGCGTACCGGGCGTAGAGCCTTTGGCACGCGTACGAACCATGATCGCCAAATGCTTCACGTGAAACATTTGGCGATCATGAAATCCTCAGGCCCGAGCAGGTGTCACCAGGGCGCGGGGGCGGGCGGGGGGACGACGGCCGGGCGGTCGGCGCAGGTGATGGTGTTCGGCAGCTCCCAGGGCGCGAACCACGGCCCGGTCGTGCCGCCGCCGGTGTTGCCGCCGAGGTCGGTGAGGGAGAACTCCGAGCCGGCGGAGGTGAAGTGGAAGGAGCCGCAGTTGTTGACGCCGACCGCGCCGACGTTGCGGGCCACCACGTTCTGGAAGCTGGCGCTCCCTGCCGCGCGGGCGCTGACGACGTCGGTGCCGGTGCCGTCGACCTTGATGTCCCGGAAGTGGACGTTGGTGATGGAGTAGAGGTCCTTCACCGGCCAGTCGGCGACCAGCATGATCGCGTTGTAGGTGTTGTCGAGGAAGTTGTCGCCGACCACCTCCACGTCCGCGTCGATGTTGCGCTGGAGGGCGTAGAACCAGATCGCGCCGAGGCCGATCTTCCAGTTGAGTTCGAAGGTCCCGGCCCGGACGGTGGTGTTGTCCGTGATCCAGAGGTGTCCGGTGAAGGGCTGCGCGCCGAAGCGGGAGCCGACCTGGATCGCGCTGCCCTCCCGGATCGGGTCGGCGACGAGGTTGTTCGAGAACGTGTTGTCCGTGCCGCCGTAGACGGCGAGGCCGTTGGCGAGCACGGGGGTCTGCACGGTGTTGTGGTCGATGGTGTCGTTCGCGTCCTCGGCGGTCTCGGACCACAGCGCGATGCCGTCGTCGCCGGTGTTGCGGATGAAGTTGTTGCGGACGAGCGAGTTCGTCACTCCGCTGTGGAAGTTGATGCCGTCCGCGATCTGGTCGGCGATCTGGTTGTTCGTGATGGACAGGTTGGACATCGGGCCGTCCAGCCAGATGCCGACCTTCGTGTGGTGGAGGTAGAGGCCGTCGATGCTGGAGTCGCTGAACGAGCCGCCGATCGCGTTCACCTGGTCGGTGTCGATCCGCTCGCGGACGTCGCCCTCGACGGCGAAGCCGGAGAGGTGCACGTTGTGGCTGCCGCCCGCGCTCGCGTCCTTGCCGTAGAAGCCGACGCCGGTGTGGACGGAACCATCGGGAGCCGGGGTGGCGAGTGTGACCTGGTGGCCCTTGACGATCGTGTACCAGTTGCCGGCGCCCTCGATCGTCACGTCGTCGACGAGGATGTGCCGGTTCACCTGGTAGGTCCCCGGCGGGAGGTAGACCTTGAGGTGGGTCCGCTTGGCGAAGGCGATCGCGGCGTCGATGGCGTCGGCGGAGTCGCGGTGGCCGGTCGGGTCCGCGCCGAAGGCGAGGACGTCGGCGGCGAAGAGATCGATCTTCGGCGGGGCGACGAGCTGCGAGTCCATCAGGTCGATCGTGGTGGTCACGGCGTCGCTGCGCTGCGGGACGGAGAGCCGGACCGTCTCGCCGGCCCGGTAGGTGCGGTCGAGGAGCAGGCGTTGCTCGTCGTAGAAGTGGTTCGGACGGAACGGCTTGGTGATGACCGGCGTGGGCGTGGTCTGGCTCGGCACGCAGGAGCATTCGGTGATCCACCAGTCAGGGTGGAGCAGCCCGGCGTTGGGGTCGTTGGTGAACGGGTACTGGTTGTAGAGCCAGGCGTACTGCGAGGTGAGCGTCATGGTGGCGCGGTGGTGGCCGTTCACGCTGACGTCCAGCGGCGCGGTGAGGCCGCCGCCGTTGGGCGCGTCCGGGATGCTGTAGCGGACAGTGATCGCGTTCGCGTCCCGGGGGAGCGTGAAGTCGACGTACTGGCCCGGCGTCAACTGCACGGCGCTGCGCCCGGATGCCTCGGCGGCGAGGGTGTAGGCGTCCCGGCCCGGGCCGATGACGGTGCCCGTGGTGGGCGCCTTCTCCGCCTCCTGCTCGACGAAGCCGAGGTCGGCGCCCCGGCCGTTGACGAGTGCCGGATCGAGTCCGGCGCGGGTGACGACCGGCGTGGGCGGGACGGGGACGGTGACGTCCGTGGAGGCGGCTCTGGCGGTGGCGGCTCCGCCGAGCGCGAGGCTCAGTCCGGCGGTGGCCGCGGTCAGCGCGGCCAGGGTGCGGCGTGACATCGCATGCTCGTTTCTCTGGGCGGGGAGGGAGTGCGTGCGGACGCGCGAAACGAGGCGAGATTAGGGCTGGACGATGGCTGTCAGCAAGCCTTCTGCAGCATGTTTTCGCTGCGTTGTGGTGAAGATTCTCAAACCTGTTGATTTTTTGCGCCCGAGATGTGATGCCCCGTCAACCCTGTCGCCGGCGCGGGGAAGAGCGGATACTCGCAGCTTGCGAGGGGGGTCTGGATGAGCATGATGTGGCGCGGGCTGACCGCGCGGATGGGCCGACGGACCGGCTTTCGGGGGCGGGGACGGTCGCGGCGGTGGCTACGGCCGGTGCGCTGGATCTGGCGGCTCCCGGAGGAGGGACTGCCGGACGCGCTGCGGCTGCGGCGGCTGAGCCGCTGGATCGCGTGGCGGCTGGCGGGCGCGCTGGCGCTCGGTGCGGTCCTGGCCGGGGCGCTGGCGTCGTCGGGCGGGGCGGCCGGATGGCTCGCGTGGCTCGTGCCGGTGCCGCTCCTGCTGGACCTCGCCCTGTGGCGGGCGGTCCCGCTTCCGCTCCGGCTGGCGGTGCGGAGCGCGGAGCTCGCCGAGGAGATCCTGCGGGTGAACGGGCAGATGGGTTCCTGGGGCCCGCTGTTGGTCTTCGACCCGGATCTCGGCTACGCCGGGCTGCCCACGCCCGAGCAGTTCGCCCCCGCACCGGCCGCCCTCGGCGACGCGTGCCAGATCAGCCCCACCCCCAGCGCGGCCACCGAGGACGCCGGGGGCAATCCGCCGGGGCCGGAACTGAGCGGGTGGCTGACGTTCGGCTCGCTGAAGTGGACCGGGCGCTCGTTGGTGCTCGTCGACGGCAGGTCGAAGCTCGTCGAGATCCCGCTGGCCGGTCCGGACGGCGACGCCCGGTCGCCGTTGGCGGCGCGCCCGACCGAACTGGTCCTGCTGCGGGAGCGAACGCTCGGCCAGGGACGTGGCTACGAAGGTCGCGTGCTCCTGCTCGACGCCTCCGGGCGGCGGCTGCTGACGATGCCCGGGATGGGCCTGGACGAGTCCCGGCTGCGGAATCTGGCGGCGGCCGCCGGGCTCGCCTTCAGCCGGCACAGCTTCCTGCTGCCCTGGGAGAAGCCGGGGTTCGGGCTCGTCGCCCGGCTCTTCCCGCTCCGTCGAGGCCACATCAGGCTCGCGCCGAGCGGCGGCGGGCAAAGCGGTGGGCAGGGCGGTGGGCAAGGCAGCGGCAGCCAGACCGGTGGTGGCGAGCAGTTGGCGCCGTGACCGGCGGCGCGGTGCCAACTCGTCGGCAGACGAACAAGATCGCCAAATGCTTCGCGTGAAACATCTGGCGATCAAGGAAAGTTGCGGCCGAGTGGCGCGTTCGGGCCGCTCACTCCTCGTCGAGGTGCAGCCAGGAGCGGTGCCAGAGCAGCGCGCACTGCCGGTCGCAGCCCAGACCGGCCAGCGGTTCGCCGAGGCAGCGCAGGCCGTCCAGTTGGTACCACTCGCCGACCGGGTACTGCCAGCGCGGCAGCGCGCGCGGCCGGACCTGGCGGAGCACCGGCAGGCGCAGGCCGACGTAGCGGGCCATCGCCGCGTGGAAGGGGACGCCCAGCAGCGTGCCGTCGGAGCCGAGCGTCTGCTGGATCTCCTGCAGGCTCCGGACGGTGGCGTGCCGGGTCGGCATCGGCAGTGGCGCGGGGGCGTCGGCCGGGCGCAGCCAGGCGTCGCGGAAGAGCAGCGCGCAGCCGAGGCCGCAGCCGTCGTCCTCCGGGCCCGCGCCGGCGCAGGTGCCGCCCCGCAGGGTGACCGTGCGGGCGATCCTGCGCATCCGGTAGTGGTCGTCCATCATCCGCCGCACCACGTGCTCGACCTGGTACGTGCCGCCGCAGAAGGACCACTGGCTGCCGGTGAACCAGAGCCCGCCGAGCCGGTCGTCCGCGTCCAGCGTCGCGCGGATCTCCTCCGCGCCGAGCACCGTCACCCACGTGCCGACTGCGAACGCCGACGCCGCGCCCTGCGGGGGGATGCCCGACAGTCGCATCCGCGCGTGCTCACGGATCCGACGGGTCGGGCGCAACACGCTGAACGGCGGCCGGGCGTGGATCGGCAGACCCTCGTACTGGCAGCGCGCCGCCTGCATCGGCAGCCCGGCGACAGGCACCTGCGGGGCGGCGGACGCGGGGGCGGTGGGATGGGACATCGGACGACTCCTCATCGGCTGGGTCGGCTGGCTGCGCGGGGGGAAAGCGAGCCGGCTCGCGCTGCCGATGGTAGCCATGCGGCTACGGATTGGAGTCATCGCTCACCCGGTCGAGCGAGGCCCCGCCCCGGCGAGTTGACGCCGGCCCCGGGTGTCGGCGAGGCCGGGCGCAGGCGCAGAATGACCGTGCTGGGAGGTTCAGGGGAGGATGCGCGTGTTCCGGCACTGGTGGTTTCTCAGGCTGCTGCGCCGCGCGGAGAACGCGCAGGCCTCTGCGGCCGGGCAGAGTTCGGCGGAGCGGCGTTCGACGCGCGAACAGCAGGAGCTGCTGCTGCGCGAGTGGGAGGTCATGCGGGATCGCCTGGCCGGCCTGGCCGCCGAGCGAGTCGCGGCGGCCGGGGACGTGATGCGTGCGGCAGAGGTCGAACTCGCGCCCGAGGAGCAGGCGGCGCGGCGGCACTACGAGTGGGCGATCCAGGCCTACCAGGCCGCGGGCAAGCTGCTGGACGAGGCCGCCGACCTGCCCGACCTGGCGGCCGCCGTGGTGCTGGCCGAACGCGCGGTGGAGCGCCTGGTCGCCACGCACGCGCAGCACGAGCACGTTCGGTTGGAGGGCGGCACCACCCGCTGCTTCTACAACCCGCTGCACGGCCCGGCGCGTTCGGGCGCGGTCCAGCCGCCGCACGGCAAGCGACGGCAGCGCCCGCGCACCGGCCGCCTGGACGCCGCCGCGGACCGCTTCCCCGCCTGCAGGTCGTGCCGCGACGCGATCCACGCCGGCCAGACGCCGGACGTGCTGCCCGCCCTGCTCGAAGTCGACCGCGGCTGGGGCCGCCGCCGGATCCGGGTGCTGGTGCCGTACTTCGAAGTCCCGCAGCAGTGGTCTCTCTGGTCCGTCACCGGCTGCGGGGCCTACGACGACACCACCCCGGCCCAGGTCCTCCGTGGCGAACACCGCCGCCGCGTCCAGCCCCGGCGCTCGAAGCGGGCACTCGGGTGAGAAGCCCTGGTAGCCGAAATTGCTGCGGAGCCTGGCGTCGGCACCATGCGTAAGCATTATGTAAATGACAGAACCAGGACAGGAGCGCAATCGCGTTCCGTAACCCGCTCGACCGGCGGGAATCGCGCTAGGGTCGTGATTCCCGAGCGGTTGCGGGACGACCGGAAGGAGCACGTGGGCATGCCGGCGGACGAGGCGGTGATCGGCTGCACCGGGCGGTTGCTGATCGGCACGCGCGGCAGCGACGGGCCCGGGGAGGTGCTGGTCCGGGTGCGCGGCGGGACGGAGGCTTTCTTGGCCTGGTCCCCGGAGCCGCTGCCGGTGGGGACGACCGTCCTGGTCATCGAGTCCCGGGGGGCGCGACAGGTCGACGTGATCGAGTGGGACGCACCCCTCGACGCTCCGTGACCGCTGCATCAGACTCGTCGCAGTCGCAACCCGCGCAGCAGTCCCCATAGCGCAGACAGAGCAGATAGAGCAGTAAGCAGCTCTGACAGCAGTATCAACGGAGGAGACGAGAAGGATGTTCGGTTACCGCGTACCGGCCCCCGACGAGGCGATGCTGATCTCCGGTGGCAGACGTGGGCTCGGGGGTGCACCGTTCCGCGTCGTCACCGGCCATGGGAAGTTCGTGCTGCCGGTCTTTCGCAAGACCCGCTTTCTGACCCTGGCCATGTGCGAGTCCGAGGTCGCCGAGACCTGTGTGACCCGGCAGGGCATCGCGCTCACCGTGCGCGCCGTGATCGCCTTCAAGGTCGGCAACGACCACGAGAGCATCGTCAACGCCGGTCAGCGCTTCCTCTCCGACCAGGACCAGATGTCCATTCTCACCGGCCGGATCTTTGCAGGTCACCTGCGCTCGATCATCGGCTCGATGACGGTGGAGGAGATCGTCACCGAGCGGCAGAAGCTGGCCACCGAGGTGCTGGAGACCTCCAAGCCGGAGATGGCCAGGATCGGCCTGATCGTCGACTCGTTGCAGATCCAGTCGATCGACGACGGCCAGACCGGTTACATCGCGGCGATGGCCGCGCCGCACAAGGCGAACATCCAGCGGGCCGCGCAGGTCGCGCAGGCCGCGGCCACCCAGGCGTCCGCCGAGGCGGAGCAGGCGGCGGCCCGTAACCAGGCCGAGTACGCGCGGCAGACCGCCGTCGTCAAGGCGCAGTACACCGCCGAGATCGACCGGGCCCAGGCCCAGGCCGCGCAGGCGGGCCCGCTGGCCGCCGCGCACGCGCAGCAGGAGGTGCTGGCGGCCCAGACCGAGCTGGCCCAGCGCGCGGCGGAGCTGCGTCAGCAGCAGTTGGTCGCGGAGATCGTGAAGCCCGCGGAGGCGGAGGCCGAGCGGATCCGGGTGCTGGCCCTGGCCGAGGCCGAGCGGATGAAGATCCAGGCGGAGGCGGCGGCCTCGCACGACCGCGTCGCGCTGGACCGGATGCTGATCGACCAGCTGCCGCAGATCGTCAAGGAGGCGGCCGGCGGCCTGGCCGGCGCCAACGTCAACGTGCTGAACGGCGCGGACGGGCTGGGCGAGATCGCGGCCGGGCTGGTCGGACAGGGCCTGACGATCCTGGACTCGGTGCGGCGCAACATGGGCGCCCCGCAGTCCCCCGAGGGCTCGAACGTGTCGAAGGCGGGTCAGGCGCGCCGGGACCGCAAGGAGTTGAACGGCGGTCAGATCGACGTCGACTGACAGTGAGGATGTAGATGGCACCGCTCCGGGGTCTGACCCTCCGACTGACTGACGCTCCGGCTGTCCTTGGGTTGAATCGTCGGCCGTCCGGGCGGTGCCAGTACGCACCGCGCCGGTCGGGAGCCTGTGACCTAATAGCGCCTCTGTGTGTCAAGCGGCGGCGGCGAGGCGGGTGTGATGGTCGCGTTTCATGATCCGGTAGACCACGTTGGACAGCCGTCGCTTCAAGGCCCGGCGGGCCTCGGAGGGCGTCTTCCCCTCGGCGATCTTGCGCAGGTAGTAGTCCTGGCCGCGGCCGCCGTCGCGGATCTGGCAGATCGCGATCGTGTGCAGGACCGAGTTCAACGCCCGGTTGCCGCCGGTGTTGAGCCGGTGGCGGACGTTGTTGCCGCTGGACGCGTCCAGCGGGGCGCTGCCGGTGTAGCTGGCGAAGTGGTGCTCGGTCGGGAAGCGGGTGACGTCGCCGACGTGCCCGAGCACCTTCGCGGCCAGCACGGTGCCCAGGCCAGGCAGCCGGGTAAGCGTGGTCCGCGTCGCGGCCAGTGCCTCGCGCATCTGGACCTCGTTGTCCTTGACCAGCCGGTCCAGGCGTCGAAGGTCGGCCAGCAGGTCGCGGGCTATGTCGCGGCGGCAGCTGTCCGTGGCGGTGACGGGACGGATGCCCTTCATCGCGGCGGCGGCCTTGTCAGCGGACAGGCCGGTGGCCACGCCTCCGGGCAGCAGGTCACGCAGGACGGCGTGGAGCCGGTTCAGCACACGGGTGCGTTCGTGGACCAGGTCGTCGCGGCGCTCGGTCAGCAGCCGCAGGATCGTGGTCTGGTCCTCGGCGGTGACCTGCCGCAGGTCGGGGCG